>NZ_CP093396.1:1885011-2199179 GCF_029027405.1 Sulfurimonas sp.
TATGACACTGAGATTTTATATAATATGCCTCTTGATAAATACTACGAATATTTTGGTGCTGATACAGTTTTGTTTACGAGGATTAAAAAATGGGATGTTTCATATATGATACTTGCTTCAAACTTAACTATATCAATAGAAGCTAAAATCATGTCAACTAAGACATCTGAAGAGTTATGGAAATATACTGGTACAGTTGTTGTAGACTTAAGTGGTGGAGATACAGGTGGAGGAATTGTTGGCTTAATAACAAAAGCAATTTTATCAGCTGTAAATACAGCAACTGCTGATTATGTACAACATGCACATACTGCGAATAGAAGAATAATTTATACTCTTCCTGCTGGTCCATATAATGAAATGCACATGAAAGATCAAAGTGTTCAATTAATTGATCAAACTCCAGGAAAATGAAATATTTCAATATCAACAATATAAGAGATAAGGGGTAAGGTACCAAATTCAAGAGTGGAGTTTAGCCCCGCCGTTAACTCTAAATTAGTATTCCCAAACTTGACAAAGAAAGAAATAAAAAGACAATTTATAAGTTTTGACTTAGCGATGTTTGAAGTTGTCTATATTCAATAAATTGATACATTAAGTATTTTGTGATAAAATCATTAAAATATTTTATAACATTGGAGAAACAATGGATTTACAAACAAAAGCACTACATGCTGGATATGAAAAAGACTCTCAAGGAACTATGGCAGTTCCTATTTATATGACGACTGCGTATGAGTTTCGTGATGTTGAGCACGCTGCAAATTTATTTGCACTTAAAGAATTAGGTAACATTTACACTCGTTTAAATAATCCTACAACAGATGTTTTTGAAAAAAGATTTGCTGAGTTAGAAGGTGGAGAAGCTGCTATTGCTACAGCAAGTGGCATGAGTGCTATTTTTTACGCTATTGCTAACTCTGCTGAGGCTGGTGATAATATTGTATGCGCTAGACAACTTTATGGTGGAAGTCTTACACTGAATTCTCATACTCTTAAACGCTTTGGAATTGAATCAAGATTTTTTGATGTTCAAAATCCAAGTGAGATAGAAGCACTCATAGACGACAAAACAAAAGTTATCTTTTTTGAGTCTTTAACAAATCCTAGTATTGATGTTGCTGACATTGAGGCGATTACTACTATCGCTAACAAACATGGCATACTTACTGTAGTTGACAATACTGTAGCCACTCCTGTTTTATGCCGTCCTTTTGAGTTTGGAGCAGATATATCTGTTCACTCTACATCTAAGTACACAACAGGTCAAGGTCTTGCTATTGGTGGTATTTTAGTTGAGAGAAAAGGTCTTTTAGAAAAACTAAAAGCAAATCCAAGATACCCTCAGTTTAATGAGCCAGACCCTTCTTACCATGGGTTGGTGTATGTAGATGTACCTCTTCCTGCTTTTACTTTAAGAACTCGGCTTTCGCTTCTTAGAGATATTGGTGCAGTTCCATCTCCCTTTAACTCTTGGTTATTTATTCAAGGAACAGAAACACTATCTCTTCGCATGAAGGAGCATTCGGCAAATGCTTTAGCACTAGCCGAATTTTTAGAAGCACATCCAAAAGTAAATAAAGTAAATTATCCTGGTTTAAAAAGTAACTCAAACTATGCCAATGCTCAAAAACACTTTGACAATGGAGCTTGTAGTGGACTTTTAAGTTTTGAAGTTGACTCTTTAGAAATAGCTACTAAAATCGTAGATGCTACTGAACTTTACTCTTTAGTTGTAAATATTGGTGATTCAAAATCAATCATTACGCACCCTGCATCTACAACTCATCAACAGTTAAATGAAGAAGAATTAAAAGCTTGTGGTGTTCCTTCTGGACTTATCAGAATTTCAGCTGGATTAGAATCAATAAAAGATTTAATCGCAGACATTAAACAAGCTTTAGAGGCATAAAAAGTAGTATTAAGTCATTTTCGCTAAAATGTTACTATTATTTTACGGAGAACTGCAAACTTGCCTTTAAACTTACAAATACATACAGAGCATTTTACAAACCCTCTCTATTTAGAGAGTGGTCGTATTTTAGAACCTTATGATATTGTTTATGAAACATACGGTGAAATAAATGACGATAAAAGCAATGTGGTTGTAGTTTGTCATGCACTTACAGGTTCTCACCATGCAGCTGGCATCTATGAAAATGAAACTAAAGCTGGTTGGTGGGATGGTTTTATCGGTTCTGGCAAAGCAATAGACACAGATAAGTACTTTGTAATTTGCTCAAATGTCATAGGTAGTTGCTTTGGTTCAACAGGTCCTATGAGTATGCAACACCCTCAGCACGAACACTATCGCTACAAATTTCCAGTTGTTACTATAAAAGATATGGTAAAAGCTCAACGCATACTTTTTGACAGACTTGATATTCATAGAGTTCACGCAGTTGTAGGTGGCTCTATGGGAGGGATGCAAGCTCTCGCTTTTGCAGTTCACTATCCTAACTTTTCAAATAAAATCATCGCTTTAGCCGCAACTCACGCAACACAACCTTGGGCAATAGCCTTTAACAAGGTAGCTCAAGAATCTATCTTAAAAGACCCTGATTTTAAACAAGGCTACTATGACCCTGAAGTTATAAAAGAGCAAGGCTTATCAGGTATGGCTGTTGGTCGTATGGCTGGTCATATTAGTTTTTTATCCCCTGAGTCTATGGCTACTAAGTTTGGTCGTGAGTATAAAAGAACAGATGGACTTTATGAACTTTTTGGAAAGTTTCAAGTTGAGTCTTATTTAGAGTACAATGGTTACAATTTTACAAAATGGTTTGACCCTTTAGCATATCTTTACATAACTAAAGCTATTAATATCTTTGATTTAGCAAGAGGTTTTGACTCACTTGAAGAGGCTCTTAAAAAAGTAACTTCAAGTATGCATCTGATTAGCTTTAGAGATGATTTACTTTTTAAAAATATAGAGATGAAAAAAATTGCTGATACTTTAAGTGAGATTGGTAACAACAACTATAACTATATTGACATAGATAGCGGTTATGGTCATGACGCTTTTTTAGTAGAGTTAGAAAAATTTGAAAAATATGTAAAGGATGCATTAGATGGCTAAAACACCAGATTTTGAAACAAAACTAACAAGTGCTAAAAAGACATTGGAAAACTTGATGAAACCTGATATTACTTTGCAAAATAGTGTAAAAGAATATGAAAAAGGAATCAAAGAGTTAAATGATGCTCAAAAAATTCTCGAAACAGCTGTCATAAAAATTAACGAAATAAAGAATAACTAATGCGTTGTGCTGTACTACAACTTAGCGCTCAAGGCATGAGTAGTACAAAACTTTACAATTACATAAGAATTGCTCATACAAAAAATGTAAAAGTTCTTCTGCTTGGTGAGTACATATTAAACCCTTTTTTCAAAGAGTTACAAAATATGTCAATTTCTATGATAAAAGAACAAGCCGAGCACCAGATTAAAATACTTAAAGAACTATCTTCTACTTACAATATGACAATCGTTGCACCTTTAGTTATTGTAAAGAAGAAAAAAGTTTATAAAACAGTTGCTAAGTTTGCTCCATCATCTACTGCTTACTATCAACAACAAATCCTTATAAACTACTCACATTGGAATGAGGAAAAATTCTTTTCAAACAGTATCGATGTTATTAAATCACCGCTAGTTTTTAAAGTTGATGGCTTTAAGTTTGCGATTATCAGCGGTTTTGAGATTCATTTTGATGAAATATTTGCACAAATTTCACAAAAAAATGTAGATGCTATCTTACTCCCAAGCATATCTACTTTTGACTCTTTTGAGAGATGGAAAACTCTTATACTTTCTCGTGCTTTTACAAATAACTGCTACATTCTTAGAGCAAACCGAATAGGTGAATATACCCAAGAAGAATTTTCATGGAAATTTTATGGAGACTCCATACTAGCATCTCCAAATGGAGAGTTATTATCTCATCTTGGAAACAAGGAAGAACTAATGTTAGTAGAGATGTCTCACAGTGAAGTAGTTCAAACAAGACGGACATGGGGATTCAAAGATATAATAAAAAGGAGAGAATCATGAAAAAAATATTTAAAATTTCACTTATATTAGTTGTAATACTAGCTACTTTTTATGTATATCATGTACATTTTGACTACCGTTTTGAAGTGATTAGCAAAGACAAGGTTTATAAATCAGGTCTAATAAAACCTGAGAAACTTGAAGGCTATCTTGTAAAATATAATATTAAAACTGTTATAGACTTAATGGACCCTGGTGTTCAAGATGCACTTAATCCAGCAAAACAAAAAAATATAGATGAAGAAGATAATGCTATTAATCAGATAAATCAAAAGAACAATCTAAACATAAAACATGTAAATATACCATCAGGACAAGTACCAAATAAAAAGACTCTTACTAAGTTTTTTGAAGTTCTTGATAACAAAGACAACTATCCAATTTTAATACACTGCTATCATGGAACAGGGAGAGCACAAATATATAGTGCCCTTTATAGAGTAGAGTATGAAAATTGGAATACTGAAGATGCGAGACAAAAGACAAGATTTATGGTTGAGGGATTTGGATATAGAAGTAGTTTCTCAAAAGGAAAAGTAAAAGGTGACTTTCTTATAGAATATAAACCTAGAAAAGAAGGCATACTTAGTACTATAAACACACTCCAAAAATAGTGTGTTTAACCTTTTTGTGCTATAATTTTTTTTTAATAAAGGCTCAATAATGATGAAATATTTCCATCGCCAGATACAACTTTGGGGCGAAGAAACACAACAAAATTTACAAACAAAAAAGATAGCAGTTATTGGCTCAGGTGGTCTTGGAAGTTCTTTAGCATTTGCACTTGGAGCTAGTGGTATTGGCGAAATTCATATGGTTGACTTTGATGAAGTTTCTTTGCACAATATCCATAGACAAATAGCTTTTAAAGTTGGTGATGAAGGCAAAAATAAAGCTACAATCAATGCAAAAATCATAGAAGAAAGATGCCCCTATGTGAAGGCTATCGCTCATGAGTGTAACTTTGAAGAGTGGAGCAAAAAAAATATAGAAGTAGATTTAATCATAGATGCTACAGATAATCTTCCAACTCGCGGGGATATAAACGCCTATGCAAAAAGTATAAATATGCCTTGGTTGTATGGAAGTGTTGAGGCTTTTCATGGGCAAGTTTGTTTCATAGATAAGTCTTCTTTTACGGATGCCTTTAAAATCATCAAAAAAACTCCAGCAGGAATCGCAGCACCAATAGTTATGCACATAGCATCTCTACAAGCAAACTTAGCACTTAGATTTCTAGCAGGTCTTAGCGTTAAAAAAGACACACTTTACTATCTTTTTTTTAACCAAGATGGTGAGTTAATAACTCAAAAATTCACACTTCCTAAAGCTTAGAAATATAGTCCGAAAGAGCTTTGATTTGCTCATCATCTAGCTTAGATACTTGACCTTTCATAATGCTCTTCATAGCTCCGCCATAAGTTCCATCTTTATATCCATTTAGTGAGTTTGTAACCTTAGATGCCATCCATCCTTGAATCAATTTTGATTTTCCTAGAGCAGGTTTATCACCTTTCGCCCCATGACAAGCTGAACAGCTTTTATAAAGTGAAGCAGCATCTATAGATGCCACAACCTCTTTTACCTCTTCTTTAGGAACAGAAGTCAATACTTTTTGAATAATTACTGCTTGTGGAGTAACCGCTACTTTTTCTTCAACTTTTTTTACTTCAGTCACTTTTTGTACTTCAATCTTTTGTACTTGCTTTACTTCTTTTTTTGCATCTTCACTACAGCCAACTAATAAAAATGCCAAAACTACATAAACTATTATTTTCATATTTATCTCCATTTTATTTTCCCTAGTATATCGTTAAAGTGCTTCTAATGCTTTTAAGCTATAATATCGAGATTATAAGAAGGTACTAATACTATGATATTTCAACCATATCCATTTGAGAAGTTAAATGATTTACTAAAACATATAGAACCAAACAAAAACTACAATCCTGCTATTTTAACTATCGGTGAACCACAATTTGAAACTCCAAAGTTCATTCAAGATTCCCTTTGTAACAATTCTAATTTACTTAAAAAATATCCTAAAACTTCTGGTGAAATATCACTTAGAACTGCTCAAAGAGGTTTTTTCAAAAAAAGGTTTAGTGTTGATTTAAAAGATGAACAAATTATTCCTACTTTTGGAACTCGTGAAGTGCTATTTAACTTTCCTCAATTTTTACTATTTGGCAAAGAAAATTCAACTATCGCTTTTCCAAATCCTTTTTATCAAATTTATGAAGGTGCAGCGATTGCTACAAAATCAAAAATAATCCATCTAAGCCTAGATGCTAGCAATAACTTTAAACCAAAGATAAATGAAGATGAATTAAGCCAATGTGACTTAGTCATCTTAAACTTTCCAAATAACCCAACAACATCTACACTTAGCCTTGATGAACTTGGCGAATGGGTGTACTTGAGTTTAAAGCATAACTTTGTTTTACTAAATGATGAGTGTTATAGCGAACTATATACTGATGAAAAAATGCCATCTCTACTTGAAGCATCGTTGCATGTTGGAAATACTAGCTTTAAAAATATCTTAGTAATTAACTCTATCTCAAAACGCTCATCTGCGCCAGGTCTTCGTTCAGGCTTTATAGCAGGAGATGAAAACATATTAAAAGAGTATATGAAGTACAGAACTTATATCGGTTGTGCTTCTCCCCTTCCTCTTCAAAGTGCAGCTGCTGCAGCTTGGAGTGATGAAAAACATGTACAAGCATCAAGAGAAATTTATAAAAAGAACTTTGAAATTGCAAAAGAAATACTAAAAATAGAAATTCCAAAAGCAACTTTTTATATCTGGTTAAAAGTTGATAAACCCATAGAATTTACAAAAAAACTTTATCAAAATTACAATGTAAAAGTTCTTCCCGGTGAATTTTTAGCTAGAACAGATGCTAATGGTAAAAATCCAGGAAAAGATTTTGTGCGAATTGCTTTAGTTGAGAGTGAAGACAAAACAACGGATGCCCTAAAAAGAATTAAGGAATGCTTAGATGCCAAGTAATATAGAAGAATTAAAAAGTAAAGTATTAGAAGCTCAATCAAACTCTGATATAGCTTCTTTATATACCCTAGAACAAAAAGCTTCTGATATGTTTGACGAGGACACACTTGGTGCTTTTTATACAAATATATTAGATATGGCATTAGAGAGATTAACAGATGCTCTTGAATCTCCAAGAGTTATGGATATGCAAGAAGTACAAGACTTTGCAACTTTAAGAGCTTTGTATGAATATGCTATGGAATATTACCATGCCAACAATATCACAGACGCGTCTGCCCTTTTTGAAGTTCTTAGTGGATTATCAAATGATAAAAAATTTTCTTCTGCACTAAAGTTTCACTGGATCGCATCTAAAGAAAGCATATCTTTAGACGATTTTATGGATAATATTGCAAATATAGAAGCAACTCAAGATGAGGGAACATTTTACATAAGTGTTTTTACAAAAGAGGCACAAAAATTGCTTGATAATGCCCAAATAGCGGGGGAATAATATATGAAAATTCATTTTATCGGTATTGGTGGCATAGGAATCTCTGGTTTAGCACAATACATGCATTACAAAGGACATGAGGTTAGTGGTTCTGATATTTCTGACACTATCATTACTAAAAAACTTCGTGATTTAGGCATAGAAGTTTCTATTGCACATAGTGGGGATGCTATAACCTCTCAAGATTTAGTAATTCACTCAGCAATCATTCGTCCTGATAATCCAGAAATCATAGCAGCGAAAAAGAAAGGTATAGAAGTACTCGCTCGTCGTGAAGCTCTACTTCGAATACTTAACACTTCAAAAGTATACTCAGTTGCTGGTGCTCACGGTAAAAGCACTACAACAGCTATACTAACCGCTATCATGGAAGGTTCTGCTATTATAGGTGCGGAATCAAAAGCATTTGGCTCAAATGTAAGATATGACGAACTAAGTGATGTGTTACTATTTGAAGCTGATGAAAGTGATGGAAGTTTTATCAACTCAAATCCTCATTGTGCAATAGTTATCAATGCTGAACCTGAGCATATGGAATATTATGATTACAATTATGAGCTTTTTTATGACTCATATAAAACTTTTATTAACTCTGCCCCATTTCGTGTATTAAATGCAGAAGACCCATTTTTAAGCACTTTAAAAGATGATGTAGAGGCCAACTGGTTATATCCTACTACGGATATCACAAATATAGAATTTGTACTTATAGATGACGAACCTCACACAAGATTTACTCTTAGAGATTTAGGTTTATTTGATGTATGGGGATTTGGCAAGCACATCGCTCTAGATGCATCTCTTGCTATTTTAGCTGCCAACGAATCTATGGATATAGAAGAGATAAGGACTAAACTTCTTACCTTTAAGGGAATCAAAAAGCGTTTTGATATTGTCGGGTCTGAATCTGATAGTGTTATCATAGATGATTATGGTCACCATCCAACAGAAATAAAAGCTACTTTTGAATCTGTAAGAGAGTATGCACAACTCAAAGGTTTTAATAAGATTACTGCTATCTGGCAACCACATAAATACTCTCGTACAATTGATAATCTTGAAGAATTTATAAAATGTTTTGAAGGTGTGGGAGAACTAATAATACTCCCTGTGTGGTCAGCTGGGGAAACTCCTCGTGATATTGACTTCAAAGAGAACTTCAAACATTACAACTTAATCATGGCAGACAAAATCAAAAGAGCAAACAACAATATAACTGTTATTAAGAACCAAGAGACGCTAAAGACTTTAGACAAAGGTCTTATCATTGGTTTTGGAGCAGGAGATATAACTTACCAAATTAGGGGAACCGCATAATATGGCATATATAGCTGGACTTATAATTGCAGGGCTTTTCTTTTTAGCTCTACATTACTTTACCGAACTTACAAAAAAACAAAAAGCACTTATCACTATTATAATTTCTGTAGTTGTTCTAAGTGCTATTGCATTTAACATATACAGTAGTTCTCAAAGAGAAAAAATGCTAACCGTTGTAATGAAGTTTAATCAAAACAAAACTGTAAAATGTAATGGCATCGATGTTGATAATAAAAACTACACGATTAGTATCGGAACATACACTTTCATAGGTAAGGAAAATACCCCAAATTATGGGCAAATGATTAGTGCTTCTAGTTGCGAATAGCTAAATAGCAATATTTAACAACACTTTTTGGATTTTTTAGATATGATACGGCCAATGAAAGATGATTCTAGTTACATCTTTAGTCGACTTTGTATTGGTAACTCCTTGTTAACAGTTAAATTCATCTAAAAATTAGACTTTATATTAGATTTTCAACCACCTTGTTACAAGGGTGTATTAAAACACAAAGGATTTACAATGGCAGCATTAGTAAACGGCACAGTAAAATGGTTCAACAGCGAAAAAGGTTTCGGATTTATCGAGCAAGAGAATGGTGGTAAAGATGTATTCGTACATTTCCGTCAAGTTAATAGCAATGGTTACGATCGTGTTTCACTAAACGAAGGTCAAAAAGTTACTTTCGAAATTGGTGAAGGCGAAAAAGGTCCTCAAGCAGAAAACGTTACAGGTCTGTAATCTTTCTCTATTGAGCAGATCTTCTGCTCAATACCTTTCAAATATTTATTTTCAAAACTCTCCAACTTAAACTTCTTAATAATCAAAATTTAGCTAAAATTGTAAATATAAAAGCAACTAATAGGTAAAATAATAAAATATGGCAACTGATAAAACTTCTAAAATAGAATTACTAATAAATCAACTAGACCTAAGTGAACATATAGAACAATTTAAAAGCTTCTTTTCACGCCAAAGTTCTTTATATATAGAGGGTGATCAGGAACTACACTTTCGTTATATCAAGGCATTAGACCAGATAGAGTTTAAAGCCCCTCCTAAAGTAATAGACTTTCACAATATAAAAGGACATTTAAAAAAGAGAGGTGTACTTAACTTTGAACAGATATTTGAAATAGTAAAAGTTGTAAGATACTTTCGTTACTTTAAAAATCGTGAAATTGAAGGCATCATTGGTGCATGGATGAGTAAATTTGAAGTTCACGAAAAGTTTCATGATGTAGAAAAATACTTTACAAATGATGGTAAGTTTGAAGAAAATTTAGACCAGACACTTTTTGGACTTAGTGCTAGGATAAAAGAGCATAAAAATAATATGAATAGCTCTATTAAAAGAATGATGTCAAGCTCCAAACTAGCAGGTTACTTAGTAGATACTCAGATTCACTATGTTAATGACCAAGAATGTCTTTTAGTTCGCGGTGGCTTCAACCATGTACTAAAAGGTGCAGTAATTGGACGAAGTAGCAGTGGTTTTTTTTATGTATCACCTGATAGCATCTTAAAAGCTAAAGAGCAGATAAGATATATAGAACAAGAAAGAGAAGCTATCTTTTATACTTATGTAAAAGAGTTTTCATCTGTTTTAAGTGAAATACAACCTTTTATAGCCTACATTGATAAAGAATTTACAAAGTTTGATAACTACCAAGCCAGAGTGCTATTCGCAAAAAGTAAAAACTTGCAACTAATAAAGTCAAAAAATGACTCCAAAATAATTTTAAATAATTTTACTCACCCTGCTCTACATAAACCAAAGCCTGTAAATGTTGACTTTAGTAAAAATATACTTATGGTAACTGGAGTAAATGCTGGTGGTAAGACTATGCTTTTAAAGTCTATCTTGGCTGCTGCTTTTATGGCAAAATATATAATTCCTATGTCACTAAATGAAAACAAATCACATATAGGAAGTTTTAAAGCTGTCCTTTCCATTATAGACGACCCTCAAAATGTAAAAAATGACATCTCAACATTTGCTGGACGCATGCAAGAATTTTCTAAGATATTTGAATTTAAATCTGCACTTGTCGGAATAGATGAGATAGAGCTTGGAACTGATAGTGACGAGGCAGCAGCCCTATTTAAAGTCATACTAGATGACCTTATAAAAAGAGGTCAAAAAGTAGTAGTTACAACTCACCATAAACGCCTAGCAGCTCTTATGGCTGATCGTGATGATGTTGAACTTATGGCGGCAATATATGATGAAGAACTAAGAGTTCCAACTTATGAATTTATGCAGGGCATTATCGGCAAAAGTTACGCTTTTGAAACTGCAAGTAGATATGGCATCTCAAATAGCATTGTAAAAGAAGCAAAAAATGTTTACGGTGACAACAGTGAGAAACTAAGTCTTCTCATAGAAAGAGGTTCACAACTAGAGCGTGAGCTAAAACAAAAGAATAAAAAAGTAGATGATAGGCTAGAAGAATTAAGACTTAAAGAACTAGACCTAAAAGAGCAAAAAGAGACTCTTTTTAAAGAGCTAGATGCCAAAAAAAATGAGCTAAAAAGTAGTTATGCCTTAGCAATAAATGAGGCAAAGACAGCAGCAAAAGCTGGAGATACAAAAGCTATCCATAGAGCTATGAGTAAAGCAAACCTAAAATTGCCACCTGATAAAAAAGAGACTATTCTTCATAACCATGAGTTTAAAGTTGGTGATTTTATAAAATATAGAACAAACAAGGGTTCCATAATTTCCATAAAAGATAAAAAAGAAGCCCTTATAGAAGTAGGTGGTATGAGGCTAAGAGTAAAAACTAAAGACCTTAAACCTACTAAAAATATACATCATAAACCTCAAACATATATAAAAGTAGATGTAGAGAAAAAAGCAGGTTTAAAATGTGACCTTCATGGTATGAGAGCTGTGGAGGCAGAAGAAGTACTAGATAAATTTATTTCAGATGCACTAGTATCTGGTTGGGACGAGGTAATTGTTTATCACGGGATTGGAACAGGTAAGTTATCTTATGCTGTTAAAAATTTTCTTATTGCTCACCCTAGAGTTAAAAGTTTTGATGATGCACCTCAGCATCTTGGTGGGTTTGGGGCTAAAATCATAACTCTGTAACTTAATGTAAATTGTGTTAATATCATACTATAAAACCTTAAAGAGAAAAGATGAAAATATTCATAACATTGCTATTATTAATTACATTTTGTAATGCTGCTAAAATTGATAAATTTGCTTCTGAAGTCGGCTATTTTAGAGATTACTACTCCGCATTAAAAATAGCTAAGGAACAGAACAAACCAGTTATGCTAGTCGTTGTTGGAGACTACTGTCCTTGGTGTAAAAAATTTGAGAGAAAAGCATTAAAATCTCCACTTATAAGAAAAAGAGTTAAACAATATTTTATACCAGTTGTAATTGATAACAAAAGAGATATTGGTAAATATCCAAAAGAATTTCACACAAAACTACTACCTACAGTATATTTTATAAACCAAAATACGGGTGAAAAAATTCTTAGAGTTTTAGGTTATTCAAGAAAAACTACATTTTCCAACACTATGGATGAAGTAATAAAAACATATAAAAAGAAAAAATTATGAGATTTTTAGCCACACTTCTTTTTACCTTTAGTACACTTTTTAGTGCAAACTATTTTTCCCTTGATGATGTAAACTCTTTGCATCTACACATGTCAAATAAGCTAGAATTCATGGATGAAAAACAAAAAAAATCCCTTAAAAAAGATATAACTGACAAACTAAAAAAAGCTGGTTTTAAATTTGGTAAAGTTGATTCTATTAATTTTCTTGTTAAACTAAAATCTGTAGAGATAGACGAAGGAGAAGTAGTCCACATAAGTATAGGCTTAGGAGAAAATGTCACAGCTTCAAGAGGGCAAGACATAGATATATTTGCATATACTTTTTATATGGATACTTTACTAGAAGCAGATGAGCCGTACGAGGAAACCATATATACTATAAACCGTTTAATTTCAAAATTTATAGATGCTCATAAATTTGATAATGAACAATAATTAAGGAGAATCAATGAAAATATTTATTTCATTACTATTAATATCTACCCTCGCAATATCTGCACAAATAGATGAGTTTGCATCTACAAATAATTATTCAAGAGATTATAACTCAGCTGCAAAAATAGCAAAAAAACACAACAAGCTGATCATGTTGGTTGTAGTTAGCGATTATTGTCCTTGGTGTAAAAAATTTGAGAAAAAAACTTTAAGTTCTGATTTGGTTAAGAATAAGGTTCAAAAAAATCTTATTCCTATTATTATAAATAAAAACAAAGATAAAGAAAAATATCCTGCAAAATTTTACTCAAAACTAGTTCCAACTGTTATATTTATAAATCCAAAAACAAGTAAAAGAGTTTATGAATCTTTAGGTTACATGAAAAAAAGTGATTTTATTCAAGAAATAGACATAGCATTAAAAAAATTCAACAAAATGAAAAATAATGTTTAGACTTGTTTTTATCTTTTTGATTACTTTCACTTCACTTTTTAGTGCTTCTTTTTTCACACTTGACAATGTAGGTCCTTTAAACATTTATGTTTCTCTTAAAGTAAATTATCTAAATAAAGCACAAAAAGATGAGATACAAAACATTCTTTCTAGCGAGCTTAAAAAAGCAGGATTTACCTTTGTCGGTGATGATCCAACTACTTTCATGTTAAAAATTGAGGCAATAGAAGTTAATGATACGCAAATTATATATACCCAAATTGCTCTAGGTGAAAATATAAAAACACTTCGTAAAGGCAACATTAGTGGTTACGCTTTTACATATGTAGCAAATGATTTTATAGACTCAGATGAACCTTATGCTGATACACTTGAGTCAGTAAGATTTTTACTATCTGAGTTTATAGAAGCTCACAAAGATGACAATGAATAAAAAAGTTGCGATTGTAGGTGGCGGAGCGTCTGGACTTATTTGTGCAATATTTTGTGCAAAAAACTCTTGTGAGGTTGATATCTATGAACAAAACTCAAAGTGTGGTAAAAAAATTCTAGTCTCTGGTAATGGCAGATGCAACATTACAAATAAAAACTTAAATACAACAGACTATTTCGGAGAAAATCCATCTTTTTGCTTAGATGCTATAAATAATTTTGGTTATAAAGAATTTAGCGATTTTGCATCTAGTATAGGTCTCTTGTTGGATGTGAAAGACGATGGCAGATGCTATCCTCTGAGCAATGAGTCAAAAAGTGTACTTTCTATCTTTCTTAGTTATGCTACAAGTCTTGGTGTTAAAATTCACCTAGATAAGAAAATAACAGATATCAAAAATCTTTATAAAAAACATGATTTTGTTGTTATAGCAACTGGTTCACAAGCTGGCGAGCATCTAGGTGGAAATGATGATGGATATAAATTTGCAAAAGAATTTGGACACAATATAATTGACACTTACCCATCTTTAGTTCAACTTCATCTAAACTCATCTATTGCATCTAAAATGAGTGGTGTAAAAACTTTCGCAAAAGTAACTCTACTTATTAATAATAAAAAAGATATTTCTACCTCTGGTGATATTTTATTTACATCTTACGGTATTTCTGGTTTTGCAATTTTAGATATTTCCCAAAAAGTGAGTGTAGCCTTAATGGAGTGTAATAAGGTTGATATTTGCATAAACCTTCTTCCATCTTTTAATGCTCAAAAATTATCTTCTCATATATCTAAGCTAATGCAAAAAATGCCAAATTTATCAATTATTGATATTTTAGTAGGACTAATTTCACTTAAAATTGCCAAAGGCATACTCCAAAGTGTGAATCTAAGTATAGATGCAAAAGCAAATGATATAAACATAAAACAATGTAAAAAAATTGCTAATGAATTGCTAAATTGGCGTTTTGAGGTTAGTGATACTCATGGTTTTCGTCATGGAGAAGTTAGTGGTGGTGGAGTTGATACAAGTGAAATAAATCCTAAAACAATGGAGTCTTTAAAAAAACAAAATCTTTACTTTTGTGGAGAAGTGATTGATATACTAGGAAAAAGAGGAGGATATAATTTTGCCTTTGCTTGGGCTAGTGGTTACTCTTGTGCTAAAGATATAAATAAAAATTGTAAACATAAAGAATAATAATGATAAAATAAGTAAAATCGTTTAAATATATGTTAAATACGCATGAAGCAAACTTAGGATTCGATTATGAAAAGCAAACTAAGACTATTATATGCTGAAGATGAAAAAATAGTACGAGATTTTTTTTTAGAAATTTTTAAAAGATATTTTGAATATATAGAAGTAGCTGAGAATGGGAAACAAGCTTTAGAATTATATGAAAAAAATAAATTTGATATTGCAATTTTAGATGTATCTATGCCACAATTAAATGGTTTAAATGTCGCTTCTACTATCAGAGAAACCGATAGTGATATTGAAATAATTATGCTTGCTGCTTTTACTGATACAGACAAACTTTTAAAAGCTATTAACCTACACTTATTTTCCTATCTATCCAAACCTGTGAAATTAAAGGAGTTAGATTCTACTCTAAACAGAGTTATAACAAAACTATCAAAAAATATTAAAATTAAAATTAATGATTTTTATCATTGGGATGTAAAAAAAGAAAAGCTGTACTATCTGTTAGATGAAGTGAAGCTATCTAAAAAAGAACACTCTTTAACAAAAATTTTAATACAAAATCCACATAAATATCATACTTCTTGTGAGATTCAAAATACTATTATGAAATCTTATCCAGAGAGTGACATACATTGCAACAACACAATTCAACTTATTTCAAGATTTAAGAAAAAAATGCTAAAATCATACAACAAAGAGCATTTTTTCATAGACAATGTCTATGGATTAGGCTACAAAATAATTTCTTAGGATTCTCTCATGTCAATTCCATTTCTTATATTTTTAGTAATTGTAATCAATCTATTTTTTATCTATAACTCACTTGTTTCTAAAAAAAATCAAGTCCAAAATATCTTTGCAAGCTTAGATGCTGTGCTAAAAAAACGCTATGACCTTATCCCAAATTTAGTTGCAACTGTTAGTAAATATATGGAGCATGAAAAATCTTTACTAAGTGAAGTGACAAAACTCCGTTCAGATGCGAATAAGCCTAATGTAAGTGATGATCAAAAAATAGCTCTAGATGCTAAGCTTAGTAGTGCTTTAGGCTCAATAATGATTGCAGTAGAAAACTATCCTGACTTAAAAGCAAATGAAAATGTTATGCACCTTCAAGCTACACTAAATGAAGTAGAAGAGCAAATTTCTGCTGCAAGACGAGCTTATAATCAAGCTGTTACTGATTACAACAACAAAATAGAAATGATTCCTTCAAACTTTATAGCTATGGCAATTGGCTATAAAAGAAAAGAAGTTTTTCATATTCCAGATGCTCAAAGGGAAAATATAAATGTTAAAGAGCTTTTCAACTAATATATGAAAACAGCAAGTGAATTAACGGATTTTTACTATGAAACTCTATACCCAACTCTAAAAAACCTAGAAAAAGATAGAAAAAGTTTAAGAGATAAAATTATTATCATTGGAATGATATTATCACTTATCTGTCTTGCGCTAATCTTTCTACTGTCATCTTTTATACAGCAAAGTCCCGATATTCTTATCTTCATTGGTATTGGATATATGGCAGTTGGTGGTTTTTTATATAAGTTTTTTATCAAAGATTATACAAATGAATTTAAACAAAAGGTTATAAGACCTCTTATTGGTGCTATTGATTCCAGTCTATCATATTCAAGTGATATCCATATTCCACAAAAATTTTTTGTGCGTTCTGATTTATTTTCTTCTCCTGATAGAATAAGTGGAAATGATTATGTTCAGGGGAATATAGATGCAACTAAGATAGAGTTTTCAGATATTCATGCCGAAAAAAAGCATAAAGATTCAAAAGGGCGTACTAGTTGGAGTACAATTTTTCAAGGTCTTTTTATAGTAGCTGATTTTAACAAAAACTTTTTAGCGAAGACTGTTATCTTACCAGATACAGCACAAAGCACTTTTGGAGACTTAATAGGAAGCTGGTTACAATCAAATAACTTTTCAAGAGATGAACTTGTTAAAATGGATGATAATAATTTTGAAAAAGAGTTTGTAGTTTATTCAAGCAATCAAATAGAAGCAAGATATATTCTGTCTCACTCACTGATGAAAAAACTGCTAGACTTTAAACATAAATCAAAACATCCACTATACATATCATTTATAGGCTCACATATACATTTAGCTATCTACTACGATAAAGACCTTTTTGAGCCAACAGTATTTCGTTCACTATTAAACTATAAAATAGCGATGGAGTATGTAAAAACATTACACCTTGCCATCGGCATAGTAGATGAGCTAAAACTAAATCAAAGACTTTGGAGTAAAAGATGATAGTACAAAGTATAAAAGACTTACTAACACCTAAAATGCTAAAATATTCAATCGTGCCATTTTTGCTAACTTTGGTAGTAATGTATGTTCTATTTTTTATAGTAGCAGGTATTGGAGTTGATCAACTAGGAGAGATGTCAGTTCACTCAAGCCAAACAACTATGCAAAACGGCATCCCTCATACAGAGAGCTTCGACACAATGATAGAAGGTACGGCAATAATTCAGTTTTTAATGAGTTATGCCATCACTTCATGGATAGCAACTTTTCTCATCTACGCTCTTGGTAGTTTTGCTGTTCTTTATATGTCTATTTTTATAGCCGTTATTGTTATTGGTTTTTTAACACCTTTTGTTTTAAAAGAGCTTCAATTTAGACATTACGGTGATGTTGATATGATAGGATATTCAAATATATTTGAGTCCATATTTTTAGTATTTAAGTGGGCAGTTATCATGTTACTTCTTTTTATACTTTTAGTGCCTTTTTATTTTATACCACTTGTTAATATTGTAGCTTTCAATCTACCACTGTACTACTTTTTTCATAAGATGATAACTTTTGATATAGCCTCAAACATCTGCACAAAAGAAGAAGACAAGCAAATAAAATACTTTCGTGGAAGTAGCATAAAATTTAAAACATTAACTCTATATCTTTTGTCACTAATTCCATTTGTTATATTCTTTGGTGCAATATTTTATGTGATTTATTTAGGTCACACATATTTTATTGAAGTTAGAAAAATTCGTAATAATGTACAGTAAAAACCTTTCCTCAGGTATATTGTCTGTAATTTTAGTTTTAATAATTGCTTTTATGGCATTTCAAGCATACTTATTTTCTGTAAAATATGACAAAGAGATGGCTTCTCACGCTCAAAACTATAAAATAGAAAATAAAATAGACCACTATATACAAAAAACAAACAATATAATACAAGATTACTTTTCTGAATATATACGTGGCGAAACTAAAGAGCAAAAACCACATGAGTTATCAAAAATAAATAAAGAAAACACACAACTTTATACAACACTTTATTTTATAGCTTTAGGAGTATTACTACTTACATACTTTTTTTCTTCTAAAGAAATTTTTATAGTATCAATTTTAAGTGCTGCTCTTATTTCTTGGTTTGTTGGTATATTCGCACCAATTATGACAGTTGAAATTTTTAAAGATTTACCAATTTTTGGATTCACTATATTTAAGTACGAGTCAAAAGGGATTTGGAGTACAGTTGAGAAATTATGGATTTTACAAAACTATTTTTTAGCTGTTGTAATTACACTATTTAGTATCGCTATACCTATTATTAAAACTATATCACTTTACTTTAGTGTTCTTATGAAGATAAATATTAAATATATAGATTTTATTACAAAATGGTCAATGGCAGATGTGTTTATTGTTTCTTTATTACTTACAAATCTATCTCTTAGTGTCGATGAATTTACAAATGCAGAAGTTCAAATAGCTGTTTACTTTTTTTGTACCTATGTTGTACTTTCTATATTATCGTCATATATAATAATAAAAGAGAGGGAGAAGTAAAGCTTACTCTTCTTCCTTGTCTAACTCTTTCAACACTAAAGCTCTATAAGCTTAATATAACCATAAATGCACATTAAGATATAATTAATAGTACAAAAGATATAATTTCATTCAGGACATCAGCTCTCCTATCGTTCTCAACCTTCTATAAGGTATGGTAAATCTGAATTCAACACTCACTCAACGTAAGTTATCCGTAATTTGGTAATTGTTATAAAGAGAACAATAACATTAATATTATTCAAATTAAAGGGATTTACATGACAACTACTATATCAAAAAAAACAATTAAAGAAAAAGCAAACTTACTTAAAAAAAATAGCAGCTTAAGTCATAGTCAAGCACTTCATGCAGTATCAAAAGAATTAGGCTTTCAAGATTATGAGTATTTCAACAAATTAAAAAAATTCAAGATAGTCGTTTTTAGTAGAAAAGGAGGTGTTGGTAAAACATCAACATCCCTAAACTTAGCTATAGATTTAAATGCTGACCACTATTTTAGAACAGACTACACAGATTTTAATAATAAATTTTATCAGATATTTCCTAAAATAGAAAAGTACAATAAAAAACTACCTACTAAAAGATTATCATCAGTTTACGATTTGTGCAGATATACAAAATTTGAAGATATTGAGGACACATTAAATGATATTGATTTGTTTATTATTCCAACATGGGCTCATGAATGTAATAAACCATGGAGACTTGTACTTGAAAATTCTGTTGAAGAAGTGTCTAAATATAATACACCTGTCATTATATTATCATATGGCACACATTACATATCAAAAACAAAAGATTTGAAATATTTGGATAATTTAAAAGAAAAATTATCCAAGCATAAAAATATTCATTATATTTATATACCTTCTTCTACTATTTATGATGATAAAAATGTGTATAATGGAGAAGATATTAGGAATTTAACTTTGATAAATTATGAAGAATTCAACCTTGACACAAAAGCAAAAAGTATACTTCAGATATATAATAAATCTACAAATAATAAGAGAATGTTCAAAAATATTTACAATGAATATATTAAATTATTACACTTAATTGAAAGAGTAATTAAAGAAAATAAGGCTGAACAATGAAAAAGTTTAAATTAAAATTAGCCTTTAGAGTTTGGAAATTAAAAGTTAATTTTTTAGTGGAGAAAACTTAATCTTCATCCTCTTTGTCCAACTCTTTTTGAATCAAGGCTCTATATGCCTCATCTTTTGGAACGAGTCCCGCTTCGTATAAAAACTGAGATGGCATAAAATTTATTTTCTTTATCTTGTCGTACTTTGCAAAACTAAGATATAAAATATCTTTTGCACGAGTTACAGAGACATAAAAAAGTCGCCTCTCTTCATCTAAAGAGCCACCTCTTTGCATAAGTTTTCTGTTTGGAAATCTTCCATCCATTAAGTCAATCACATAAACTTCTTTATACTCTAAACCCTTAGATGCATGGACACTTAACAGATTTACACCCTCCCCTTGAGTTAAATCAGACGAACCTAAAATCATAGCATTTAAAAATCTTTCATGTTGTGAATATGGTTTTGACAACTCTTCTAAAAGCATCATTTTTCTACTTATTCTACTTAGAGATTCTGTCTTTTGTTTTTCATCAACCGAACCATCTTTTAACTGTGCTCTTTTGTTTGATAATATCTCAAATATATACTTAAAACATGCAGATGTTGCAATTTTTTTTACTACTGTTCTTGGTTGTTTTATGCCTTTTAAATCTTTATACAAAAGATAAAAATCATGTAAAAAACTTGCACTATCTTTAGTTAATTTTGGATGCTTTAAAATCGGATTTTTCATAAACTTAGGCGTGAATTCTAGCTTAGCAAATTTTCCAACAGCACCAAGTTCTAAAAACTCATCAAAAAGTCCAAGTTGACGATTTAACTTTCTTTTCTCAAAAGGGTTTTTAATAGACTCATCAGGAGCATATAAACCATAAAATATACTACCATGACCTAATGTTTTAAGTGCTAAGTACAACTCTTTCGCCATTGCACTACCGATGCCTCGAACAAACTCAAAAAGATGAATAAATGCCATCATATCTGACTCATTTACTAAAAGAGTGTAAAAATCTAAAACTGCTTTTACTTCTTTTGCATCGAAGAAACTTATTCCTCCTTTTCTCTTACAAGGAATGTCAAGCTCACGAAGTCCTACTTCAATACCATCCGCAGAAGAGTTGTTTCTAAAAATAACAGCAATCTCTTCATGTGGAGTTTGAGTATCTCTAATCTTTGCAGCGATGGCATGATACTGGTCAAAAAGCTCATCAAAGGCTAAAAGAGTTGGAGCTTTTGCCGCTCCAGTTCTTGTTACTTCTAACTCTTTAGGATATATGCGTTCATTGTGTTCTATAACTTTTGTTGCAAGAGAAAGAATAGGTAAACTTGAGCGATAGTTTTTTGTAAGAGTATGAACTACTGCCTCTGGATATTTAGTAGCAAAAGAGCCTATTATAGAAATATCTGCACCATTAAAAGCATAGATGCTCTGGTCATAATCTCCTACACAAAAAAGTGATGGAGGATTCATAGCATCTATAAGTGTGCCTTGAAGAGCATTTGTATCTTGATACTCATCAACCAAAACTTCTTTATAACCCAAGTCGCTGTTTTCACATATTTTTCTAAAATTAAGTAACAAATCATTGAAATTTAAAAAGCCATATTCACTTTTTAAAGCTTCAAACTCATCTATAACATCTGCATATATCAAACAAAAAAGTTCATGTTCTGGATAAGTTTCTACCATCCAGTCTTCAAAATTTAAACTTAGTTCTGTATTTTGATAAAAAGAGTATATATCATAAAGATAATTCCCACCATAAGGAGTAATCTCTGCACCAATATGCTCAAAAGAGCGTTTTTCAAAAACACTTCTAAAGAGTGTTTTTAATTCTCTTTGTTGTTTTAAAATTACTTTTTTATTTTGTTTTTTTAACCATCTGTAACTAACCGCATGAAAAGTTCCTGCATCTATCTTAGATGCTACATCTTTTCCAAAAAGTTCAGCAACACGAGTCACCATTTCTGCAGCTGCTTTGTTTGTAAATGTAAGTAGTAAAATCTCTTGTGGTTTAATATTTGAGTTTAAAAGATAAGCAATTCTTCCAACTATCGTAGAAGTTTTTCCTGTTCCAGCAGATGCAATTATTAAGTTTTGAGAAGTTTGTGAAGTTGCTGCTTTGAACTGCTGTTCATTTAAACGAGATAATGGCAAGTAACTCTCCTACATATTTTAAGAATGTGATTATAGCGGTATAGATTTAAAGTATTATTCAACATAATAAGAGCATAATTACATAACAATTTATAACTATGAGAGAACATGCAAAACAATGAAACTTTAAAAATTATTTCCAATGAAACAAAAAATTCTGTCGATCAACTTTCAGTTGTAACACCTAGCATCTACGCTTCTATTTTTTCTAAGTTTGCAACTGAACATAAAGTTGATATAAATAATGAACAACAAGTAGCAAAAGATTTGATGATTTTAGAATGTTCAAACTTAACAGATATGCAAACTCAAGCTTCTAAAAGTGCTATTCAATTGAGTAAAAATGCTAACAAAGCGATCAATGCCATAAAAGACAAAGATGAAAAAATTCTCAATGAAGTTTTAAAAGAAGCTCAAGAACTAAGACAAGAAGTTGAAAAACTAAAAGAGTCAATATATAGAGATGAACTAACTCATGCTTACAATAGAAAATGGCTTCATGATAATCTTTTAGATGAGGATGGCTCTTCGCTTAAAGAAACTGGTACATTAGCAATCATGGACTTAAACTACTTTAAAATTATAAATGACACACATGGGCATATTATAGGTGATAAAGTTCTCATATTTATAGCTAATCAACTTAAAAAATCTAGATATACAGTTATAAGGTTTGGTGGTGATGAGTTTATAATAATATATCCAAAAAACATATCTGATTCAAAAGCAATCTCTAATCTAAACAGTATCAGAGAAGAAGTTATTTCTAAAAAACTAAAATCATCTAATTCATCTTTTCATGTAAGCTTTTCCTTTGGAGTTAGTGAGTTTAAAATCGGTGATGATTTAGAAGAAATTATTGCAAAAGCGGACAAAGAAATGTATGAAGATAAAAAACAAATCAAAAAAAGAGTTACAGGGATTTAAACTCTTTTTTAAATCCTATAAAACACTAAAACTGACTTCTTTCGTATCTAGAAACTCTGACTCATTATTTTTTTGTACTCTTGCCTTAACTGAAAATTTTCCCTTTTTAACCTTCCATAAAAAAGAACTATCTTTTGTCTGAGAAACTTCTTTTTGATTAACATACCAGATTACTTTTTTAATCTCCTTACTCTTACTAACTTGAAAGTTAAAATACTCTAAATCATCATCTATTCTTGGATCCATCGCTATTAAAAGATTGTTTGTAGGTTTAATAAGGCGTATCGTTACTTTCTTATCTTGTGCTTTGTTTTCATAGGTATCATTTAAAAAGAACTCATCTCTAGACTCGCATCTAGCATCTGCTATTTCAGATGTTTTAATACAGATTCTTTTTTTCTTAAGTCTCTGGCTTAGATATAATTTCTTTACTTCTCTATTGCTATTTAATTCATTAAAAATTGTTCTAAGTAAGTAAGCTGGTCCTGAGCCTCCAGTCACTTTATCCATAGGTTTATAGTCTAAATTACCAAACCAAACTCCTATTGTATATTTATCGTTATAGCCTATAGACCAAGCATCTCTATAGTCACTTGATGTTCCTGTCTTTACTGCTGTTTGATATGGGAAATTTAGTATAGAGTTTATACCAAACTCTTTTTCTCTTGCAGTTGAGTCACTTAGTATATCTGCAATAAGACTAGAGATATCTTCACTAAAAACTCTTCTACTTCCATTTGTTTTTTCAAAAGTTTTTATGTAACTTAACTCTTTAAAATCTCCCATTCTTGCCAAGACACTATAGGCTTGGACTAACTCATATAGACTAACCTCTCCGTTTCCTAGTGCGATGCCATCGCCATATACATTTGGATGCTGAGATAAGCTTTTTATACCAAAGCTTTTTAAGTGAGTAAGAAAATTATCTACACCAACAAACTGTATAGTCTTTACAGCCGGTATGTTAAGTGAGTTACCAAGTGCTTCACGCAGACTTATAAGTCCGTAGTGCCCTCTTGAATAGTTATGATAAGTATGCATCCCCATACCTACACTCTCTTGCAAGATAGAATCATCTATAAGAGTAGCGCTACTCCATCCCATCTCTATAGCCTTTGCATAAAGAAAAGGTTTTAGTGTAGAGCCTGGCTGTCTCTTTAGTAAGACAGGATTCATTTGTGAGAAAGCCTTAGTTTTATCATCTGCATTTGCAACTGCCCAAGAGAGTATTTCGTTTGTATCATGGTTTACAACTAGTACTGCCCCATTAAATACATTTTTACTCTCAAGTCCTGCTATGCTTGCATCTAAAAGACTCTGTACTTTTTTTTGTAACTGGGAATCTAGTGTAGTTTCTATTTTTGAGCTCATCTCTTGTGGCTTATTTTTAGAGATAAACTCCAAAAAATGTTGAGAGTTAAAATCTGACTTTGCTTCTTGAATTTCTAGTCTGTCAATCTTAATATTTTCAAGTTCTTCTTTAGATATCTTTTGATTTTCATAGAGACGAGTGGCAAGATTTAAAATAGATCTGTTTAGATTTTCATGGTTTTTTACAGGGTCATAATATTTAGGTGAACGAACAAGGACAACAAGGGCTAGCATCTCTTTTTTATTTAATGTATTTATATCTCGGTTGAAGTAGTATCTACTAGCTTGAACAACTCCTCGTCTCTGTGCTTTATATGGAACTTGATTTATATAAAACTCTAAAATATCAAGTTTGGAAAACTTCTCTTCTAAAGATATTGCTTCAAAACCTTCAATCCATCTCGCACTTACAGTCCTTGGTCTTGAATGCAAAAGACGAACTACCTGTTCCGATATAGTACTAGCACCTCTTACAACACCAAAAGAGCTTACATTTTGCCACAAAGCATGAACTCTGGCTAACCAATCCATTCCTTTGTGTGAGAAGAATCGTTTATCCTCAGAGAGTATAAATGCAATTTGAAAAAACTTTGGGATATTGTGAAGTTCTACTTGATCGTATAAATTCCATCTATTCTCATAAGTCATATTTAGACGCTTAGAATATCTATCGAGATAGATTGGTTTTTTTATGACTTTAGAGATGCTAGATAATTCTTCATCAAACTCGAGCATACTATTTTGAGTAAAATTAAAGAGCCATACCAAAAGTAAAACACTCAGTATGGAGATAAAAAAAAGTAACTTTTTAATCATCAATAACTTTTAACTCTGATGGTAGTGACTTACCGTAAATATCACTGTCATACATTTCCTGGGCATGTGCAGGCATTATACTAAACTCACCCTCTGCTATTGCCTGAGCTGTATATGATAAATGGTAGTTTCCAGTTGGAAGATAATCAGCATAAAAGTTAGCTCCATCATGTTTTAACTCTTTATGGTAAAAACTCCAGAAATACCTTCCATAACTAGACCACTCACCTCTACTAAACCACCATGAACCTTTAGATGCTACAAATGCTCCCTTGTCTGCATCTACTTGTGAACTTGTAGCCAAGTCACTGTTAACAGGTTCAAGTCCACCTGCCATTGGATCACGAATTACTACAAAGTGTCTAGCCGCAGGAACAGACACAAATATATCTACTCTAAGAATATCAGACTTTTTAATCTGCATCGGAGCTTTGAGCATTACAAATTTGCCATCTTTCTCAACTGAGTATTCTCTTCTTACCTCAATCCCTGAGTTGATTCTATCTGCATTTTTGGCTTTTAAAGCATAGCTAATTTTAGCACTATAGTATAGTCTCCCCTCTCCATATTTGTTAATAGTAAGGTCAGTTTTTTTATCCTCATCAGATGGTCTTAAACCACGAGATACCTCAACTTCTACATCACTTTTTTTATCAAATGTAGTCTGAGCGAATACTTTATTATCCAGTTTTACAATGACCTTCATAGATGGGTCTTTGGATTCATATACTTTTGCATAATCAACTATAGCATTTAGACAAAAGAGATTTTCTTGAGTACTTCCCCAGTAATCTTTGTTCTTACGACTATGCATAATGCTTCTTAGTAGTTTAGGAGTAAGAGACTCCACTTTAAGTGCTAGTAGATGCTCGTCTTGTGCTTGAACTAAAGTGGAGAGGATAGAACACTCTGTTCTTAAAGAACTTGATAGCATCTGAGAATAATCATCACCTAAATCTTCACTAAAGCCTATCTTAGAACTTGTTTCATTGACATGAGAAAGTATTGAGTCAAGAACCTTAGTTTTAGTGTCACTTGAGACTCCTTTAGTTGCAAGGGCGGCTTGTAGAAAGTTAGACTTACCAAATAAATCCATATCAGCTACATGATCTTTATATCTTCGGATATCAGATGCTACAACTATTTTTGATTTTGATAGTGCATTTAGTGCGACAGCTCTTACACTTGAACTCATACCTTTTGAGTAGTGACTTGGTAGGTTCTCATTTCTAAGCATATCAAGTAAATACTTGTTTAGGTTTTCACTTACCTTTGTGGGAACCTCATAACCATCTTCTTTTAACCACTCAAATGCCAGAGCTGTATAAGCAGAGAGGTATGGGCTAACATACGCATTTTGACCTCTCCAAAAACTCATACCACCATTTGGAGCTTGAAAACTTGAAGCACTTTGCATAGTTTTCTCTATTAGTTTCTTCGCATCTTTCCATCTGTCTTCTTCTTTTAGATACTCACTTAACTCTACATTCTTTGAAGCACCTAGAGATTTTGAAAGTCTTTGTTCCCAACAAAAGAATGGATACTCTTTGAGATATTTAAACGCTCCATCTATATTTCCAATAGCTGAAGAAGAGAGTGAAACCCCTATTTCCCCAACATCAGTATGTATATCTTTTGGAATATGAATAGCTTTTTTAGTCAAAGAATCTTTTGTAGAACCGTATAGTGCAGATGTCTCTAAAGAGCGTCTTTTATTTACCACTACTATATATTCTAGACTATCTGCGTCAAAAGCATCTCCTCCTGTAGCACTAAAAGTAAGTTCACCAAAAGTTGTAGTTTTGACTGGTATGTAGATGCTCTTTCTCTCATAAGGCTTAAGGTTTATTTTGAATTCTTTTTTTATAGTCTTACTTATAGCTCCACTCACTTGTATATCTACTTTTATATTTCTAGTTTTAGCACTTCTATTCATCACGCTAAAACCTGCTTTAAAACTATCTCCTTGAAGAAGTTGGTTTGGCATTACAGGTCTTATTTCTGTAGGACGATTTACTTTAAAGCTTTTTGTTGAGAGTCCCATCATGTCATCTTTATTTACACCAAAGGCAATGATTCTCCATCCTGTTAGATTATCAGGAACTTCAAACTCTACCTCAGATGCAAGATTATTTCTTACTACTATAGATGGGTTCCAGTATGTCACATATTTAAAAAGATTTCTTAGTTGTGACTGAGCAACTCCACCACCATCTCCACCTGCGTTTGCACCTTTTTTCTCAAACTTTTGACGACCTATAAGACGACTGATAAGACTATAATTTTTAATATCAAGAGATTCTAGTTTATTAAATCCAAGATATGGGTCATAGTATCTATTACCTGATTTGTTCAGTGCTAAGACTGACTCATCAACAACAGCAATCGCTATTTCATAAGGTTCACTTTTTCCTGCCTTAGGAATATTTACTTTTAGTCTTACTTTTACTTTCTCTCTTGGTTTATATATCTCTTTATCTGTTGTAATATCAAACGACAGTTCCTTAAATGAGTCCTTAACTAGAGTCTTTATGTATCCCATCTTATAACTTGGTTTTCCAAGGTCAACTTTAGATAAACCCTTAGGTTTTTCTACACGAGGAGATAAAACGACTACACTTAGATAAAATCCTGGAAGGTACTCAGACTTAATAGGTACTTCTATTACATGTGTACTAGTTTCTAGTGTTTCAATCCAAGAATCAATAATGCCGTATCTCTCGATAGTTACTAAAGCTTTTGCTCCGGGAAAAGGATTTTTGACAAGATATCTAGCTTTATCACCTATCTTATAACTATTTTGTTCAGGTATTATCTTTAGAGTTGCATCGTTACTTTGATTCCATAGTAAGTTTCCAGATCCACTTACCCAAGCGTGTATCATGCTTTTATGTTCTTTGTTTTTAGAATCTTTTATCTTCGCAGTAAATCTATAATAACCTGAGTTTTTAGGAATAAAACTACACTTTACTATATCGGTAGTAGATGCTACGCTGCACTTCTCTTGCTCAACCCATTTTCTTACAGTCTGTGTTAAAAATGCATTACCCGCACCCTTAACCTTAGATGCTACATATGTCTCATGCTCTATAGTTATCTCTATCTCCGTACCTGAAGTTAGTTTTCCTTCTTTATCTACAACTATTACTTCGATATCTGCACTAGTGCCTTTTTCATAAATCCACTTACTATTTTTAAGACCCACAAAACGATCTCTTCCAAAATACTTTGCCCTAGCACTAGATGCTACAAACTTACCTCTATCATCTTTAACGGCAGACTCAACTACTATAGAACCATAGTATAGATTAAACACAGGTACTTTAAAACTGGTCTGATTTTCACCCTTAGCATCTAGACGACTTCTAATATCTAAGAGTTTATTTTGAGAAAAGTACCCAGAAGAGCTAAATCTAAATCCTTTAGCTAAAGGTATATTTGTAAAAAAAGACTCCTGCTTTAGATGTGCATTTACTCTAATATCTGCATCACTAAAGACTCCACCTGAGTGAAGTGTAGCGATAGAATCTACTCTAATAGTATCATTTGATTCAAATGACTCTCCATTAAGTTGGGTTTTTACTTTAAAAGGAGATGGAGTAAAGTCACTTACTAAAAAGTCCATAGGAGTAAACTTTATGCTTTTTAGTTTTGAATCAACATAATATTCTCTTTTAAGATTAAATCTATATTTACCTGTAGTTGCATTTTTAGGAACTACAAACTCATCACTAAAAGAACCAAACTCATTAAGAGATAAAGCCGTTTTTTTATAGACCTCTTTTCTTTGTGGATCATATACACTTAGTGTGTAGCTAGATTTTTGTGGTGCTACATAACTAGTGTTATTTTGATCTCTAACATAAAGTTTAAACTCAACCTTATCTCCTAGTTTATAAACACCCTGAGCCGTTGTACCCCATGCAGATGCATGTTGTAAATATCCCTGTGTTCGTGCATAAGTCCCACTACTTCTGACTTCAAAGTTATAATCAAGTGGAAGAAGAGCTATTTCTTCATCTTTTTCTACCATTACAAAGTATCTCTCTTTCTTCTTTGAAAGCCAGTAGGAGAAGTGTTGTAGATTTGGGTCAAGTTTACTTATCCCTTCAAAACTAACAAGTCCATTCTTATCACTAAGTAAACCAAATACCGACATTTGAAGTTCAGTTAAATTGTTATATGTACCTTTGTATAGAGTCACTTTAGCATCTTTAACAGGAAGTCCATCACTAAACCTACTTATCCATACAAGAGAGTTAAAATGTCCCATTTTTGCATGGACTTGAAAAGGAGTTACTTGTGCAAAAAGTCTGTTTTGATATTTATATGCGCTAAGTGGTCGTTGAGATATACTCCCATAAAATACGCCAGACTTGTTATCTAGAATCTCTCTAATGCCAAGTTTTACCTTGTAAGCCACATCTTCTTTTTTATTTATCTTTAGAGTTTTTTTAAGACCTTTTTTATCTTTAGAGAACTGAAGTATGTCGTAGTTAAAGTCTATAAAATCCAAGTTTGTCACATAGGCACCTAAAGCACTATCTACCCTACTCTCTAAGACAGCATATGAATAGTTCATCTTTAGTTTTGGATCTCTATGTGCTGTAAAAAAGTCAAACTTTATTTCAGGTTTTTTCAACATATTTTTAAATATGCTTTTGACTGTATCTAGTGTTCCTTTCTTTATTTTTGTCTCTTCTATCTCCTTAATTTTTCTACCAAATAAGTCTGCAAATTCTTTTTTATTTATAGAGACTAGATACTTCTGGTTTGCCTTTAAAAGTTCTGGTAACCAGACTGTATATAACTTGCCTTTTCTATGGGGATAAGAGACTCTATTATAGTCATAACTATTTTTCCAAGGATCATAATCTTTTCTTCCACCATCAAGCCTAGGAAGAAAACTAATGTTATTTTTTACCATAGAATTTGCTACAGGAGTACTAAAGAGAAGTCCAACAGAAGAGAGAGGTTTACATAACTTTTGGAGCCTATCTATTTTTTTAAGAGTATCAATTCCTATAATTTGAGCCGATTTTTTATCTTTTAAAGTACACCTTATACCTTTAAACTCAAGCTCTGGAAATGTCATAAATCTTTTTAAAACTTTCTGCTCAACTCCCGCTTCTCCTCCACTTAAAGCACTCAGACCTGCTTGGATATTTAGCTTTATATTTTCATCTTGGGCAAGTCTTCTTTTTGGCTCAATTACCCAAATAAAAGAGTTTGTACTACTATTTATATCTAAGTTTTGAGTTGTGTCTTCATAGTAAGGCTTTACTCTTTGAAGTTTTTTTCCAAAAGCTACAACACCAAATCTTTTTCCTCTAGAATTTGTAAAAAATATTGACTTCTCAACTGATTCTTTTTTTACAGGCATATTAAATCTTAGCACAATAAGTGGAGTTACAGGAGATAACCATGTTTTAAAATATGTGTATGTTACCTTAGGTCTTTGAGTTATAAAACTACTTGTATAACTGTTTAGCATCTCTATATTACTAGTAGTTTTAAATCCTTTATTAACTTTTACAACATACTTTGTAGCTTTTTTCAATCTTGTTTTTTCATTTAGTTGACAAGACAGAGCAGATAAGTTTAACCATCTCCATTCGCACTCTAATTTTGGACTTATCTCTATTGGTATCTCTGATGCTTTTCTATCCATCTTTCCTAGTGCTACCACATCTCTGTCAAACTGGATAACTATCTGTCTAGATGTAGGTACATCCTTGCCATTTGGGGTTATACGAAGCACTTTTAGGTAATCGTTTGAGATGTTTTGTGCATGTATCGAACTAAATAATATACTTAAAATAATTACTAATATAGGTTTCATAAAATCTCCAAAATAAATGTTAGCTTATTATATAATTTTGCAAAACAATTGCTACTTAAAAAATATACTTTGTCCTCTTACTAGCATCTAAGCAAATCCTCACTTATTTTAAGATATAATCGCGAAATTTTAAATAGACAATTTTAAGGCGATTATATGTCCCAAAACAGCTACCTCCCCAGTAAAATAGAGAATAAATTTTATAAAATATGTGAAGATAGAAAGTACTTCGAAATAGATGGCAACAAAGCTATTCAAGAAGAGGGAAAAAACTTCTCTATTATGATGCCTCCTCCAAATGTAACAGGTCGTTTACATATTGGTCACGCACTTACCTTTACACTTCAAGATATCATAACTCGTTATAAACGAATGGATGGATATAAAACTCTATGGCAACCTGGAACAGACCACGCAGGAATAGCTACTCAAAATGTTGTAGAAAAACAAATACTAGCAAGCGGAACAACAAAAGAGGCCATAGGTCGTGAAGCATTTTTAGAGCGAGCATGGGCTTGGAAAGAAGAATCTGCTGGAATTATGACAGACCAACTTCGTAAGATGGGTGTAACTCCTGCTTGGGAAAGAGAACGATTTACTATGGATGAAGGTTTACAAACATCTGTAAAAGAATCATTTGTAAAACTTTATGATGAAGGTCTTATAATTCGTGGAAACTACATGGTTAATTGGTGTACTCATGATGGAGCTTTAAGTGACATAGAAGTTGAACATGAAGATACTAATGGAAAATTTTATCATATCAAGTATCCTTTTGCAGATGGAAGTGGTCATGTAGAAGTTGCAACAACTAGACCTGAAACTTACTTTGGTGATACAGCTGTAATGGTTCACCCTGAAGATGAAAGATATAAAGACCTTATTGGTAAAAAGATAAAACTACCTTTACTAGACAGAGAAGTAGCAATCATTGCTGATGAACATGTTGATATGGACTTTGGAACAGGTGTTGTTAAAGTTACTCCTGCTCATGATCAAAATGACTACGAAGTTGGAAAAAGACATAACTTAGAGTTTATTACTGTTTTTGATGAAAAAGGGATTTTGAATGATTATGCTGCTGAGTTTAAAGGTTTAGACAGACTAAAAGCCCGTAAAGTAATTGTGGATAGACTACAAGAAGAAGGTTTTATGGTTAAGATAGAAGACCATAAACATCAAGTTGGACACTGTTACAGATGTAAAAGTGTTGTTGAGCCTTATATTTCTAAACAATGGTTTTTGAAAAAAGAATTAGCTGATAAATCTATACTAAAAACAAATGCAGGTGAAGCTACATTTTTTCCTCCTCACTGGATAAACTCTTACAACTCTTGGATGGGTGAACTTCGCGACTGGTGTATTTCTCGTCAACTTTGGTGGGGACATCAGATTCCAGTTTTTTATTGTGATGACTGTGAACATGAGTTTGCTTCATTAGATGAAAATCCATCATCTTGTCCTAAATGTTCAAGTAAAAACTTAACTCAAGATCCTGATGTTTTAGACACTTGGTTCTCTTCGGCACTATGGCCTTTTTCTACTCTTGGCTGGGGTCAAGATGGACAAAACGATATGAAAGATTTTTATCCTAATACTCTTTTAATCACAGGTTTTGATATTCTTTTCTTTTGGGTAGCTAGAATGATGATGATGGGTGAACATTTTAATGGTCAACTTCCGTTTAATCATATCTACCTACACGCTCTTGTTCGTGATGAAAAAGGCGATAAAATGAGTAAATCAAAGGGTAATGTTATTGACCCTCTTGATATGGTAAACAAATATTCTGCTGATATTTTACGATTTACTCTTGCTATTTCTGCCGCTCAAGGTCGTGATATTCGCATGAGTACAGAAAAACTAGAGCAAAACCGTAACTTCACAAACAAACTTTACAATGCATCAAAATACTTTCAAATGAACGAAAAAACTTTTCCTGATTTAAAAGGCTTTTGTCTTAAAACTGACCTTGGAAAGTATATGGCATCTAGACTAAACTTTGCAACAAAAGAAGTTCGTACTTACTTAGAGGAGTATAAGTTTAACGATGCAGCTTTAGTTATGTATCGCTTTTTATGGAATGAATTTTGTGATTGGGGAATTGAACTTAGTAAAGCAGATAAAGCATCTATCATTGAACTTGGAGCTATTTTTAAAGAAGCTATGAAACTACTTCATCCTTTTATGCCTTTTATCACAGAGTATCTTTACCATGAGTTATCTGGTACAACGCTAGAAGATAGTGATTCTATTATGATTATGTCTTATCCAACAAAAACAAAAAAACGAAAAGAAGAAAAAACTTTTGAAATCATCATGGATGCTATTGTTTCTATTAGAAGAGCGAAAGTTCTTGTTGATTTAGCAAACCAAAAAATAGTAAAAGCATTTGTTAAAATTTACAATATTTCAGATAAAGAAAAAAAGATGATGTTACCTTTTATCACAAGACTTGCAAAAGTTGAAGTTTTAGAATTTACACAGACTAAAGTAGAAAACTCTGTAAGCGACATCGCTGATTTGTGTGAAACTTTTATACCAACTGATTCAATCGATTTGAGCTCAATTATCTCTAAGTTAACAAAACAAGACGAGAAGTTGCAAAAAGAGATAGGAAAACTTAATGGCATGCTTAATAATGAAAAATTTGTAGCAAATGCACCTAAAGATGTTCTTGATAAAAATCGTACTCTTCTTTCAGATGCTAAAACAAAACAAAAAAAAGTTTTAGAGCAGTTAAGCTCACTAAAGGCTTAAGCGTTGTTTGATTTAAAAAAATATTCTAATGGCAATATTAAAAATGATGTTTTATCTGGTTTAGTTGTTGCTGTCGCACTTGTTCCTGAAGCAATAGCTTTTAGTTTCATTGCTGGAGTTAGTCCTGTTGTCGGTCTTTATACTGCTTTTATTTTAGGTCTGATTACTTCTCTTATCGGTGGTAAAGCAGGTATGGTTTCAGGAGCTACAGGAGCAGTCGCTATTGTTTTTGTTGGACTTGGACTTGAAGTGACTACACTATTCCAAGCGCAAGGAGCTAGTAAAGATGCCTTAGCTATGGGAGTTTTAAACTACATACTCTTAGCAACTGTTGTCGCTGGACTTATTCAAATAGGTATTGGGGCTTTAAAACTTGGTAAATTTATCCGTCTTGTTCCAACTCCCGCGATTCATGGTTTTGTAAATGGTCTTGCTATAGTTATTGCAACTGCTCAGTTTAAGTTTTTTGATGGTCAAGGTTATATGATGTATATCCTAGTTCTCATAACCATGTTTATCATGTACATACTTCCAAAGTACACAAAAGCTGTTCCAGCTGGTCTGGTTGCGATAATTTTTGTAACCTTAGGAGTTTATCTAACAAACGCGGACACACTACTTCTTAGTGGTTTAGATGATATGAGTAAATATGCTGGACAACTTCCAACTTTTGGTGTTCCTTATTATCTTTTTAGTCTAGACGCTATTGTTTTAGTTCTGCCTTTCGCGGTTATCGTTGCCCTCGTTGGTATCATAGAATCACTTCTTACATTATCTGTTTTAGATGAACTAAGCAATACTCGTGGGTCTGCTAACAAAGAATGTATCGCTCAAGGAACAGGAAATATTACTTGTGGTTTCTTTGGTGGTATGGCTGGTTGTGCCATGATTGGTCAAAGTATCATTAACTACACTTCTGGTGGTATAGGAAGACTTTCTTCTTTTGTGGCTGCCGTAGGGTTAATTATTCTAGTTGTTTCAATGAGTGGTGTTTTAAATACTATTCCTGTTGCTGTTTTAGTTGGAATCATGTTTATGGTAAGTATTGGTACTTTTGAGTGGTCTAGTTTTTCTCGTATAAGTCGTATGCCAAAAACAGATGCTTTTGTAATGGTTACTGTAACTCTTATAACAGTTGTAGAAGACTTAGCTATTGCAGTTATTGCCGGAGTTATTATATCAGCACTTGCTTTTGCTTGGAAACATGCAAAAATATTCTCACGCGTTCATACAGAAGAAGATGGAACTAGAGTTTACGAACTTGACGGTCCTCTATTTTTTGGTAGTGCTACAACATTTGCAGACAACTTTGATATACCAAATGACCCTTCAAAAGTTGTTATTGACTTTAAAGATGCACGAGTTATGGATGCTTCAGGTGTTGAAGCAGTAGATGCCATTACTAAAAAATATGAAGATGCTGGGAAAAATTTACTTCTTAGACATTTATCTGCTGATTGTAAAGCTATACTTAAAAAAGCTGGTCCACATTGCTCATATGAGGAAGATGATCCAACCTATAAAGTAGCATACAACTACTAATAAATCAAAGGAATAACCAATATCATGAAAAATACATTTTTTGACTTTAAAATATTGTTTTTATTTTTAGTCCCTTTAATCTCAATACTCTATTTATCATTATCTTTTATTAGTATAAAATATAATAATTTAAATGAAAGTACAACACATAAATTTTCTGCATATGCAACAAATATTTTCACAAATCTAATCCATGATCTTCAAAAAGAGAGAGGTCTTAGCTCTGGATATATTGCTTTTCCTGATAAAAATAGTAAAAATAAACTTTTATCTCAACACAAACAAACAGATAAGTCATATAAGAAACTCCTATCTTTAATCAAACTAATATCTGATAAAGAAGAACTACTACAAAAGGAAATAAGAGATAAAAATGATCCATTAGTTAAAAAAAATATTTTATATCTAAATGAACTTAAAAATGTAAGAAAAAAAATTTTAGATAATTCTTTTAAATTTGATGAACAATTTAAATATTATAGCAAATTAAATGAAAAATTAATGCAATCTATAGAAGTATTAACAATGGTGATAAATAAATATTCCAATGATAACAATGCTTTATATGAAATACAACTTTTAAAAGAAGATGCTGGAAGGGAGAGAGCAATTATTTACAATCAACTTAACTCAAATAAGTTCGAGTATATGTTGCAAATCAAATTTCTTCAATCACAACAAAAACATGAACATGAGGAATTCATGTTAAATGCATCTACGAGTTCAATCTTTATATATAACTCTATACTTACAAAACAAAATGAAGAAGAACTAAATATATTGAGAAAATCTTTTTTATCAAAATCATTAGATAGTAACGATGCTAAAAAATGGTTTAAAGTTACAACATTTAGAATAGACATGCTTGAAAAAATATCTACTAAAATACTTTCTAAATACACTTCTCAATCCGAAGACCTTTACTCTAATGCGCTCTTCACTCTTTTCATTGTGATATTATTATGGTTGTTATCTATTATTTCACTAGTAAGTTTGGCAACTATATTAATTAAAAAAATACAAAAAGAAAATGAAAATATAGCTGATTTGAAAATGTTTGCACATACATTCAACTCCCACCAAGCTATAACGATAACAGATGCTAATGGAATCATTATAAAAGTCAATGATGCATTTACCCGTATTACAGGCTATAGTGCTTCTGAAGTAATTGGTAAAAATCCACGAATACTAAAATCTATGAAACATGAAGAAAATTTTTATAAAAAAATGTGGACAGATTTGATTAGCAAAGGGGAATGGAATGATGATATTTACAATAAAAGAAAAAATTCTGAAATTTATTTAGAAAGGCTGTCTATAACAGCAATCAAAGATAACAACAACATTACAACTCACTACCTAGCTCAATTTATAGATGTAACTGATATCAAAGAAGCTCAAGAAAAAGCTCAACATCAAGCAGATCATGATTTTTTAACAGGTTTAGTAAATAGAAAGTATTTATTACAAAGACTAAATGAAGAGTTGGTTAAAGCCATAAGACATAACTTTTTACATGCCTTTTTATTTATAGACCTAGATGCATTTAAAAATATAAATGATACTTATGGGCATGATATAGGGGATAAACTTCTTATAGAAGTGTCAAAAAGGCTTAAATCAATTCTTAGAGAAGAAGATATTGTTGCAAGAATAAGTGGCGACGAATTTGCAGTAGTTATTCTTAACATTGATAAAGAAACACCAGAAGCGGCTAAAGATGTTAAAGAAATATGCACAAAAATCATTAATAAACTAAACAAAACATTTATATTTAATGAACAAAAATTAAATATTAGTGCGAGTATCGGGGTTAAACTATTTCCAGATGACAAGGTAGGTATTCCAGAAATTATGACAAATGCTGATGCCGCAATGTATCAAGCAAAAAGTCAAGGTAAAAATCAATTTGTTTTTTTTAACAAAACTATTGAGCTTGAACTAAAACGTCTGCAACTACTTGAAGAAGAATTAATTTTTGCATATAATAATGATGGATTTAAGTTTTATTATCAAGCAAAAGTAGATATAAAAACTGGTAACATTATTGGAGCCGAAGCACTGATTAGATGGCAACATCCAAAACGAGGACTTCTATACCCAGATTCATTTTTAAAAGTTTTGACAGATATGGGTATGATTCATGATATTAGCATACTAGCACTCTCTAGTGCATGTAAATTTATAAAATCATACAAAAAAATATTTAATGGAATTATCTCTATTAATATTAATGTAAACGAACTACTTGATCCTTTGTTTGAGCAAGATATAATATCAACTGTTAATAGTTTTGGGGTAAATCCTGCTAATATTGAGCTAGAAATCACAGAAAAGGAACTTATTAAAGATATTAGCGCTGCCGTATTAAAAATAGAATCACTTAGAAAAGTAGGTTTTAAATTTGCTATTGATGATTTTGGCATAGGATGCTCATCTATCTCATATTTAAAACAACTACCTGTAAACTCTTTAAAAATAGATAAAAGTTTTTTAACAAATTTAAATAATTCCTCAAATAAAGAGGTTATTAAGATGCTAATTCATATGGCAGATACATTCAACATGCAAAGTGTTATAGAAGGTGTAGAAGATAAAGAACAACTCTTATTCATACAAGACAGCGGAGCAAAACAGTATCAAGGCTACTATTTTTCTAAAGCAATTGATGAAGAAAATTTTGTAAAATTAATAAATAAAACTACAAATTTATCATCACTTTACAATAACAAAACTGTCTGGTCTAATTGATTTATATTTAGGCATACTTTGACCAATACTAGCGTTGATAAAAGTAGGATCTGCAAGCACAAATTTTCTTTGTCCTGCTTTTACACTATCACCGCTCATAGGTACATAAAGAGCGGTTGCCATGTGGTCTTTATATTTTACACCAATAACACCCACCCCAAATAATTTTTTTATAAGGTATGAATAGAGAACTGCTCTGTCTTCGCAATCTGACTTATTAAAATAAAGAGTTTCAGCTGCAAACATAACTTTTTCTCTTCCAAACTGAGCATTATCTCTTGCATATTTAAAAGATTTCTGAACGAAATGAAGAACAAAGTTCATAGCATCTCCAGCTTTTTTGCCATCTACATACTTTTTAATATCTTTAGCTATTGAAGAGTATGTTCTACTATCTAGTGGAGCATTAAAATATGTCTCATAGTCTGCTTGTGGATATGTAGCCATGAAGTCTATAAGGTTTTGGTTGAACTCAAAAGAAACTTTATAGTTTTTGCCAAGTTCATTAAAACTAAGTGTTTTACTTTTCATATTAGACTTAAAATTTGGTAATGTTTTAAGTGCTAAGTCAAGTGGTTTATTCGCTCCAGGATAATTTTGTTTGTATGAATAAAGCCTACCTACATTTCCTTTTGAATAATTAGATACTACATAAAACTGTTTATTTGAAAAACTATAATTAGGAGTAGAATATATGATTTTTTTAGAGTAATGCAGTAAAACTATATGTCTTTTAGCTAAACCTACCTTTACAGCATAACCAAGCTTATTAAAAATAAACCAACTTAATAAATTTGAATTATCTTTACTCGGATGCACCTCAGAAGAAATTTTTAAAACTAAAAGATAAACTCCCCAATCATTAAGATTCATATTTGTAGATACTTTTTTTATATCACCTATGAGACTATGATAATCACTAGATGCTACACTATCAAAAAAGTTTGTAATCCCTTTTTGATTTTGAGGGTAAAATCTTGCTTTTTTTATGCCAGTTGGCATATCAAACCCTAAGTACGAACCATAAAAGTCAAAGCTTATTTCTTTTTTTATTATTTCTTTTTTTGCTTCTTTAAATATTATGAACTTTTGTACAGGTTTTGGCTCAACGGATTTTACTTTATGAACCTTTATACTTATTTTTGGACCAACACTTTTAATCTTTTTAATTTGAGCAGGAGCTATCTCTTTTGGTTTTGGTTTTTCATATAAAGGAGTACCTTTAAAAACATCATATGCCTTCCACTGTTCTTTGAGATACTTGTTAAAAGCATTATCTTTTTCATCTTTATATTTAGAGAACGATTTTACTTGTGAGTTTTTAAATTCTGAAAAACTTTGAGAAGAAAAAAGAGATGTACTTAAAAAAAGTATTAGGCTAAAACGGCCAAACAGCCTGAATGATTTTGGTTCCCCATCCTTGTTGTGTCGCACGGTCAACATCTCCTTGTGTTTTATAAAGAATTTTAGCATCACTCATTTGAGCAGAACTAATTTTATTATATTGGTCTATATCGTATGGACGAATAACACCACTTATTTGTACAACTTGCTTTTGTTCATCAACTAAAATTTCTCTTTTTCCAGAGATAAAATAGTTTCCATTTTGTAAAACCTTTACTATTCTAGCTGAAACAGTTGTAGTAAAAGTTGCATCTTTTGTTGCACTTCCTTGACCTGAATAAGTATTAGAAGATTTTCCAGTATAGCCTATATTTGATAAACCAGTAAGATTATTTGCAAAAGCACTCACTGCTGAGTTTCCACTAGCTGATGCAAAAACTCCACCACCTAAAACACTCTCATCAGATTCAGCAAGTGCTTTTGTTCCAGTACTTGAGCTTTTAGCTGTTTCAGAAATAACAACTCTAACTATATCATTTACATGCATTGCTTTGTGATCTGAGAAAAGTGGATTGTCTCCTTGACCAAATATGCTTCCCGTTGATATATAATCTTTTTTATCTTCACGAGATGGCATCTGCTCAACATAAGCGGGTGCTTCAAAGTTTATTTCTGGTTTTGTCAAATTAGCAGTACATCCTGTAAAAAATAGTATAACATAAAATGGCACTAAATATATTAAAATCGTTTTTAGCATTTAATCTCTTTGTTAGTAGTCTTTGTTTAGTTATAATTCTAGCAAAAATAGTTCCAAGGAAGTACAATGACATTAAGAGAAATAATTAACCAAGATGTTAAAGATGCTATGAAAGCAAAAGATACAAAAAAAAGAGATGCTCTTCGTCTTTTAACAAGTGCTTTTAAGCAAATAGAAGTTGATGAAAGAAAAGTTTTAAGTGATGATGATGTTATCAAAATCATACAGACTCAAGTTAAAAGAAGGAATGATGCTGCTTCTCAGTTTAAAGATGCTGCTCGTGATGATTTAGTACAAATAGAACTAGATGAAATTGCGATATATACACCTTATCTACCTGCTCAATTAAATGATGATGAATTATTAACTGCTATAACACAGATAATATCTAAAGTTGGAGCTTCTACTATGAAAGATATTGGTAAAGTCATGGGTAACGCTTCTAAAGAGTTAGCTGGAAAGGCTAATGGAAAAAGAATAAGTGAATGTGTTAAGAGTTTATTAAAATAATAAAATTAACCAAATTTTAGTTTTCTTAGAGCTTCTTCCTCGTTGTCTGTTCTCATTAGAGATTCGCCAACAAGAAAAGCGTCTACTCCTGCTTTACTTAAATCTTCTAGTTGACCGTGTTCATAGATGCCACTCTCAGCTACAATTATTTTACCATTTGGTATTAGAGGTATTAGGTCATAACATAAATTCATATTCATTTCAAAAGTTTTTAAATTTCTATGATTAATACCTATAATATCACTACCTGCATATATAGCTTTTATTAAATCTGTTTTGTCATGTACTTCTACTAAAGCTTCCATACCAAGATGTCTTGTATATGCTAAAAGTTCTTTTAAATCTTTTTTAGAAAGTGCCGTAGCTATTAATAGAATAAAGTCCGCACCGTGAACCATTGCTTCTAATATCTGATATTTAGAAACAATAAAATCTTTTCTTAAAAGTGGGATACCAACATACCTTCTAATTCCACCAAGATAGTCTAATGAACCTTGAAAAAAGTGAGGTTCTGTCAGAATAGATATAGCACTTGCTCCACCTCGCTCATAGGCTTGAGCAATCTCTAATGGGTCAAAGTTCTCACGAATAACCCCTTTTGATGGTGAGGCTTTTTTTACCTCTGTTATTATTCTATATGGGTCTTGTAGGGTTGCTTTTAAATAAGGGAAAACATCTCTTGGAACTCTTGCATTAAACGCAAGTGAACGACCTAACCAATCAAGTGAAAACTCTTTTTCTCTTTTAATTAAATCTTCTTTTGTTTTTTCTATAATATCATCTAAAATCATTTTTTCTTTTTACCCTTATTTTTTTTGTTTTTACATTTTTTTATTATTCTAAAATGAGCTAAAACTTCAAGGTCATCTCCGCCCTCTAGTTTCATAACATTCTTAATTATTCTTAATGCTTTTTTGCATTTTCCTAATCTATAGTAACCCCAGGCTAAAGAGTCAAGGTAAAAAGCAGATTTTGGCTCTACTTCTAAAGCTTCTCTTACATAAGCTATTCCTTTTTTTATATCTATAGAATGGTCGATTAAAAGATAACCTAAATAATTTAAATACAATGCATTTTTATCTATCTTAACAACTTTACTTAACTTTTTTATAACAGACTTTTGCATTTGTTTATTTTCTTTATTTTTAGCATATTCATACTCAAAAATTGCACTCTGTCCAAGATAGTTTATGTCATCTTTATTTTCATAAAGTTTTTCTGCTAACAAGTATGCTTTTTCATAATTTTTTGAATTTATGTAGAGTTGAAGCAAAAGGTCATCATCACTACCGCTATCTTTTAAGAAAACAAGAAGTTTTAAATGCTCTTTTTTATAAAGATAAATTTGTATAATTTTTTTAGATATTTCACCACTTTTATACATATTATATTTTCTTAAGTATATAGATAAAATTCCATCTATATTATTCTCATTTGAGTAAAAACCAATTAGTCTATTACATATTTTTTTTGAACATCCATGTATTCTACTATGCGTTTCTAGTTGTGCTATCGCATCTTTTTTTCTTTGCAAGTTTACATATAAAATTATTGACATTCTGTCTAATATATCTTCATTGTAACCTTTTGCATATGCACTTTCTAAATATTTTAATGCTGTATCAAACTTTTTTTGTTTTACATATATTTCACTAACCATAATATAATCAGTTGCTTTTTTTGAGGTATCTACAAGTTGTATAGCTAATACTCTAGCGTCTTCAAGTTTAATCTCTCCAATAAGTGCTAGTATTTTAAGTCTTATAAGAATAAAATCATCAAGGTTATTTTGTGCTATTTCATCAACTTTTTTAACAACTTTACTATAGTCTTGCTTTGCTATATCATTTTGAAGTGATTTATAAAGATACTCTTTTTTTCCAGATTTTTCCCAAAGTGTATTAAAAATACTAGATGCTGCCTTGTACTCTTTAACTTGTTCTGCTCTTAGTGCAAAGAGTATGTAAGCATCTTCTTCTTCAAAAGCTTTTTCATTAGGTTTTATCGATGAAATAGAACCTGAACAAGCACCTAAAATAAATGCTAAAAATATTGTTATAAGTATTTTATACATCTTTATCCTTCATCTTTACTCCTGGACACTCTTGTTTTAACTCATCTAATCGTATTTTGTAATAATCCCAAAAAGGAAAAGTTCTACACTGAGATGGTCTTTCATCGTAGATGCTACAAGCTTTTATATCTCTATCATAAAATATACATTCATAAGAATCATTATACTTCATCTCTTTTATAGAGTACTTATATCCTTTTTTAAATAGATAATTTTTAACAAAATTATTTTCTTCTACAGATAAAAGTTTACTGATTTTTTCTATCTCATTCTTTGTAACAAAAATATATCCACTATCTCCAGTGCAACATCGACCTTCACAACTAAAACAAGCACTAGAATCAAAAGTATAATCAAAGCCATCCTTTTTCATTATAGTTGGCACTTTATACTATGAGTAGACGCTTTTTTAAAAATTTTTTCTACTTCTTGCGTATAGTTGTCACTATCCATTGTAATTAACGGAGGTAATACATTCATAAGTGATTTTGAACTATTTCTTACATGTATTAACACTAAAAAAGCCTTTTTATTTACTTTAGAGTGGACAAATCTTACATCAACGACTCTTAATTTTACTCTATGTAACTCTGCGCATATTAGAGAAAACTGTGAAGCTTCATAGCAAAATATAAAATGTGCTTGAGGCTTTAAAAGTCTTGAAATTTTTTTAAAAAATTTATCTATTGGTAAGTTGACATTATACCTTGCATTAAACAACATATTATCTTTACTTTGTTTACTTCCTTCATTATAAAAAGGAGGATTGGAAAAAATAAAATCATACTTTTGACTCTCATAAAAATTCAAAACATCTTCTTTTTGGATTTTATATTTTATTTTATTAACTCTTGCATTAACTAAAGCATAAGAAACAAATATATCTTGTTTTTCAACTGCTTCTAGTTCTATTTTTGGATTATCCCGTGCGACTAAAAGTCCAACTATTCCGCAACCTGCCCCTATATCCAAGACTCTACCACGAGGCTTAAAAGAGTTTATAAAATCATATAAAAGAAGAGAATCACTATTGTAGTTATAACCTGACTGAGGTTGATATAGAAGCATTTAAAAGTACCTTGCAACATTTTAGATATAATTTTGTTATTATATCTCAAAGGCATTAAAATTATGATTATTATTCCTGCACGATTGGCATCTACAAGATTTCCGCAAAAAGTTTTAGCTGATATTGGTGGTTTACCAATGGTCGTTAGAACTGCAAAAGCAGTAGAGCATCTAGATAGAGTTGTTATCGCTACTGATGATGAAAAAATTATTTCTATTTGTAAAGAGCACAATATAAAAGCGATGCTAACATCAACAACACATAAAAGTGGAACAGATAGAATCCATGAATGTGCAAATATTTTAAACTTAGATGATGATGAAATAATTATAAATGTTCAAGCTGATGAACCTTTTATAGAGCCAGAAGTAGTCCAATTACTTATAAATAGACTTAAAGAATTACAAAAAGAAAAAGAGCCTTTTATCATGGGAAGTTGTTATAACTCCATAAATGCAGACTCTGCAAAAGACCCAAATCTTGTAAAAGTTGTACTTGATAATGATAATAATGCCATATATTTTTCACGCTCACTTATCCCGTATAACAGAAGTGGAAGAGCAAACTACTTTGGACACATTGGCATCTATGGATTTTCCAAAAAAAGTTTAAAAGAATTTTGTAATCTTAGTGATGCACCTATCGAAGATATAGAAGGCTTAGAACAACTTCGAGCTATTCATCATCAAAAAAAGATAACTATGCTAAAAGTTGCAAGTACAGGTTTTGGAATTGATACTAAAGAAGATTTAGCAAGAGCTATAGAAATTTTTCTTTAATTATACTTTCTGAAAATCCACTTTTAAAAAGCAACTGCATGTATTTTAAATTTTTACTTTATACATAACAAATTCCTAAAAATCAAAGATATCATCTAAATCTTCTATATTACTAAGATTATTATCTAATTTTAACATTGAACTTATTGTCTCGCAATTAACAACGATAGTATCATTCATAAAATCAACACTTGGTGCACCTTTATAAAAAGACATCTGAATCCATTTTGACATATCACGACTAAAAGCTGAACACATTGCTCCTAAGTTTTCAGAATTTTCTATAAATTTATATATATTATCTGACATATTATATGATAAATCTTTTAATGCCTTTGAAATTACAAAAACTTCACTATACGAAGATAGGATTATTCCAAGTTTTTCTAAATATCCATATATTTCTTGAACCTCTTCAAAAGTAATATCATCACTGCCAACTATTAGCATTAATGATTTTAGCTTATTAGCGAATTCTTCTAAGTCAGATAAATCTTCAATATCTAAATAATTAAAAACTTCCAATTTTTGTGACTTAAACTCAACAATAGATGCTATCTCTTCATTTGCTTCTTTAACAAAAACAGGTTGAACACTTTCACTCTCTTTTTCACTATATACTTTTTTTAATTCAAAAGATATTTTTGATACATTTATTTTATATGGACAAGATACATTATTCTTTTTCACTATAAGTTCAACGATTTTTTTAGGAAGTTTTTCTATATTTGTTAATGTAAAGTATTCGTTATCTTCTGATTCCTCTATAACTATATTAGCATCTATAGATAATTTTATTTGTGCTTCAGTAATAGAAAAAATTGCCCGAACTACATCACTTAAATTATCGTTTTTTTTCATACTATTTAATAGAAAAAATTCCCAAAATTCTGATATAGAATCTTCTGTGTTAATCATAAAATTTGTATATCTTGAAAAAACTTCTGCTGTAAAAAGATTAATATGATTAATATTACTTTTTTTGTACCCTCTTGTTTCAACAAGCATTATATAATTTTCTATTCTACTTATAAATATATCAGCATTTACAGGTTTAGTTATATAATCTTCTGCACCATTATTTAAAATTTCTTTTTTTCTAGCACTATCATTAACTGCTGAAACAGCAATAATCATAACCTTATTATTTTTTTCTCTTATTAGTTTAGTGGCTTCGATACCATCCATATTTGGCATCATTATATCCATTAGTACTATGTCATAATTATTATCATTACATTTACTTACAGCTTCGCGTCCATCTTCAGCTTCTTCTATATTAAATTTTATATTCTTATTTTCTTCATAATCTTCAAGAAGTAGTCTTAATATCATCCTATTATTAGAATTATCATCTACTATTAAAATATTCATTATTTAATCCTTTTTATAAGTTCTTCAACGCATAGATTATAATCTTTCATGCCCTTAGATCTCTTTTCGTCTAAAATAATTGGTAAGCCAGATTCAAACTGTTTTGCTAACTTTATATCTACTCCAATTGGAGATAAAAGCTTATCTGCTCCAAAAGATGTTTTCACTTTTGCTAATGATTCTTTATGCTCATTTATATGCGGATTAAACATTACAGGTAGTATTAAAATATCTGCTATCTCTCTTGAGAATGTTGAAGCACTCTGATAAACAGCACGAAGCATCTGACCAACTGCTACCACACCTAAATGATGAGGGACAAAGGGAATGACAACAGCATCTGCTACTTCAAGAGAATTTTTTAGCAAGGCATCGAAAGTTGGAGGTGTATCTATTACACAATAGTCAAAAAATTCTGCAATACTTTCTCTTTTAAAACGACTTTTTAATACACCTCGTAAGTCAGAATATTCATACACATCAAAAAAAGAAAGTGCTGGTGATAGAGTTAAGTTATTATGAACAGTTGGTATAAAACTTTCACTCAAAGTATGTCCTGTAAAAATAGAATGCACTCCTAAAGTTTCACTTGGTTCACAACCAACACCAATACAAGCATGTCCTTGAGTATCAAAATCTATAAGAAGAACAGAACCGTGTTTTGCTAAACCGCTTGCGATATTTACTGCTGTTGTTGTTTTTGCAGAACCACCTTTTCTATTGCTAATTACAATGGTTTTCACTAGTATCAAATCCTTCCAAAACTTTTTGAAAAAGCTTTTTACTTTTACCGAACTTATAAGAAATTGAGTAGTTTTTTTTATAAGCCATAATAATTTGTAAAACTGCCAAATGAATATCTTCGCACTCACCAAATTCTAGTTTAACTGCGTCAGGTGCTTTTTCTTGTAAAAAATCTCTAAATGAAACAACCTCATCTTCATAAATCACAGATACAAATATTGCTGAATTTTTTTTATATTTTATTGCCATTTTCACTCCTAACTTGGTATTTTTATAGTTTTAATTATATTTATTAACATATCATCTAACTCAAGAACTCCTAAAAGCTCTAAAAAAATATTATTACTATCATCTTCATTACTCATAATATCACCATCTTCAATATGAGCAATATCTTCTATTTTATCTACTTTTACTGCAAAAACTTTATCATTATTTTCATAAATAATAAGCTTCTGTAAAGAGTTTGTAACTTTATCTGCTTTGGAAATAAAAGAGTCTATATCATCAATAGTTTTAGTAAATATATCATAAATATTTTTGTTAAATTCTTCTATTGCTTTATCTTTATCTTCTTTCAAAATCTTCAAGATATTTGCACCGACTAAATGAAGTTTTTTATGATTTTCATATAGATGCTTAAATATTTTTTCAACATCTTTATCATCATAAGAATTAAAAGAATTCAACCAAATACCAAGTTCACATTTATTTGGATCTAGTTGTTTTGTAAATGTAGAAGCATTTTTTATGGAACTTTCTAAAGCGTCTATCCAAACTTGATGACTTTTTTTAAGCTTATAAAAAAATTGTACCAGCTCTTCATCATAAGTTAATAGTCCGATTAACTTACGGAAGTTAATAACTTTTATAACCTTACCCTCATAAGACATCATCCCATCTATGAGGTTATGAGCATTTGGTATCTCACTTATCTCAAGCATTTGAATTATTCTTTGTATATTTTCAATATCAAGAGCATAACGATTATCTCCAACACTAAAAACTATTAAATCTTTCATACTTAAACCCTCTTTATGCTACTGCAATATCTTCTTTTAAATTTTGTGAAATCCCTAAAAGTCCTATTGGGTCAATTGCCATAATTATTTGTCCATTCCCAAGAAGTGCCGTTCCACTAAAAAGAGGATGACCTTCCATTACTCCTGCTAAAGGTTTTTGAACCACATCTAATTGACCCAAGAATTTATTTACAACAACTGCCAATAAATTATCTTTTATTTTTAAAACAACAATTGACATTGGTTCATCTATCATAATTTCTTCATCTAACATAGATTTAATAAACAGTAGAGGAATAACTTCACCACGAATATAAACAAATGGTTCATTATGAAGGTATTCTATCTCTGAACGCTCGAGCTTAACAGTTTCACTAACACTGTCCATAGGAAGTCCATAATGAATATTATTCATTTGAATGTGAAGCAAAGATGTAACAGCTAAGGACATTGGTATTGTTAAAGTTATAGTTGTTCCTTCATTTGCTTTAGTTTTGATGCCAATATTACCACCAAAACTCTCTATAGACTTTTTAACAACATCCATTCCCACACCGCGTCCACTAAATTCAGTTATCTCTTGGGCAGTTGATAATCCTGCTAAAAGAACTAACTCAGCCATTGCATTTTCATCAAGATTATCTATTTTCTCAGATGTCATTAAACCTTTTTCTAAAACCTTACTTGCAACTCTTTCTACATTTATCCCTGCACCATCATCTATAATTTCTATAATTATTCTATCTGATTGAGTATAAGCTTTTAGAGTTACATTACCCATCGCACTCTTGCCTTTTTGCTCCCGCACATCTGGCATCTCAATTCCATGGTCAAGTGAATTTCTCATTATATGAATCATTGGATCAGCCAACATCTCTATCATATTTTTATCTAACTTAGTGTCGCCACCTTCCATTTCTAGTTTTACTTTTTTACCAAGTTTTTTACTGATATCACGAACTAATTTAGGATATCTATCAAAGACATAAGAAATTGGTAACATTCTCATACCCATAATAAGATCTTGAAGTTGTTCTGTCAAACGATTTATAAAAATATATTTATCCATAATCTCTCGTTTTATAACTTCATGACTCAAGTCAATAACACTATCTGCTAAATATGGAAGAGAATTTTTGGCAACTAAAAGTTCTCCAGCTACATTCATAAGGCTATCTATAGATTCTTGTTCAATTTTAACAGTTTTGCCAATAACTGTTTTTTTAGTTTCTATTTTTTTCTCTGTTTTTTCTTCTACTTTTGCTTTAATATTTTTTTCTATCTTAGATTCAATTTTTGCCTCATTTTTCGGCTCAGTTAACTCAACTTTTTCTTCTACTTTTACTACGCCTAGTTGAGATTTTAAAAAAGATTCTACTTCTTCTTTTGTGTTTAAATCATCTGGCATCTGAGGTGTAAATTTTTTAATTTTTTGCATCATCAGTAAAATTCTTTGCAAATCATCTTCAGTTTTAACATACTCTAGTGCATGAAGCTGTTGAGTTTTAATGTTTGTAAGAGCTTGTTCTATATGCTCATTTATCTCCATTTTAATTTCAGGACTCTCTTGCTTTACACTTTCTTCTTGGACAATATGTTCTTTTGTTACTTTATTAGCATCTGATTCTATCGTATATACTTTACCCTTGTGAAGATTTTGAAAAAAACTATCTAATTTTTTAATATCATTTTCTTTTATTAAAGAGCTTATATCAATAAAGCGTTGAAGCTGTGCATGCTGTAGCGTATCTACTCCAACCAATTCCATAGAACGCTCAACTGCTTCAATGATGCCATCTAAATCTAAGTCATTAGTAATATCACTTAACTCTTTTAAAGAGTCAATTTTATGCCCTTTTTCTCCAGCATCTATACTCAGTAAGGTCTCAATATCTAAAGGTAAAAATTGAAGTTCATCAATAAAGTTAAAAAGTGCATCTTCAATTTCACTGTAATTAGATTTTACAAAAGCAGTCAATTGAACTCTTAAAAGTAAGCCATCTGAATCTTCTGTTCCACTAAGAATAGACTTTGCATTATTATCAGAAATACAAGAATGAACACCAAGAACTTTATCTTCCAATAGAGAAAGAGTATATATAGGATCATTCCCATAAACCATACATGATTCATCTATATCAAACAAAATTGCGTAAAAATTATCATTTTCACAAAATTCTTCACTTAGAGGTTGGTTTTTAAAAGGTATTTTTTTGCAAGATTTATTATCTAACATATTAAGAGGTATATTAATTATCGAGGAACTATCTTTTAGCACCATAAACCCTGCTTCCCAAGCACTCTCTTTTTCCTCGCTTTTACCCATCTGTTCACTTAAACTTGAAACAATAGTGCCTAAAATTTTTAAATCAGCTTCAACAATACCTTCGCTCTCTTCTGCTGCTTCTACTAAATTTAAAACTTCATCAAAAGCATCATAAAGTGCTGATACCATAGAATCAGCAAAGTCTAACCTTCCATCTCTTAGCATATCAAGTAAGTCTTCAGCATGATGAGTAATATCTCTAATACTATCAAAACCAACAATCCCACTTCCACCTTTTAAAGTATGTGCTGCACGAAAAACAGAGTTTAAAAGTTCTGGATCATCACCACCAATATCTTCAATATTTTGATCTATAAATGCTAAATTTTCTCTTGCTTCACTTAAAAATTGTTCTAATAAAGGATCCATAATTTATTACCTCCTAACTTTTAACTAATATATCTACATATGCTTGAAGCACTTCAGGTTTTATAGGTTTAGTTTCAAAAAGATTTGCTCCAACTTTAAAAGCATTTATCTTGTCTTCTTCTTTTGCTTGAGTTGTAACCATAATAACGGGGACAGTTTTATGAGGAGATTGCTTTCTTAAATCACGAATAAAAGAGTAACCATCCATTATAGGCATGTTTACATCTACTAAATATAAATCAATAGATATTCCAAGAGATTTTTCCAATGCTTCCATACCATTTTCTGCCTCTAAAATCTCAAAACCTTGAGACTTCAAAATTGCGCCGTGATAATTTCTAACTGTTTTTGAATCATCTACCACCATTATAATTGCCATAATATCTCCTTAAAAAAACTCTATTTCATCAGCTTCGTTTTGATTACTTAGCTTACCTAAAAATGCTTCTTTTTTGTCTTTTGCTGTTTTAAGAGTTTTTGATAATTTTGAGTGAAGTTTTTTTATACTCTCATTAGCTATTATCTCATCTGAATTTTGAGCATTCTTAAAAATATTTATACTTTGTTGAACACTCTTTATCGCCTCTATTGTAGCACTTAATTGTTGAGAAATAATATCCTGATATTGTAAAGCTTTTGAAGCATTATCATCTAACTCTATTGAGTTATCTTCAAAAAATTTACTTATCATCAGCATAGATTCTTGCGACATTTCAATAGTATTTTGCTCTACCTCTTTTATGTGAGAAAGCAAATCATTAATCGAAGATAACATATTCATTTTATTCATCACTATGTTAATCTTAGCACTCTTGAAATTGCTTGTTTTAACTGTGCTGGATTAAATGGTTTAACAATCCAACCAGTAAGTCCCAATGCTTTACCTTTTTGTTTTAATTCTGCTTTAGTCTCTGTTGTTAGCATTAAACATGGTGTTCTACCAGTAGATGGTACTTTTCTTAACTCTTCTAAAAATTCAAGACCATTCATTACAGGCATATTAAGGTCTGTAATTATTAAATCAGGTGTCATACCCGCTTGAATCTCAGCTAACGCTGTTTGTGCCTCTGTAAATTGTATCACTTCTATTGGCATAGAGTTTGTCACCATTCTAGTTGAAGCTAGAGCTGTCTCACTATCATCTACAAATATTACTAATGGCATCTATTATCCTTATTATTAATTTTTAGTTCTATTATTATGAACTTGATTGAAAGTTTTTTTTTAAATTCTCAATCAAGTTCAGTATAATCAAATAACTTACTTTTGATAAATCAAAGTAGTGTCTATTTTTTTTGCTTTAAAAACAGACACTATGCGACTCATATATTCGGCATGTCCTAACAAAACATATCCACCAGGATTTAACATATCGTAAAATGTCATTGCAACCTCTTTTCTGGAAGCATCATCAAAATATATAAGCATATTTCTAGAAAAAATAACATCAAATTTACCTAACTTACGCATCTGTGCTTTATCAAATATATTTGCCACTTGAAAATCAACACTTCCTAGCAAATCATCTCCAAGTTGATAACCCAAAGACTTTTTATTAAACCATTTAGCTAAAATTTTCTTTGGTATCGCATGAACAGAGCGTTCTGTATATTTTGCTTTTATTGCCTTTTGAATCACTGTTGAATCAATATCTATACCCACAACTTCTATATCTCTTTTCTCAACAATATTAGCCTCTTCAACTATATGGAGTATCATAGAATAAGGTTCTTCTCCAGTTGAACATGGAGAAGATAATATTCTAAGAGTTTTAGAAGGAGGAAGTTTTTCATGCAATTCTGGCAAAATTTTATTCACTAAAACTTCAAACTGATCTTTTTCTCTAAAAAAATATGTTTCATTTACAGTTACACCATTCATAAGTGCTTGAAATTCTTCTCCCGACTTATCTTCAAAACGAAGTTTATAAAAGTATTTTCTAAAACTATCAACTTCTAGCTCTTTTGCTCTCACATCTACATATTTTGCTAATTTATCAAAATGTTTATCTTCTTCAAGAAAAATACCACTTTTTCTATACACAAACTCACTCATTTTTGCAAAATTTTCTTTTGACAACAAGTATGCCATCGCTACCCCCTAATCATTTTTACTGCACCATCTACAGCAAATTCTACATAGAACTCACCATCAAATCTTGTTTTTAATGACTCCAAAAGTTCTATATCTTTTTCTTCTCCTATTTCAGCCATATAATCAACTGCTGTCATTGCCACATTTATATCTTGTTCATCTTCTAAAAGTTCAACTAACATATCTCTTGATTCAGCAAAATCAACATCACCTAAAACATTAATAGCAAAAATTCTTAGGTCTCTATCATCACCTATTAAAAACTTAACAATATAGTATTTAATTTCATGACCAAAATCTCTTAATATAGAGATACCTAAGTTTCTTATATACGCATTATTGAGTTTAAGTAACTCCATAATATCTTCAATAGGTGCAATTGCAGGATCCATACTCGAAATAACTGAGGCTATTTTTGTTAAATAATTTTTTTCAACATGTTCCTCTTTGCCTATACAAGTAACCAAGTATTTTCCCCCTCCATCAAACTTTACAATTTCTTCTATTGCGTAGTCTTTGTTATCGCTGTTTATGTTTGACTCAAAATAGCTTATTGCATCTTGAAGTGTTGTGAATTCTGGTAAATTTTCAACTTCTTGCTTAACATGTTCTTTAATTAAAGCCATTTTATATCCTAAATTTTATTTCAATGTTACTATTTTTTTCAAAATATCTGAAAAATTCAATTGCTCACTAACGCCACCTTTTTCAAAAGCAACTCTTGGCATGCCATAAACTGTTGCGCTCTCTTCACTTTCACCTAAAGTATATGCTCCAGCTTTTTTAAGTTTTACCATTGAATCTGCACCATCATCACCTATTCCAGTCAGAAGAACTCCTATAAGATTTTCACCATCAAAAATATTAAGGGCACTACTCATCATATCATTTACACTTGGCTGAAAAAAATTATCACCTTTTTCTTTATCTTCTCGTATTACTATCTTCCCAGATGTTTTTTTTGCAAAATTCATATGAACACCACCACGAGCTACATATATATTTCCGGGAAGTAGCTCCATATCATGCGTAGTTTCATGTACATCCAAAACACTTGAATCATTAAGCCTCTGGGAAAAAACTTTTGTAAATTTTTCTGGCATATGCTGAACAATACAAATTGGATATTTATAATTTATTGGAACTCCAGCACAAATTTGCTCTATTAAACCTGGCCCACCAGTAGATGAACCTATTAGAACAACTTTTTGGATATCTCTTGAATCTCCTATTTGCTCCACACTTTGTGCAACTACTTTTCTCTCTCTATTTACTGATTTATTAACTTTTCTTTGAAGCCTTCTTTTTGGAATACTACTAAGACATTTAACTAATTCCACTATATCTTGAGCATTTTTAGCTTTACCGACATTCATTGTTCCAGGTTTAGTTATATAATCAATCGCTCCAGCATCCATCGCTTTCATAGTTATCTCAGCGTCTTGAATTGTTAAAGAGCTAATCATTAATATAGCGGTAGGTTTTATTCTCATGATTTTTTTAACAGCTTCTATACCATCCATTACAGGCATATTTATATCCATCGTAATTACATCATACTGAGTTGAAGTTGCTTTTTCAACTGCTTCTTTGCCATTTTTAGCAATATCTATCTCAAAATTAAGTGTTTGTATTATTTCTGTTAATTGTCTTCTTACTAAAGCAGAATCATCAACAATAAGTACTTTTTTTACCACTATTTCTCCTTACTTGAAATTATTTTTTTTATATCCATACTCAAAACCAACCTTTTTCCACCTTCTAGATGCAATACATGCTTAAATATTTCTTCATCTTGATTTTTTTGTTCATCACTGTTTATGTATAATATATCACTAATACTATCAACAACAAAACCTATCTTATTTTCATCTATATCACAGATAATAATTTTTGAGTCTTCATTTCTTTTTCTTGGTATTGATAATTTTTTATAAAGAGAAACGATAGTAACTATTTGACCTCTAATATTTATGATTCCATCTATATTTTCATCACTATATGCAACTTTTATTGAGTCCACTATATCAATGATTTCTGCAACATATTCAACATCAAAAGCATACTCTTTGCCAAGAAGTTTAAATATAATTACCTCTTGGGCTATTTCTGAACTATTTATATGAGAAATTATTTTTGATTTAGAATCAATATATGAGCTATTTTTAGAAAATATTACTTTTAATACATCTTCATCAAAAAAAGGTATAAGAGAGTTTTTATCATGTATAACTCCAGATATTTTATTATCCTCAAAACTATCTCTCATGTACTCTACATCACTATTTAAAACACTCTTAATATCTATAATATCATCAACTAAAAGACCTATCCTTTCATCATTATATGAAGTTATTAGTATTCGATTTGAGTCACTTCTTTTACTGGAAAAACCATAATATGAACGAAGATCTATAACAGCGAGAATATCATTTCTTAGAGTAATCAGACCAAGTAAGTCATCAGAACTTCCTGCAATATCTGTAAAGTCTATATCTGCAAGTATTATCTCTCTTAAATAATCTATATTTAAAGCAAATTTTTCATTCGACATTGCGAATATTAAAAATTTTCTTAAATCTTCTTCTTTAATTTCAGGTTCTTTTATCTTTCCATTTTTAATCTCTTTTGATTTTATATCAATTTTAGAGATATTTGAAATTATAGTTTCAAGAGATAAAATTTGAATAAGAGAGTCTTTATGTTTATATATAGCTATAACAGGGTCACCCTTATTATCTATATATTCTATATTTGAGTCATCTATATTTAGAGTATTGTAAACTTTACTAACCAAAAGTGCACTTGATGACAACTCATCATTTAAACTTAAAAGTCTGCTGTCATCATTTTTTAAATCAACTTCTGATATATCTAGTAAAAGATTCAAATCTAAAAGAGTTACAATATTTCCATTAACAGCACAAAGTCCTCTTATACCTTTTGGTCTTAAAGGAAGTTTTGTAATAGCTGGAACTCTAGAAATTTGGTTTATACACTCTGTCGATATACCATAACTCTCAGATGCATTTTTAATGATTAAAATCTCTTGGATTGTCATATGATTTTACCCTTGCTGAAGCTCATCTGCCATAACTGCCAACTCTTCAACACCTTCACCAATATGAGAAATTGTTTCGATAATTAGTTCACTTGCCTTACGAGATTCCATAGCATTTCTTGCACTTAACTCTACTGCTTTTTGAATTTCATTAATTCCTATAACAACTTGATTCATTCCTTCAAGATTTTGATCATTAATAGCTTTGAGACCTGTATATCTGTCAAGTAAATCTACAAGCATATCTGTTATTTTTACTATATCATTTATTAGAGCATCTATAAGGGATTGTTCATTTCCTTGAGATGCTAAAAGGTTGTTCCAATCAGTTTTAACAATATCTATTTCAGAGTTCATAGACTCCACAATATCATTTATCTTATCCGTGTTTGATTCTGAATCTTTTGCTAAATTTCTAATATCAGCACTTACAACTGCAAAACCTTTACCAAAATCACCAGCACGAGCGGCTTCAATAGAACCGCTAATTGCTAGCATATTTAACTGAACGATTGAGTTTGAAATATTACCAACCGTTTTATCAACATTTCTTGTTTCTTTTACAATTACACTAAGTTCACTTGCCGCACTATTCCCTTCTGTTATAGAGTCACTAAAAGCTCTTCTAATCTCACTTACAGTATTTTTTACTGCATTAAAAGAAATTTTTAAAAGATCGAAATTTCTTCTTGCTATTTCAATAAGTTTATCTATATCTTTTGCAGCTTCTATACCTGCTTCGATTAGTTCTTTATTATTTAGTGCACTTTTATTTGTTGTATGTGAAGCAGATTCTATTTGATTTAATGCATTCGTAACATCTTCAAGTGCATTTTGAATATCTTCCATTGAGCCACCAATAGTATCTGCTGAAAGTGCTATATCTTCTGCTGACTTCATCGTATCTGTTGAAAATTTCAACTCTTCGGCAAGATTAGATAGTTCTTTTATATCATCTTCTGTTTGAGCAAGAGCGTCTGATTGTATGTCTATGCCATTTAGAGTTTTTTCAACTGAAAGTGCTATCTCACTAGACGCATTAGCTATATCTTGAGAACCGTCATTTATCTTAGAAACAAAATCACTAAGTTTTTGAGTATATGTGTCAACACTTCTAGCTGCTTCAACTGAATATACTGCTATCTTTGTAAGCTCTTCCATTTTAATACTCAAAGCATTGCCTTTAACACCATTACTAGAAATAGTTTTTGTTGTCTCGCCGATGCTTAATATTATTTGGTCGATACTTCCTTGAATTTTTGTAACAAGTTCAGATATAAATTCGGCATTTTTTTCACTCTCTCCAGCTAAAGCTCTAGTTTCATCAGCAACTACTGCAAAACCTTTTCCATGTTCTTTTGCTCGGCTTGCTTCAATAGCAGCATTTAAAGCTAAAAGGTTTGTTTGGTCTGCAATTTTAGCAATAAATCCAACTGCATCACCAATATTTTGAGATGAAACTTTTAACTCTTCACTTTTTGTTGATGATTCTTGTGCAACTTGTACGGCAGTGTCCATTCGCCTAACAGAATCATTAATTTTCTCAACAGATGCCATAATATTTTCACCAGTTGAAAGAGTAGAAGAAATTACTGTATTTATTGTTGTGTTCATTCTACTAATGTTTGTATTGATACTTTTTACATTAGAAAGAGCTTGTTCACTTGCTCCACTATTTTCTTCAGCAGCCGTTGCAATCTGCTCCATGGAAGACTTAAGTTCTTCTATCGCACTTACACTCTCTTGTGCATTTTCAAGTATTGTCATAGAAACACCAGCAATACTTTCAGAAATTTGTTGTTGTTTTGCTAAAGTTCTTTGTCTTCTTTTATCTGTTGTACCACTACTATGAGCAACAACTGCCGCTGAAGATGAGTTAGAACTATTCTTTTTCATTAATGCCATTTTAATTCCTTTAAATTCTAATCTAGAGTTGCGTAAAGCGCTTCAGCTTTTTTGATTTCTTCATTAGATGGTTTTACACGAATAGAAACATATTTAGTATTACCATTTTTATCAACTGAACGAAGAACAGTTGCAAATACCCAGTAGTGTCCACCACCTTTTCTAGCATTTTTTACATAGCCTGTCCAAAAACCTTTTGACTGAACATCATCCCAAAGAGACTTAAAGGCTGCACGAGGCATATCTGGATGACGAACTACATTATGTGGTTGACCTATAATATCTTCTTTATCCATATTTGCTATTTTTAAAAAAGAATCACTAGCATATTTCACTATTCCCTTTTCATCAGTTTCACTTAAAAGATATAAATCATTGTATAGAACTTCACCGTTTTCTAAAAATGTTAAGCCATCTGTGCTTATTTCAGTGTTATTATCAGACACAATAAACCTCCAATTAAATTATTATTGTGTAGCTTACTATTTAAAGACTAAAATTATATTTAAAGACATGGTATTTTCTTATATATATACAAATTTTTTAAGCACTTATAAAAGTCAATAGAATTATGAAGAAGTAGTTATATTAAATAAAATTCTTAGTGAAAGGGAAGATTAACCTCTCTTAAGAAAGAGAGACTAATCGTTGGTTAAATTAGATTATATATTATCTCTAATATCTAAATCTCCTACAAGTTTAAGATAAGAAACTTTATCTTTTCTTTTGAAGTATTTCATTAAACGACGACGCTGACCTACTAGCTTAAGCAGTCCTAGTCTAGATGCATGATCTTTTTTAAATATTTTAAGGTGCTCTGTTAACTCAGAAATTCTTTCCGTTAAAAGTGCAATTTGAACTTCGCTTGAACCAGTGTCACTCTCTGAGCGACCATATTTTGTTACAATTTCTTGTTTTTTAGCCGAATCTAAAGCCATAATAGCCTCCTGATGGGTATAATAATCTAACTAATGCACAATATGTATAAAAGTTGAAGTGAAATTGTACCTAAACTATTTTAAATTAGGTTTAGGTTCACTATAATATTCAAACCATTATAACCCTAAAAAATATGTTTAATGCTATAATAAATACTAATTATAAATAATTTAATTTTATAGGAAAAAAATGACAGCTATCGTTACTTTATTACCAATTTTTGGTTTTGCAGCTTTGTTTAACGTATTTCTTAAGAAAAGTGTTTCAGTTTCAATATTCTTTTCAATTACATCAATTATTACAATTTTATTTACTTTTGGAATGTTTGAATTCCTTCAAATTGGAGCATATTTATTGTTCTATGGTGGAATATTTTTGGCAATTCTAATGGGTACCATGTACAAGAATGAACTATTTAAATCTATTAAATCAGTTCCTTTTGTGATTTATACTTTAATGAGTATTATTTATTTGTACCTAATGAAAGATGCACAATTCTTCTTTTGGGATGAGTATTCTCATTGGGGAGCATTTATAAAAGAGATGTCTTATTTTCATCAATTTTATGATCTAAACAGTATTGCTTCAAACCGCATGTATCCTCCTGGAATCTCTGTCTGGGATTATTTTTTGGTTTTACCTACAGGTTTTTCAGAAGGGAAAATTTATTTTGCATATTTTTTAATTTTATTTAGTTCAGTACTAATGATGTATGAAAGATTGAAATGGAAACAGTCTTATTGGATAGCATTAATATTCGTAATGCAAATGATTGTATTTGCGACATATGGACATTGGTTTAGTAGTATATATGTAGATCATGTTGTAGGTGCTTTAGTAGCCGGAATTATTTTATCATATTTTGTTGATGAGTTTAATGGTAGAGAACTATTCTTGTTGGCTATTCCATTAGTTACTTTAGTTTTATTAAAAGAAGTTGGTCTATATTTTGGAGTTGTATTTTTAGGAATGGTTTTTTTATTAAAGATTTATGAGAGCAATGGTAGTCTGCTTTTAAGATTAAAAGAACAAATAAAAACAGTATTTATATTAATGTCATTATTATTATTAATGTTAAGTGTATTGAAAATTTGGGAAGTAAGGCAAGAGTCGACAGGACTAAAAACCCCATCACATTCTATGTCAACATTGGTTAGAAATATAATATCTGGTAAAAAACTTTATAATGATAAAAAAGCTCAAGAAAAATATAATGAAGTTTTTACAAATGTGATTTTAAATCAACAATTGCATACAGAAAAAGTTTCATTAAACTATAATGAGTTCACATATGGAACAATGAGTAAATTTACTAAAGAGTTAAAACTAAGTACGGTTGGGACTTACATATTTATTCTTTGCTCTATTTTTCTTTTAGTACTAATGACTAGAGATAGAAAAGAAAAATATAAAGTACTAATTATTACCATGTATTTATTTTTTACTAGTCTATTATATTTATTAATTTTATATTTAAGTATGCCATTGTCGTTTGGAAACCGTGCATTAAATATGGTTTCATTTATTAGGTATATAAACATATCTATTATGCCTATTTTGTTCGTAGTATTTGCATTCTATCTACCATTGTTCAAATATGAAATAAAAACTAAGAATAATGATATACTTAAAAAATTTATAGCATTATTGTCAATTGTACTTGTTTTTTCTTTTATAACTAGACCATATTTCAAACCTCTTTATTCTCAACTTGAAAATAGCTTTAGAAAGCAAATAGATGGTGTAGCCCCTAGACTTTTAGAACATATACCATATAAAGCTAAGTTGCTAGTAGTCTTTCCTGTAAGAAATAATGGTAGTTTAAATATTATTATTAAGTATGCATTGATACCATCAAAATCTACAGTTACTGCATTTGATTTTTTTGAAAAAAAATCTATACAAGAAGTACTGGCAGAATATGAAAAATATGATTATATTTGGTTTGCTTCATTAAATCAAATAGTCATAAATAAAAGCCAAAAAATTTTAAGACAAAAGAATGAGAAAAATATATTTACTTTGTATAAAGCTGAAATACTTAATAAAAAAATTGTTTTTAAGCCAGTAATGTAAATGAAAAGAATAGTGTCAAGTTTCATTTTAGTTGGTATTATGAATACAATATTTTATTATAGTATATATGTGTTATTTTTATATATAGGGTTGGAGTATTCTATATCAGTTTTATTAGCAACGATTTTGGGAGTATTGTTTAATTTTAAAACATTTGGAAAATATGTATTTAAAGATGACGATAATAAATTAATCTTTAGATTTATTTCAGTTTATATAGTATTATATATTGTAAATATTACTATAATAAATATTTTTAATTATTATATCCAAAATTATTATATCTCTGGATTTTTAGCTATATTCCCAACTGTCACGCTTTCCTTTATATTGAATAAAAAAATTGTATTTACTAGGAGTTTAAATGATTAGTTCATTAATTAGAAATTTTGTTTTAGATGATAGAATTAAAAATATAGATAGAGATAGTTCAGACTTATTGAGAATACATTTAGAAATAATTAAGAGTAAAAAAATGATTAATAATATTTTTGAAGAATTTTATAATTTATGTGCTATTTATAAAAATAAATATTTTATAAATAGCAATAAAAAGGTAATTGAACTTGGTTCTGGTGTTAGTTTTGTAAAAGATAAATACCCAGATGTAATAACGAGTGATATTAAAAATTATAAAGGAGTTGATTTAGTAGTTAATGCTCAAAAGATGCAGTTTAAAGATGGAGAAATAAATTGTTTTTATTGCATTAATTGTTTTCATCACTTCCCTGAACCTAGAAAGTTTTTTTCTGAACTTGAGCGTACTTTAGAAAAGGGTGGTGGCGTAATTTTGATAGAACCTTATTATGGCTGGTTTTCAAATATTTTATATAAAAAAATCCATGAAGAAGAGTTTTATGATAAAGGTCAAGTAGTTTGGGAAACTGGTCAAAAGAACAATCAATTTATGACTGGAGCAAATCAAGCATTATCTTATATAGTTTTTGTTCGAGATATAAAAACTTTTGAAAATGAGTATCCAAATTTGGAAATATTAGAAACAAAAGTCATAAATAATTATATAAGATATTTGGTTTCTGGCGGAGTTAATTTTAAACAATTATTACCTAATTTTATGGAATTTCCATTAAAAATTATGGAATTCATTTTTATTCCAATAAAAAATATTTTTGGTTTGCACCATATGATAGTAATAAGAAAAAAATGATTAGTGCAGAAACTGACTTAGTTGTTATTGGGGGAGGTGCTTCTGCATATGGTTTTTTAAAGGGATTGGGAGGTAATAATCATTTTAAGAATACAAAAGTCATTTTAATTTATCCTTCAGAGTATAATGCAAGAACTGAATTAATAAATATTGCTGATATATCACCAAAATTTCTACAAAAGAAAAATTTATTGTCATTATCATATTATTTACATTCTTTTGGAAATTATATAGAAAAAGGATTTACTCATATTGGTGTGCATGGAATAGGCGGTATGGCAAGAATATGGGGTGGTTCTATTGGTGTATTTGATAAAAAATCATTAATAAAAAATAATTTTAATCCTTCGGAATTTCAATCAATATACGATGAGATAGATTCTTTTTTGCCTTCGGGCTGCAATAGCATCAAGGTTTCTAAAAAGATAAAAAAATTATTTGGTAATTATGTAAACAGTAGATTAAAGATAAGTTTTCCTAAGTTATTAATAAAAGATAATTGTAATAACTGTAATCAATGTCTAGCAGGATGTGACCTCAATAGTATTTGGTATCCTACAAAAGATGATTTTGAGAATATAGAAAATTTAGATATTAATATCATGGAAAATTGTTTCGTTACAAATATATCTGACAATAAACTTACATACAAAAATAAATATAATGAAAATAAATATTTAAATAGTAATACAATAGTATTAGCAGCAGGCACAATGCAAAATTATAAATTAATGATTAATTTGAAAGAGTGTAAAAGCACAAAAGCCAAATTATACACTACTCCAGCTTTAGCATTTGCATTTTTAAATTTTACTAGGAATAGTGAAAAAAAGTTTTTTGGGATGGGTAATGCCACATTTTTGATAGAAAAAAATAAAAATATACAATTTTATGGAAATCTCTATGACGGCTATTCTTTGTCAATCTCCAAGGGAAAAGTATTTTCAAAGTATAGAGTAATAGACTCTATCTATAAGGTCTTATCTAGATTCATGGTCGTTGGCGCTGGTTTTTTGTCTTCGGATAATGCTGACTGCAATATTGAATATATAAATAATACTATTGTAATTGATGGTAAATATACAGATGAGTATTATAAAAATATTGCTATGATTTTAAATATTTTAAAAAAATTTTTGAAAGAAAAAAAGTCTATATTCGTTCATATTAAAAAAACGAATATAGGTGCTGATCTACACTATGCAGGTGGTGTTCCAAATGAATTATATGATATAAATAAAATTATTGATGGGCAACTTAAAGGTATTGAAAATGTAACTGTAGTGGGTGGATCAACTTTTTCTTATTTACCTCCAGAAAGTCCAACATTATCATACATAGCAAATTCTTATAGAATAGGAAAAAACATGACTAGAAGTTCAAATAATGAATAAAAAAATATTAATAATTGGAATTAATGGATTTTTAGGAAGAGAACTTAAATGTTATTTATCTGATTTAAACTTTAATGTTTATGGAACTTCGCATAATCAAACCGACGATTCTAAAGTTATTAGATTAAGAATTGGTGACAGCTTCAATAATGAACTTCTATCTAATAAATTTGATGTAGTAGTATATTTAGCACATTCTTATAATAAAAGTAATAATGATAAATTTATAAACTGGTACAAAAATATTTTTTCAATCTTTCAACAAAGAGTAGATAAACAAATATATATATCATCATATTCTGCAAATGAGTTTGCAACATCAAATTATGGTAGAATAAAGTACACAATAGAAAAGTTTTTTTTGCAAAATGGAGGTTATTCTATTAGTCCAGGATTAATAATAGGGGATGGTGGTATTTATAAAAAAATAGAAAAGCTAGTTAACATATTACCAGTTATATTTATTCCTAAATATAATAATAGTTGCTTTTTACCTATAGTTCCCGTTAAAACTGTATGCAATGTTATTTCAAAAATAATTAATTATGACTACAAAATAAAAAATTATGATATATACACAGAAAAAATTTCACTTAAAAAATTAGCAAAAGATATAGCAAGTAAGAATAAAAAATTAAGATTTATTTATTTTATTAATGCAAGATTTGTTTTATATATAATGTTGATTTTTGAGAAACTTGGTCTAAAATTACCTGTAACAAGTGATAGTTTAGAAGGATTTATTGCTAATCAAGCTTATCATTCTAATAATGAATTAAATATTTTTTTGGAAAATCAAGGAGTATAGTAGATGAAGAATAGTGAAAAAATTGCAGTATTAATACCATGCTACAACGAAGAACTAACTATTGAAAAAGTAATCACTGATTTTCAAATAGAGTTACCAAAAGCAAAAATCTATGTTTATGATAATAACTCTAGCGATAATACATTTCAAATAGCAAAAGAAAATGGTGCAATAGTAAAAAAAGAATATAGACAGGGTAAAGGAAATGTAGTCAGAGCCATGTTTAGAGATATAAATGCAGATATTTATATTATGATAGACGGTGATGATACCTATCCTGCAAGTTTTGTTCACAGTTTAATAGAACCTATATTAAGTGGAGAAGCAGATATGGTTATAGGAGATAGACATAGCAATGGAGCGTATAAATATGAGAACAAAAGGCAATTACATAATTTTGGAAATAATTTAGTCAGAAATCTTATCAATTGGATATATAAATCTAATTTAAAAGATATAATGACAGGATATAGAGTTTTTAATAAAAAATTTGTTAAAAATATGCCAATTAATAGTAGCGGTTTTGAAATAGAAACTGAGATGACTTTACATACATTAGATAAAAGATTTTTAATAAAAGAAATTCCAATAGAGTATAGAGATAGACCAAAGGGAAGCTTTTCAAAATTAAATACATATAGTGATGGAGTAAAGGTACTGAAAACTATATTATGGGTATTTAAGGATTATAAACCTTTGGCTTTTTTTAGTATTTTATCTTTAGTATTTTTTGTTTTAGGATTAATTATAGGTATTCCTGTTATTGTGGAATTTTTTGTAACATCATTTATATCAAAAATTCCTTCTGCTATTCTATCTTCTGGATTAATAATAGTTTCAGTATTGGCACTATTTAGTGGTTTTATATTAGATACTATCGTAAAGCAACATAGAGAGGATTATGAACTTAAAATTATTCGATGGATAGAAGCAGAGTTGTAAAATGACTGCATTATACCATTCATGAAATTAAGCAATATTAATTCCTTGTTGCGTAAGGTCAGTTCCTAATATTTTATTTATAAAGCAAAAGAAAGTGCTAGAAATAAAGTAATTATAAACTCATAATTTAATATTAAATTTTTTTTGATATAATCTTTATAAAAAAGTACCTAATTATGTTAATAACACGCGCTAGCGAATACGCTATACTATCTCTAATCGTCTTATCTAAAAATTCATCTCCTATGGATAGTGAAACATTATCAAATCAACTATCAATTTCAAAAAGTTTTTTAGCAAAAATCTTACAAGCACTTGCCAAAAAAGGCATCTTAAAGTCCTTTAAAGGTGTAAATGGTGGATTTGCACTTTTCAAAGAACCTAAAGATATAAGCATGCTAGATATTATGAGTGCTGTTGAAGGCAAAGCACCAGCAGTTTTTGACTGTTCACCTTCGTTACAAGATTGCCCTAGTGAAAAAGCTAATATCTGCTCAATTTGGCCTTTTTTAAATAAACTTCAAGGCAAAATTGACACCTTTTTAAATGAACTTACTCTTCAAGATGTAATAGAATAAGAATGGCGAGAAAACGAACTCTTAGGCAAAAAGTAGGTATAACTTTAAACTTTTTACTTGGACAAAAAGATTTAAGTGTTGTTGTCTTTGTAATGGCTATTCTTGCAATTATTATAGTTCCACTTCCATCTGCTGTACTTGATGTTTTACTAACTATTTCAATGTCAATAGCTGTTTTAGTTTTACTAATCTCTTTATATGTTCCAAAACCAACAGACTTAACAACTTTTCCAACTCTCATCCTCATCATCACACTCTTTAGGCTTTCTCTCAATGTTGCAACAACAAGAATGATTTTGAGCCACGGGCATGAAGGAAACGAAAATGTAAGTAGCATAATTACAAGTTTTGGTGACTTTGTTGTTGGTGGTAACTTTGTTATAGGTATAATTGTTTTTTCTATCTTAATTCTTATAAACTTTATGGTTATTACAAAAGGTTCTACAAGGGTTGCAGAGGTTGCAGCAAGATTTACACTAGACTCAATGCCAGGAAAACAAATGGCTGTTGATGCAGATTTGAGTGCTGGACTTATAGACGATGCAGAAGCAAAACAACGCCGTGCAGAGATTCTTCAAGATGCAAATTTTTATGGAGCTATGGACGGTTCTTCAAAGTTTGTAAAAGGTGATGCTGTTGCTGGTATTATCATTACACTTATTAACATTATAGGTGGGTTTCTCATAGGAGTTTTTCAACATGGGATGAGTGTGGGTGATAGTGCTTCTACCTTTACACTTCTTACTATTGGTGATGGTTTAGTTGGTCAGATTCCTGCTCTAATTATTTCAACAGCTACCGGTATTATGATTACTCGCTCTTCTGGAGATGGTGATAACTTCGCAGAAGGCACAATCAACCAAATGATGGGTAATGCAAAAATTATGATGATAGTTGGATTTATAATGATTTTATTTGCTTTAGTTCCAGGACTTCCTACTGCTTCTATGGGTTTTGTTGGTATTGTATTTGCACTTCTTGGTTGGTCTGTGTATAAGTACGAAAAAGGGGAATTTACTATTCTTGACCAAGATGATATCTTATCTCCTAAAGAAAAAGAACAACAACAAAAAGACAGATCTGCGGCTAAGCCAGAAAAATCAAATGAAGAAATAGCAAAAGAAGAAGAAAGTGCACTTGAAGACATACTAAAAGTAGAGATGTTAGAACTTACTCTTGGTTATCAATTAATACGACTTGCAGATAAATCGCAAGGTGGAGATTTATTAGAACGCATACGATCTATGAGAAGAAAAATTGCATCAGATTTTGGTTTTTTAATGCCTCAAGTTCGAATAAGAGACAACTTGCATCTAGACCCAGAACAATATCAAATAATGCTAAAAGGAATCTCAGTTGGAGAGGGTACAATAAAACCAGATAAATTTTTAGCTATGGATAGCGGTATGGCAACTGGAGAAATAGATGGAGAAGCTACAAAGGAACCAGCATTTGGCTTAGATGCTATCTGGATATTAGCTGAGCAAAAAGAAGATGCTATTATAAATGGTTATACAGTAGTGGATGCAGCAACTGTTATATCAACACATATGAGTGAACTAGTTAAACAAAATGCAGAAGATTTATTAACTCGTCAGGAAGTTCAAACACTTATAAATAAAATACAAATAGACTTTCCTGTTATTGTTGATGATGTCCTTAAGGTTGCTAGTATTGGTCTTATACAGCGTATATTTAAAGCTCTTTTACATGAAAAAATACCACTTAAAGATATGTTGAGTATCTTAGAAACTATTGCAGATATTGCCGAATATACTAAAAATGTAGATTTTATAACAGAACAAGTAAGAGCAAAACTATCTCGTGTTATTACACAAATGTATTCAAGTGAGGATGGTGTTATACGACTTTTAACTTTTGATACAGCTAGTGAGCAATTAATGCTTGAAAAATCTCAAGAAAAAGATGGGGTTAGAAACCTTTTACTGAGTGTAACGGAGATAAATCAACTTATTCAGGCAACTAGCACAAAAGCACATGAGTTACTACAAAAAGGTGTTTCTCCTGTTGTAGTTATAGTTGACCCAGGACTTCGTCGTGGTATAACAGAAATATTTGAGAGATTTTCTCTTGATGTTGTTACTCTTTCTCATGCAGAGATTGATTCAAGTGCAACATTTGAGGTCATGGGTTCAATTTCCATAGAACAATAAAACCATCCTATAAAGAATAGCTTAAACAGAAGCTAAACTTTATAGACATGAGTATGTTGTTTCATTATTTGAGTATTTTGTAAAAATGCTCAGATGATCAAATAAAAAAAGTAATACATTCTTGGTCAGTGTTCATTAAAATCTCATTGTTTTCACAAGTGCTAAAACTAATAAATTCGTGTTTGTTCTTTAGATATTTTTATCTTCTAGGTAAAAATACTCTTTTTGGTTCATACGGTTTATTGTATTTAAAAAGTGAATAGATTGTTGTTGCTAATTTTTTAGAGATAATGATTAAGGCTTCTTTCTTGCTTTTACCAGCAGAGACTTTATCATAGAAAACTTTGTTAAGTTCTATATTATGTCTTACAGAAGCAACAGCTGCCATATAAAGAGCATGCTTTGCTATTGGTATGCCACGCTTAGCGAGTCTACCAACAGATAAAGAGTTACCAGATTGGTATTGAGTAGGATAAAGTCCTAAGTAGGCTATAAAAGCTTTTGCAGAAGTAAAGCGTTTAATGTTTCCACACTCTCCTAAAACAGCAGAGATAGTTTTATCAGACACCCCTGGAATAGTTCTTATATTTTCAATAGCTGAATCTAGTTCTTCAATTTTGTTATAGAGTAAACTGTTTATTTGAAGCTCTATTTCATCTTTTTCTTGACAAAGAAGCTCTAATACCTTAAAATTAGTTCTAATCATTAAGGCTCTTGCTTCTTTAGCACGACCAGCATAAATTGAAGATTTAGAAAGTTCTATTAAGAATTTAGCTTTTTCTTCATTGAAGTTGTTACCTTTGATATGTCGAAATAACTTAGTCAGCTTCTTTGGCGTAGCTTTAGAAATATCCACAGCTGTTGGGTAAGCTTTAATGGTTACTATAGCTGTCTTAGAAAAAATATTTGGAAAGACTTTATTAATTTCTGGATTAACAGTTGCTATCACAGTAGAAATTTCTCTCTTAATGGGTTTTATCTTATCTGATAAAGATTTTTTTAATCTTCCTAAAACTTTAAGTGACTGATAATCATCGTTAGAGATATAACTCTCTTTGTACTTATCACTAGCTAAAAGCTCAGCAATAACTAATGCATCAATAGAATCATTTTTAATCTTTCTCATAGTGCTAAAATCTCTATATTTAGCTGTTTGATAAGAGTTTAAAAGAACTACTTTATAATCTGCATCAGTTATATACTCATATAGATTTTCACTAAAAGCTCCAGTTGACTCTACTCCAATAATGAAATCATCATTATTTAAAGAGAGTTCAGCAAACTTTGCAAGTAAATCTCTAAGCCCTAAAACATCTGAATAAATCCAGAATTGTTTTACAGCTATTTCTCTAGTATCATCTAAGATACAAACATAATGCTTCTCTTTGGCTACATCTATTCCTACATAGTACATAATACACCTCTTGTTATTAGTTTAGCGATCTCATAGCTTCGTGTTATACGAGGTAGAAATGTTCAATTTCTCCTCAGCATCCTATAGATGATTTAGTAAAGCTAACACAAGACGTTTTTTGTGTTGCTACATATAGTCCAAAAAGGAAAGAAACCTGTTTATAGTTAGCTTTTGTGAAAACCATGAGTCTTTAATGAACTCAACCATTTTATAGTATTTGGTTGGTTAATGTATTATACGAAGGGAAAAAATGAAAAGACAAACTATACATCACCTATCGCATATTGACTTAGATGGATACAGTTGCCAATTTGTAATGAGATACACTCCATATAAAATATTTAACTACAACGCTAATTATGGAGCAGAAGTAAGACAAAAACTTGAACTTATTATAGAAAATATAAAGAAAAATAAAGATAGTGCTATTATTTTAATTACCGATTTAAATTTAACTAATGATGAGTCTAGGTGGTTAAATGGTGAAGTTCATAAGATTAATGATACCCATAAAATGGATATAACTTTAACTCTACTTGATCATCATGGAAGTGGAGAAAGTAGTGCAAATAAATATAAATGGTACTACCTTGACACTGAGCGTTGTGCAACTAAAATCACTTATGATTATGCGAAAGAAAATTTTTCTCTAGATGAACCTGAGTGGATGGAAAAATTTGTAAATATAGTAAATGCTGTAGATTTATGGAAACAAGAAGAAGTGGAAAACTTCGAACTTGGAAAGGTTTGTATGCGACTTATAACTGAAACAAGAGAGCTAAATAAAGTTATGTTTGCAGAAATTGACACTAATTATAAACTTTCACTACTGCTAGAAGCGACAAAATATATAAATGAAGAAAATGCTCATATCTTACTAGATGAAAAAATTCACTCAATAAAAAAAGATTTTTTTAAAGTAGATAAGAATGATACTCTTGATAATCTAGCTACTAAATATATAGTACAACTATTAGGAGATGCTAGAGCTGAAAAAACTATTTATTATAAAGGTTATAGAGGTTATTTAAGTTATGGTGTAGGTAATACTTCGATAATAGGAAATGGTTTTTTACTTGCTTATCCAGAATATGATTTTATTGTAGATGTAAGCTACCGAGGAGCAATGAGCCTAAGAGCAAATAACCAAGTAAGTGTTTCTCAAATATCAAAAGAGTGGGCGAATGGAGGTGGACATCCAAATGCGGCGGGTGGAAGAATTGTAGGATTTAAAGAGCAATATCGTTATGATAAAGTTAAACAACAGATAGAAAAAGTCATAAATGACAAAGAAGCAGTTGCTGGAGATTTGGAGTATAAAAAAGAAGATATTTAATTTCTACTATTGTAAAAATATCTTTCTATTCCATTTGCTAGACCCAAAGCCATAGTTCTTCTATATTTAGAATTAACTAATCGTGTAGCTTCTTTTGGGTGTGTTATAAAACCAACTTCTACTAAAACTGCTGGCATCTGAGCACCAACAAGTACCCAAAAAGGGCCTTCACGAACTCCACCATCTTTAACTTTATACTTTTTTAAACTGCCTAACATTCCTCTTTGTAGATCAATTGCAAGCTTGTTTGAAGCTAAAATTTTATGATGATTTAAAAACTTTAAAAAAGTATTTTTACCATATCTATTCATCTCACTTAAATCTGCCGAGTTCTCTTTTGCTGCAATACTCTCAGCTCTTGAAGACTTAGAAGGAGATAAAAAATAACACTCTATGCCATGAACTTTATGAGCGTTCCTTTTAGGAACTGCATTTGCATGAATACTTATAAATATATCTGCTTTTTTAGTATTTGCATACTTCGTTCTTTTACTTAGCTTTACAAACTTATCACGATTTCTCGTCATATAAACTTTATAACCACGAGATGCTAAAATTTTTTTTAACTCCTGAGAAATTTTAAAAACAATTATTTTTTCTCTGTACCTTTTATACCCAACTGCTCCTGGGTCTTTTCCGCCATGTCCAGCATCTATCACTATTATTTTTTGTCTATCTACTCTTTTTGGAGTTGTTATTTTTTTTGATGAAGTTTTTATATATATAAGTAGTTTCATAGATTCTTTTTTAAAACTTATTTTTAGTTTTTTAGAGTTTTCTATAACTAGACGAAGTGTATTAGTGTTATATTGTGCAATTTTTATTCTATTTATACCATGTTTTCTAAGACCTTGTGAAGAAGTTAACATAGAAGCATGTATATCAAAAACATATCTATACTTTTTTTTAAATCTATCGTAAAGTGTAAAATAATTAATCTGATTAGAGCGAAGTTTTTTATCAAAACTTAGTATTAGTCTATCATTTCTCCATCTAATTGATTTTAGTTTATGTGTTGATTTTATTTTTAGATTTTTTACTTTTTTTATAACTTTAGATTTTGGAGCTTTATAAGTAGTCTTGGGCTTTAAGTTTGAGAGTTCTTGTGAGTATTGTGATATATCAATATGAAGTTTCCTTCCACTTTTTACTATACCATCTAATGCTTTGAATCTAAGCTTATTATCTTCACTCATAATAGAGCGAAGATATAGATTTTTGTAATCATTATATGCGCGAAACTGATTGGATTTTGTACCACTTTTCATAAAGCCATTTGCGCGTTTTAGAATCTCATTATCGCTTAATGCGTGAAGTGCAATGACTACCAAAAAAAGTAGAGTAATTAAGCGAAACATTCTGTGTTTATTCGCCTTGTATCAGTTTATTCATCAACTCTTTTACTGAGATAATTTCGTTTAGTCTATAACCATTTGTTCCTGAAAAGAATAACCCTGTTTCAGTATTCCCCATAAAAGCATCACTAAGTCTATCGGCTATACAAAAACCAACTTCTTTTGCTTCTACTCCACGATTACAAGGTGATACACAGTTAGATATACATTTAATTGCTGGACCTTCTCTTTTTTCAACTAAATGAGTTAAGTTTGTAACAATTCCTTGCGCAGGATAACCAACAGGTGAACCCATAAGTTTTATGTCATCTTTTTTAGCATTTAGAAGTACTGTTTTAAAGTTATCATGAGCATCACATTCATGTGTTCCTATAAAACGGGTTCCCATTTGAACACCAGATGCACCAAGAGCCATCATCTCTTCTATATCACTCTTGTCCCAAACACCACCAGCAGCAATAACAGGAATATCTCCCCATTTAGAAGCTTCTTCTACAACAGGTGAAACAAGGTTTTCTAGCTGGTTTTGAGGTAATTTGCACTGCTCATAAGTAAAACCTTGATGCCCACCACTTTTTGGTCCTTCAAGTACAACAGCATCTGGAAGTCGGTTATATCTTTTTTGCCATCGTTTACAGATGATTTTAAGAGCCTTTGCAGATGATACAATAGGAACTAGAGCAACATCAGGATAACCTTCTGTAAACTCTGGCATATTTGTTGGAAGCCCTGCTCCTGTTATTATAATATCAATCCCAGATTCACAAGCATTTCTTACAACATCACCATAACCATTAATAGCATATAAAATATTTGCTGCTAATGGTTTATCTCCACATATTTTTCGAGCATTTTGTATAATTTTATCAAAACCCTCTTTTGAGTAGAAATTTGCCTCGCTTAGAGGTCTGTTTGATACTAGCTTCTGTGCATAAGCCTTATCTTCATAGTAACCTGTTCCAACTGAACTTACAACACCAAGTCCACCCTCCTTTGAAACATTACCGGCTAAACCATCCCAGCTAATACCAACACCCATACCACCTTGGACTACTGGCTTGTCAATAATATATTTTCCAATTTTCAGTGACTTAAAACTCATCTAATTAACCTTTAATTTTGCAAACTTTCTTTTTCCAACTTGTAGTATATAACTACCACTTTGTAGCTGTAAATTTATATCAGATATTTTATCTTGGTTTATTTTAACAGCACCTTGCTTAATATCTCGCCTTGCTTGAGAAGTTGATGGTTCAATATTACAATCTACTAAGGCTTTTGCTATCCAAACCTTACCTTCGCAAGAAAATTCTTCAATATCTGTTGGTATTTGACTTTTAGCATGAACTCTATCAAACTCTGCTTTTGCTCTCTCTGCTTCTTCTTTTGAGTGATACCTTGTAGTTATTTCTATTGCTAAATCTTCTTTAACAACTTTTGGATGCATTGAACCATCTGCAACACCACTTTTTATAGTTGAAATTTCATCTAAAGTTTTTGTACTTAGCAACTCGAAAAATCTCCACATAAGTTCATCATTTATACTAAGAACTTTTCCAAACATATCATTTGGTGCATCTGTTACACCAATATAGTTGTTTAAAGATTTACTCATTTTTTGTACGCCATCTAAACCTTCCAAGATAGGCATCATTAAAACAGCTTGTTGTTTTTTTACATCATAAGTTTTTTGAAGCTGTCTTCCCATTAAAAGATTAAACTTTTGGTCAGTTCCACCTATTTCTATATCACTCTTTAGATGCACACTATCATATCCTTGAAGAAGTGGGTACATAAACTCACTAACAGCTATCGGAGTATTACTCGTATATCTTTTTGAAAAATCATCACGCTCTAATATTCTAGCAACTGTAAGTGTAGATGCTAACTCCAACATTCCATTTGCTCCAAGAAGCTCTAGCCAATCATTATTATATACAATGTCTGTTTTACTTTCATCTAAGATTTTAAAAGCTTGAGTTGTATAGCTTGTAATATTTTTAGTTATATCATTTTTACTTAACACTTTTCTTGTAGTATTTTTTCCAGTAGGGTCACCAATAGTTGCAGTAAAATCACCAATTAAAAATTGAACTCTTCCACCATATTTTTGAAATGTTGCTAACTTTTGAAGTAAAACAGTATGCCCTAAGTGTAGATCAGGGGCAGTTGGATCAAAACCAGCTTTCACTGTATATGTTTCTCCAGTCTCAAAATACTTAGTCAATAATTTTTCAATTCTTTGTATATCGATTATCTCAGCACTACCTCTATTTATCTCTCTTAAAGCTTCTTCTAGCATATATATATTCCTAAGTATTTAATTTTATTTGTATGCGTCATCTGTTCGTATTAGATGTATAACTTTTACTTTTTGTTCCATTTTAAGCTGAAGTGCATTTGTACTTGATTCTTTTGACTCAAAACTCATCTCACAATAGCGAGTAGACTCACTATCATTTTTGCCTAATTCTATAGAATTTATATCTATATTTAACATAACTAAAAAGTTTAAAAAATCTGCTAAAGTTCCTTTACCACTATGAAGAGAGACTATTAAATTATAATTATATATATTTTGCTTTTCCCATTTAACAAAAATCAGAGGCTCATTTACTTCTAATTTTTTTGTAGCGATTTTACACATTTTATGGTGAATATGCACTTTTAACTTTTCGCTGAAACCTATTATTTCATCACCAGATTTTGGATGACAACAGTAGTCAAATACAACACCGTTTATGTATGAAGCACTAAAAAGTTCTATAGAACGAAAACTATATGCTCTTAATTTAAATCTATGACGAGATAAAAATCTTTTGAATCTAGAAGTTTTTCCTATTTCTAAAATATATTTGTGAATCATCTCTCGAAAAAAATCAACTTCATAATTTAAACCTATTTTTTTTTCATAACCATTACCAATAAACCATTCTTTAACTCTTGAAAATTTTAAATTCATTGCTGTTGCTATGATATTTATACTAGCTTTCACATTTATTTCTTTTATTCTAGCATTACAGTTTAGTTGCATATTTGTTTGTGCTTTAGAAGTTTTAACCGCATCTATCCAACTACATCTTGTGATAACTTCATCTGCTGTTATTATTTGAACAATATCACCATTTTCAAGCTTACTTAGTAATGGTTGTTTTTCTTTGTTTATCAGTGCAGACACTGCTTTATTTCCAACTGCAGTATGTACGCAATAAGCATAATCAAGAGCAACAGCAGCACGAGGAAGCGTAAATGGTTCTCCTTTTGGAGAAAATACAGAAATATCTTCAGAATATAAATCATTTTTCATCAAAGCATAAATATCTTCAGCCGAACTATCTGATTCATTTTGAAAATCTAAGTTTTGTAACCAATCAAGTTTTATATTATTTCCACCGCTTTTATATTTCCAATGAGCAGCAACACCAAGTTCAGCAGTTTGGTGCATATCGAAAGTTCTTATTTGAACTTCAAATATCGCTGTATTAAAAAAAACAGTAGTATGAATAGTTTGGTAACCATTATCTTTTGCAACAGCTATATAATCTTTAAATCGTGAAGAGAGTGGTTGAAATTCTAAATGTATAAGCCCTAAAATACTGTAACATTTAACAGGGTCGATGGTTAATACTCTAACTGCTAATAAGTCAAGCACTTCATCAATACTCACACCTTTTCTTTGCATCTTTAAATAGATAGAATAAGTATGTTTAACACGAGAAAGTATTTCAAAATCATCTTCACAAAAACCATTTTTTGATAAAAGTTTATGAATTTTTTCTTTAAAATCATTTAATTTCATCTCTAAGGCATGGTAATTTGTGTCAAGATAGTTATCAATATGATGTTTGTCTTCTTTAAAAAGGTATGAAAAGCTTATGTCTTCGAGCATATTTTTTAAAAAACTGATTCCCAAACGATGAGCTATTGGGGCATATACGACAAGTGTTTCTTCTGCAATTCTAAGTTGTTTATGTTCTGGCAAGGCATCTAGAGTCAACATATTGTGAAGTCTGTCACATAGTTTTACAACTAATACTCGGACATCTTCTATGCTTGCTATCAACATTTTACGAAAAGATAAGGCTGAAACTACAAGTCTTTCATTTGAATTTGAAGGTATTAACTCAGAGTCACGAATAGTATCAATCTTTGTCAATCCTTCAACTAAATGAGCAACATCACTACCAAAAACTTCAATTACTTTTTCAATACTTATCTCTGTATCTTCAACAACATCATGAAGCAACGCAGCAATAGCCATAGACTCATCACTTGTAATAGAAGAAACTATAGATGCTACTAAAATTGGATGGATTATATATGGTTCTCCGCTCTTTCGTTTTTGATTTTTATGAGCGATTTTTGCGTATTTTAATGCTTCGTGTAGTTTTTCACTTTCATCTATTTGAGTAAATAGAAAGTTCTGTGCTGAGTCAACATCATGGAGATGCTTTATTTTTGCAATATTTAGTTGACTCATATTAAGGTTGACTTACTTTTCTATATCTATAAAGCCTTTAACTCGTAAAAGGCCTTGTGCTATTTCCATAAGAGCTAAGTCTGCCGCTTTTATACTCTTTGGATCAATATTTAATTTACTTGTTGCACCATTTAAAAGCTCATCAGTTCTTTTTGATACTGCTATTGCTAATTGGTAATTATCCATATTTGGATTATCTTCTAATATTTTTGCTGTTAATTTTTCTATTTTCATTCTGTTAATTTCCTTTCTTTACTTTACTATTGAGCAATTTTTTAAGTTGCCATTTACTATATCTAAAATATTACCTTTTCTATTCATATCACAAACTATAATTGGTAAATTATTATCTTTTGCTAAAGCTATTGAGGTATCATCCATAACTTTTATATGATCCATTAAAGCTTCTTCATAACTAATTTCTGGAAGCTTAACAGCATCGCTATATTTTGCTGGATCTTTATCATAAACTCCATCTACTTTAGTCGCTTTAATAATAACTTCTGCACCAATTTCAATCGCTCTTAAAGTTGCAGCAGTATCAGTTGTAAAAAATGGGTTACCAGTTCCTGCTCCAAAAATAACAACACGACCTTTTTCTAAATGACGCACTGCTTTACGGTTGATATATGGCTCTGCAATTTGTTCCATCTTAATTGCTGTTTGTAGTCTTGCATTAAGACCTGCATGTTCGCAAGCTTCTTGCATAGCGACAGCATTTATAACAGTTGCTAACATTCCCATATAATCAGCACTTGTTCTTTTAATAATTCCATCTTTTGCGGCAGTTACACCACGAATAATATTACCACCACCAATAACTATGCCAACTTCTATATCAGCATCTACGAGTGATTTTATCTCTTGAGAGATATAATTTAAAATTTGTGTGTCAATTCCATGACCTGCTTCACCTGCTAAAGCTTCACCTGAAAACTTAACCAGTACTCGTTTTTTAGCCATGCTCTAAACCTTTTTATCTCTTTTAAAATCCGTGAATTATACTTAAAAATCTCTTTTGTTTTGCTTTAAAAATATTTTCAATAAGATTATAAAGATACAAAAGAATCTATTTCAGAAAAACTACAGCTCTATTTTGCTCCTTATAATCTAAAATGTTTTCTAGCATCTGAGCTAAGTTTTAATTACCATCTACTTGAGAAAAAGATATCTTCTAGCAATTCAAATACACTAAAGTCATCATTGACTTTATCTGTAGTATATTTTTGTTTTTTTGTTTTTGTTTTTGTTTTTAAGGATTCTTTTTTCTCTTTAATTGTACTTATACCACCAGTTTTTACCCATTCCATAATATGACGCAACTCACCTGAATCAAGCCATATACCATGGTCTATACATGAATCTGCAATAACTCCACTTCTTCCCATAAAATTTTTACGTTGCATCATTTTTTTACATACAGGACATTTACGATAAGTTAAAATATCAATATGTCGTGGATTCTCTGAAAGTTTAGCTAGTTTTATCAAGTCAACATTTCTAGAACCTTTAACAGATTTTTCTATCATTATCTCCAGCTCATTTACATCAAAAAACAGTCCATAGCAACTTTGACATCTCTCAATATACAAAGGAAGCTTTTTACCTATATTTATAGTTTGCATTTGTGTATGACATAAAGGACAGTTGCGTTTTTGTTCAGGACGCATATTTACAAATTCAACATCATTTAAGTCGATATCGTTTCTTGTACCGCAATATTCACAAATAATTCCGCTTTTTGGTATTGGTGCAGAACAACTACTACATTTTGCCATCAGTTATAACTCTTGAAGAATTGATTTCTTTTTCAAAGAATATTCATCCTCACTAATAAGACCTTCACTATAAAAAGATTTAAGCTCTCGTAAACGCATTCCCAAATCTTTAGATTTTTGTTCATTTTTAGCAAATGGTTCATTCATAGTTTGAGACAATGCATTTCCTGCACCCATACCCATAAATACTCCTGCTGCTCCAGCTTCATTTTTTGCTGCATCTTTTAGTGCATCTAATTGTTGAAGTTCCCTATAAGAGACTCCCGCAGTTGAAGCAGCATGCATATCAGCACTTACATCAGCTATCTTATTTATGCGAGTAATTGTATCTTCATCAAATTCAGTTCCCTCTATACGAAAATCGATAAGCTTAAAACCCAACCTATCAAAATCCGACTGAAGTATTGAAGTCAAATCTTTAGCTATCTCATTACGCTTTGCATCTACTTCTGCATATGACAATTTCTTTTCTGCTAAATAATCTGTAAGGGGATGGATTAATCGGTTTACCATTACATCACGAAGTTTACTGACTCTAAATATTTCATCTCCACCGACCACTTGTGTAAAAAATAGTTTTGCATCTGAGATTTGAATGCTGTAATTACCAAATACACGAAGAGCTACCGGAAAATTATATTTTGGATCATCATATTTTATACTAGAAAGTGTTCCCCATTTTTGATCTAAAATTCGTGTTCGTTTATAAAAATACAAACCAACTTTATGTTCACTTTCAAATGCTTGCATAATCTTTGTTATAGTAGTCCAAAATGGAACATTACTAGTTTCTAGATTTACAATACCTTCTTCTTCAACTACTGCTGTAACTTTTCCTTCATAAACAAAAATACATCCTTGTCCTGGTCCTACAATAAGTTTTGAAGCATTTTTTATTTCATCACCATTTTCAGACCACTGATAAAAAAGCTCATTATCATTTATATTTTCCCACTCAATTACAGAGCGTAACTGTCGTTTTATTCCATCCCATAGTGCCATAGTTAGAGTCCTATTGATTTTATTGTACATATGATAACACAAATTTAAATAATACGATAAGAACCTCTAAAGAGCCATCTCTTTTTCTTTTAGTGTCACACCTTCATAAGCAGTTTTTATATGTTCAATCTCTCCTTTGACTTCCTCTTGTTGTAATACTAATCCATCAGGGGTTTCTTGTGAGTGAAGTTGAATTGCAGTTTGCTTAAAATTTGGCTCTCCAGATTTTGGACAAAAGCTATCATTTGTTAAATTATTTACAAGTTGAGTATTAAAATGAAAAGGAACAAAAACAGTGTTTGGTGCTACGCTTTGTGTAACTCTAACCATAATATCATCAACTCTTCCTCTAAGACTTGAAATAGACAATCTTTCTCCACTTTTAACCTTTAATTTTGTAGCATCTAAGGGATTTATATCTATCCATGCTTCAGGGGCTAAATCATTAAGTATTTCTATGCTTTTTGTTTTTGTACGAGTATGCCATTGCTCAACCGTTCTTCCTGTGTTTAATATAGCTGGAAATTCTTCACAAATAGGCTCTGCCATAGGAAACCAATCTAAACAAAGAAGGTTTGCTTTTTCATCTTTAGTTTTAAAAGGCATATCAGGAGTATAGAGTCTTGGTGTTCCAGACGGATTTTTCTCATTACAAGGCCATTGAATTCCACCTAATTCTTCAATTAGCTTATAATTAATACCAGAATAATCACAAAGTTGCCCACGACTTACCTCTTTAAACTCATTAAATGCATCAAGTGGAGTTTTCCAATCTTTAAATAACAACTCTTTTACATCTTGAAAATAAGAAGAAAAATCAACAATTATATCAAAATCACTTTTAGTATTACCTAGTGGTTCAACAGCTTTATTTGCTTTATTACATCGTCTCTCAGAGTTTGTAAAAGTTCCTTCTTTTTCTCCCCATGTTGCTGCTGCAAAGACTACATCAGCAATCTCGGCAGTATCACTCATAAACGCATCTTGAACTACTAACAAGTCAAGTTTTGCTAATGTTTTTCTAAGTTTATTTTGATTTACAAAACTTACAAGTGGGTTTGTAGCAACTATCCAAAGTGCTTTTATTTCCCCTCTATCTATAGCATCTATAATTTCTGCATATTTATATCCACGCTCACGAGGAATAATTTCACTAGGTACGCCTATGATGTCTGCATACTCTTGTAAAGCTTTTTCATCTCCAAAGTTTCTATATCCTGGCAAAGATGAAGTAAATCCACTTTCTCTTGCTCCCATAGCATTACACTGACCAGTTATAGAAAAAGGTCCAGCTCCTTCTTTACCTATTTGCCCCGTTAAAAGATGTAAATTAATTATTGCACTTACTGTATCTGTTCCCATAAAAGATTGATTGACACCCATTGTCCAAGCACTTAAAACTGCATCTTTAGCTACAAACTCTTTTGCTATTTCATAAAGTGTCTTAACATCGATGCCCGTAATATTTGCTACTTCTTGAGGTGGATAATTTTGAAGATGTTTTTTAAGTTCTTTATAACCATTTATATTTGCTTTTATATAACCTTCATCTTCCCAACCTTGCTCAATAATAATATATGCAAGACCGTTAAAAAGTGCTAAGTCTGTTCTTGGCTTAAGAGGAACAAACAAGTCTGCCATTTGAGAAGTTTTTGAGGCTCGTGGGTCTATGACTATAATATGAGGTTTATTTTTATTTTTTTTAATATGAAGTTTTAATATAGGATGATTATCTGCTATGTTTGCGCCGATGAGTATGATTGTATTTGCTTTTTGAAAATCTTCATAGCTACCAACAGCTCCATCAGAGCCTAATGATTGCTTATACCCCATTACTGCAGATGCCATGCATAGGGTTGTATTTCCATCAAAATTATTTGTTTTTAGCCCGAGTTGAACAAACTTACCTAGAGTATAGAACTCTTCTGTTAAAAGTTGTCCTGTTCCTATAACACCGACTGCTTTAGTTCCATGTTCATTAGAAATTCTTTTAAACTCATCTGAAACTTTTCTATAAGCGTCTTCCCATGAACTATAAACCAACTCACCATTTTTTTTTATCAAAGGTGTTGTAACCCTATCTGGAGAATTTATGAGCTGGTGTTCACTTAAACCTTTTGGACAAAGTGTTCCCATATTTACAGAGTGTGCAGGATTTCCTTTCGTATAAACAGCTCGTCCATCTTTAACACCGATGTATAAACCACACCCTACTCCACAATAACCACAAGTTGAAAAAACCCATTTATCAGGCTTTTTTTCATCACTTATCATTCCAAATGTTGAGTCATTTGAGAGTTTATACTTATCTGCTTTAATATCAAAGCCTAAAAAATCTTTTAGTCTATTTATCATTTGATGCTCCATTTAGTAAACTATAGCATAAGAATATCTGAGAGAGTAGAACTAAAAGATTAAAATTTAAACACTAATTATTTTATTTTTACTTTTGATTGATTTTTTAATTTTAAAAATATCATTGATGTCATAAGTGCATCGTTAAAAGCATCATGTTTTGAAAGCTTTGGCAACTTTAACTCTTTTATAATCGTGTCAAATCTTAAGTCTATATTTCCTTGAGGAATTGTCTCAATTTTCCAATCATAATATATTTCTGATGTTTCTAAAGCTTTATTTGGAAGAGTAATACCAATAGCTTTTTTAGTGTATTTGTTCACCATAGCAATATCAAACTCTAAAAAATACCCAACTAAAGTTCTGTTTCCGATAAACTCTAAAAAATCATATATAACTTCATCAATATTTTCAGCATTATCTAAATCACACTCTCGTATATGATGTACCTTTATAGCTTCACTTTGAAGTTTAGTCTTAGGTTTTACAAACTTTACAAATTTTTTACTAGCTATTATCGTATTGTTTTTTATGATAACTGCTCCAATAGAGATAATATCATCATTTACTCTATCTAAGCCTGTTGTCTCACAGTCAAAACATACATATTCATCTTCATGTGGTTTGTCAAAAAGATACAAATACTTATCGTTAGTGAGCTTTTTTTTATTAAAATAATTTTGTATCTTTTTAAGCATAGTTCAACTTGTATCTATATTCTAGTTTTTTCTTTAGTTTGTTTATAATTTTAAAAGAATCTTTTAATAAATCTTTATCCATTCGAGATAAATTCTTTGGTGATATAAAATTATCTACTTCATGCCCTGAGTCAAGTTGCTCTAGGTGAGAGTTTAATTTTATAGTATTTAAAAAGTTAAAGGCTTCACTCAATTCCGCTGCAAATTCAGAATCCAATACTCCTTTTTCTTCTAAATCTATAATTCTTCTTAAAGTATTAGAGCGATATAACTTATGCTCCAAACTTAAACTTCTAATACTTTGTACCAAGATGAATATACCACCTTTTTTAATATCTATCTCATCTTTATGATTTTTGTCATATACGAAACCATCAAATATACCTAATGGTATATCAAAACTCATAATTACCTTTGCAAAGTTTGTATAAAACATTTGAGAATCTGAACATACTTTAAATATATAAGCTTTTAACTCTTTTATAAGCTCAACATCTCCTGAAGCACAAAGAGCATCATAAAAAATAGCAAGATTCATAAAATCATCACCTGATTTTTTAGTAATCCATGAGTAAATCAAATCTTTAAACTCACTTACAGTTCTAGTCCAATATGGATTTGACACCATAATATTACCTTCGCATCTAGGAAAGCCAAAATCAACAATGATTTCTGTCAACTCTTTTGTATACTTATCTAAATCATCTTTAGAAATAGTGCAATCATCTCTAATGATTAAAGCATTATCTTGATCAGTTTTAATTACTTGCTCGCCTCTTCCTTCACTTCCCATAACTAAAAAGCAGTAGTTTCCAAGTAGTTTTTTTGGAGCAGTAAGAAGGATAGCTTTGTCTATTATTTTTCTATTTAGCTGATTGATTAGCTTACTTATAAAACCGATTCTCACACCTTTTGCATTAAGAGATCTTACAATTTTTATGATGGAAAAAGATGCATGTTTCAACTCTTCAAGTGTCTCTGCATTTGCGATTTCATTTGAGACAGAAAAAGTATGTGTCGCAAAAAAACTAGAAAGTGACATTTGGTCTAGTATTCCAACTATAACATCATTATCATCTTTTACTACAACTCTTTTTATACCATGTTTTGTCATGGTTAATTGAGCGTTAAATAAAAAGTCATTTTCATTTACACAGATTAAATTTCCTGTACTTATCTTAGAAACTTTATCATCATACTCCATTCTATTTAATATAACTTTTTGTCTAAAATCAGAGTCAGTTATGATAAATACTTCTCCATCAGAATCTTTTAACAAAAGAGTTGGAACTTTTTCTTTTTTTATTATCGTTGCAGCGTCAAAAATTGTTGTGTCATAAGAGGCAAAAACAGCTCTGTGGACTTTAGCATCTTTAACTTTTGCAATCATTATATTTGCAAGGTCTTTATTTTTTTCATTTGCTATGTATGAATTTAGTTTTTGAGATATTGACTGAAAAAAGTAACTTTCAAGGTCTTTATTTTTATATAGAGTCTTTTTAAATATATCTTTTGGTAGAGAGTAGCAAATAGTCTCTTCAATAGCTGTGAAACTATTTTTAGAATGATTTTCTATTATGGAAATTGGGTCAAAAAATTCATTTGTAGAAAATAGAGAAATCACCTCTTCTTCAGACTTTTCCTGAACAAGTCCTTTTACTATAAAATAAAGGGCAATTGGACTATCTCCATCTTTTTGTATTACTTCATTTTTTTTGTAGTAAATAACATCTAAATTTTGTGAAAAATTATCAAGTTCACTCTGGGAAATATTGCTAAAAGGATGTATGTTTTGTAAAAAGCTTGTTAACTCGTGTGCGCTCATATATTGACTCCATAAAAATTTATGAAATTATATCAAAAGCAAGATGTAAATCTACCAAAGAAGGAAAACTTCTTTGGTAAAAAAAATTAATGGTCAACAGCGCCTTCAGCACCAAAACCAGTTTCAGATCTAACACTTTGAGCGATAAAAGCTTTTTCTTCATCTTTAGCTCTTTGAGACTTATCTGTAATAGAGAAGAACCAAATACCAACAAATGCAGCAGTTACAGAGAAAAGTGCAGGATATGCGTATGGGAAGATTGGTTTAGCATTACCTAAAACACCAACCCAAACAACAGGACCAAGGATAACTAGTGTTACTGCAGTAGTTAAACCAATAAAGCCACCTATTAAAGCACCTCTTGTTGTCAATTTAGACCAGTAAATTGATAAGAAAAGAATAGGGAAGTTTGCAGATGCAGCGATTGCAAAAGCAAGACCAACCATAAAGGCAATATTTTGATGTTCAAAAGCGATACCTAAAATAACACCAATTACACCAATAATAATTACAGAAATTTTAGAAACTTTCATCTCTTTAGCTTCATCAGCATTACCTTTACAAATAACATTTGCATAAATATCATGTGATATAGATGAAGCACCTGCTAATGTAAGACCAGATACAACCGCTAAAATAGTAGCAAAAGCAACAGCTGAAATAAATCCTAAGAAAACATCTCCACCAACAACTTTAGACAAGTGAATAGCAGCCATATTGTTTCCACCGAATAATTTTCCATCAACAAAAAATTCTTTCGCAATTGCAACATTTTCAGGAGTTAAATAAACAATAGCACCTAAACCAATAACTGCAATAACAAGGTAAAAATAACCAATAAAACCAGTAGCATATACAACTGACTTTCTAGCTTCTTTTGCATTACCAACAGTAAAGAATCTCATAAGAACATGTGGAAGACCAGCAGTACCTAACATTAATGCTAGTCCTAAAGAAATAGCAGAAATAGGATCTGTTATCTTACCTTTATCTGATGGAGCCATAATATCTTGTCCCCAACTATGAGTTTCAACAGCTTTTGCTGCTAAAGCTTCAAAAGAAAAGTTAAAGTTATTTAAAATCATTAATGCCATAAAAGTTACACCAGATAGTAAAAGAATAGCTTTAATAATTTGTACCCAAGTTGTAGCAAGCATACCACCAAAAGTTACATATACAATCATCATTACACCAACTAAAACAACTGCCCACTCATAAGGAAGACCAAATAAAACTTGAATAAGTTTACCAGAACCAACCATTTGTGCAATTAAATAAAGAGTGACAACTGATAATGAACCAAAAGCGGCAAGAGTTCTTATCTCTTTTTGTCCAAGTCTATAAGCTGCAATGTCTGCAAATGTATATTTTCCTAAGTTCCTTAATTTTTCTGCCATTAAAAATAAAATTACTGGCCAACCAACTAAAAATCCAACAGCATATACTAGACCATCATAACCTTGTAAATATACAAGACCAGAAAGACCAAGAAAAGATGCGGCAGACATATAATCACCCGCAATTGCCATACCATTTTGAAATCCTGAGATTCCACCACCAGCAGTATAGAAGTCACTAGCTGATTTAGTTTTTTTAGCTGCCCAGTAAGTAATACCTAGCGTTGCACCAACAAAAATAAAGAACATAATAATTGCAGGAATATTAATCTCTCTTTGAACTGCTTCAAATGTAGCATCTCCACCAGCAAATGCTGCAACAGCCATTAACGCTAAAACAAATATTAATCTCACAGAGCATCCTTTATATCTTCATGAAGTGAGTTTGTTAAATCTTCAAACTCACCATTCGCTCTTCTTACATATATAAGTGTTGTAATAAAACTTATAATAATAATAGCAGCCGCAACAGGGAATGCCCATGTCATAACACCTGTTTCACTTATCTTTACAGCTAATAACTCTTTATCAAATGCAATAACTAATATATAACTATAAAACATTGTTAAAACAAATATAGCTAGTTTTAATGCAAAACTACTTCTTTTTGAAACTAATTCTTTATACTTAGGATTAGCTTGAATTTTTTCTGCCAACTCTTGGTTCATTTTTTCCTCCATAATTTATTGATTGTTTTAAATTTACCCTTAAAAACAAAAAATCGATTCGATTATATAACTTCAACTTTAACCTAATATACTATTCAAGGTAATTTACATGTAAATATATAAATTTGGTAACTTTTCGCTACATTTAAAGAGAGATGAAAATAAACATACATAAATATGAAAACATAGAATATAAAAATATAATTTTTTATTTATGTTTCTTTTCTACACATAAATATAAAATTTCCTAACTTTTTTAATAAAACTCCACTTTGCTATGTTCATGCTATTTTGCACCTCTATGATTAAACTTGAAAAATATCGAGGAACCTTGATATTTAAATTTACCACTAGGAGACCCTATGAATAAGGAAGCTGCAGAAGCTTATTGGAAAGAAAATATATCATTAATTCTTAAATTATTGGTTGTTTGGTTTGTTGTTTCGTATGGTTGCGGGATTATCTTTATAGATGAACTTAATGCTATTACATTTGCAGGATTCAAGCTTGGATTTTGGTTTGCACAACAAGGTGCTATATATGTATTCTTAATTCTTATTTTTGTTTACGCAAAAAGTATGGAAAGACTTGAAGAAAAATACGACATTCACGAATAATTAAGGGGATACAATGGAATTACAAAGTTTAATTTATTTATTTGTTGGTACTTCTTTTGCACTATATATAGCAATCGCTATTTGGGCAAGAGCTGGATCTACAAAAGAGTTTTACGTTGCGGGCGGTGGTGTACACCCTGTCTTAAATGGTATGGCAACTGGGGCAGACTGGATGAGTGCTGCTTCTTTTATCTCACTTGCGGGTATCGTTTCACTAAAGGGTAGTGACGGTGGTGCTTACTTGATGGGTTGGACAGGTGGTTATGTACTACTTGCAATGCTTTTAGCACCTTACTTAAGAAAATTCGGTAAGTTTACTGTTCCTGACTTCGTTGGTGACAGATACTATTCTGATGTTGCTCGTACTGTTGCAGTTGTTTGTGTAATCTTTATTTCATTTACATATGTTGCTGGTCAAATGAGGGGTGTAGGTATCGTTTTTTCTAGATTCTTACAAGTTGATGTAAATATGGGTATTTATATTGGTATGGGTATCGTTTTCATATATGCTGTTCTTGGTGGTATGAAAGGTGTTACATATACTCAAGTTGCTCAATATTGTGTTATGATTTTTGCATTTACTGTTCCTGCAATTTTCCTTTCACTTCAAGTTACAGAAACATTCTTGCCACAAATCGGTTTTGGTGGAACTATTCCATTCCAATTCGATGATGGTATCAGGATGATAGATTCTGGTACTTACTTACTACATGCACTTGATACATCTATGACTGATCTTGGTTTTGGTATGTATACTGAAAGTCATGCTGGTACTTGGAATGTATTTATGCTTACTACAGCACTTATGCTTGGTACTGCTGGTCTTCCACATGTTATCGTTAGATTTTTTACTACACCAACTGTTGCTGGTGCACGTATTTCAGCTGGTTGGGCTTTATTGTTTATTGCTATTCTTTATACACAAATTCCAGCGGTTGCAGGTTTTGCTCGTCTTAACTTGATTAAAAACTTACAAAATGTTGAGTATGCTGCCTTTGTTAAAGGTGAAACTAAACATGCTGATGGCACAATCAACAATGGTTACTGGTTTAAAAACTGGGAAGAATCTGGTCTTATAGCTTGGACAGATAGAAATGGCGATGGTAAAATTCAATTTGCTTCAGGTAAAGCATTTGAAGGTGGAAAAGGTAAACCTAAGTTTACAGAAGGAAGAGGTGCAAGCGGTGAGCGTTTAACTTCTAACTCAATGCCTTCTCATACTGCAACTGCAGAAGAAATGAGAGCTAATGGTAAAATCATTAATGAACTTTACCTAGATAGAGATATTATCGTTCTTGCGAATCCAGAAATTGCTGGTCTTCCAAATTGGGTAATTGCTATTATCGCAGCGGGTGGTTTAGCAGCAGCTCTTTCAACAGCAGCTGGTTTATTACTTGTTATTTCAACTTCAATTTCACATGACCTTTTAGGAAATGTAATTATGAAAGATCCAAAAACTGGTAAATCAACATTAAGCGAAAAAGCAGAGTTAATGAGTGCTCGTCTTGCAGCAGTTGCTGCCATTATGGTTGCTGGTTACTTAGGAATACACCCTCCAGGGTTTGTTGCACAAGTTGTTGCATTTGCTTTCGGTCTTGCTGCTGCATCATTCTTCCCTGCTATTTTGTTAGGTGTTTTCTATAAGAGAATGAACAAAGAAGGTGCAATTGCTGGTATGGCGAGTGGACTAATATTCACTTTCGGATACATTATTTACTTTGTATTCATGGGCGGAGATAAAGCTGATTATCTATGGGACATTGCTCCAACAGGTATCGGTACAATTGGTATGTTATTACACTTCATCGTTGCGTTAGTTGTAAGTAGTATGACACCTCCACCACCACAAGAGATTCAAGATCTTGTTGAAAGAATTAGAATCCCAAGAGGAGCTGGCGGAGCAACTCACTAGAGTTACTCTCCAACTAAACGAAACAAGCCGAAACACTCGGCTTGTTTTCCTTTTCTTATAACCTTTTCTTAATATATCTCTTACGACTTATGTGATACCTTAATAAAAGATTACTTTTAAAGGCAATAAATGAGTTTACACGATCAAGAAGCATTTTTAAAATCTATTCACCCTTTTGAACTACTTACACACAAAGAGCTTACAAGAGCCGTCAATTCTATGGATATTGCTTATTATAAAAAAGATCAAGTTTTAATTTCCCCAAATCATATTTCAGAATTTTTATATTTAATTATTAAAGGTGAAGTTGGTGAGTATCATAAAGATGAGCTTATTAAGGTCTATCACAACTCCAATACCTTCGATGCCGATTCACTTATATACGATAAGACGGAGGATACTTTCACTGTTTTAGAAGAGCTTATATGTTTTGAAATGAAAAAAGAAGATTTTAAATCTTTACTAGACTCAAACGATGCTTTTAAAGAATTTTATATTAGTGATTTAGCAAATAAAATTCAATCTGCAAAACAAAAAGAATATACAACACAAATGTCAGGGTTTATGATAGCTCGCATTGTTGATTCATATCTACATGCTCCTTGTATTGTTAATGCTGATACACCTATTATGGAAGCCTTACATAAAATGGAAGAAATCAAGACAAATTGTATCTTGGTCAAAGATAGCGATGGCTGTGGAATAGTTACAGATAGCATCCTTAGAAAACATATTTTATATAATGATTATGATAAGAATGGACCTATTGGACCAATTGCTCTAAGACCTATTATTACTTTAGAACATGATGACTTTTTGTTTAATGCTCTGCTAGCATTTACTAAAAACTCTATAAAAAGAATTATAATTACAAAAGATGGAGAAATTCTAGGTGTATTAGAGCAACTTGATTTACTTAGCTACTTTGCAAATCACACATATCTTGTAGCTGTTCAAATTAAAAAAGCAACTTCTATTGAAGAGTTGAAACTTGCAAGTCATGATTTTATAAATATAATAAAAAAACTTCATGATAAAGGAACTAAAGTTGAGTATATCTCAAAACTTATTGCTGAGTTAAATGAGAAAGTATACGAAAAACTATATGAAATGATTGTTCCTGATGAACTTGCTACAAATGCTTGTCTAATCGTTATGGGAAGTGAAGGCAGAAAAGAGCAGATGCTAAAAACTGACCAAGATAATGCTCTTATCATTAAAAATGGTGTTGATGTTGCCCAGTACGAAAAGTGTATGAAAGAATTTACTAAAACTCTCATAGAATTTGGATTCCCTGAATGTGAGGGAAATATTATGGTTTCAAATGAGTATTGGAGAAAAAGCTTCGATGATTTTAAAAATGAAATACTAAGATGGCTAGAAGCACCAAACAAAGATGACTACATGAATTTAGCTATCTTTTTTGATTCTATTGCTGTTGCTGGAGATGTTAAACTGCTTGATGAACTTAAAGACATCATATATGAAAATGTAAAAGATAAAGATGTTTTTTTAGCAAACTTTGCAAAAGCAGCACTTTTATTTGAAACACCTATTGGTATGTTTACAAAACTCATCTCAACAAATGATCAAATAGATATGAAAAAAGGTGGTATCTTCCCAATTGTTCAGGGAATAAGAAGCTTGGCACTAGAAGAAGGCATAAGAGAAACAAACACGAACAATAGAATAAGGCTCTTAGCTAAAGCAAATGTATTGGATAAAGAATTTGCTAATATAGTAGAAGAAGCCTTTGATACTCTACTAAATCTTAGACTCAAAGAGAGACTAAAAGCAATCGGGCATGAAGAAGATGCAAATAACTTCATAGATGTGCAAAATCTAAATGACATGGAAGCAGACTTATTAAAAGATAGTTTTAAAATTGTCAATAAATTTAAAAACTTTTTATCTCATCATTTCAAAATAAGTATGGTTGGATAATGTTTGCAAAAATAAAACAACATTTCAATAGAAAGAATTTAACAAATGAAGATTACTCATTTTTATTTGATGAGGCACCAGAAGATGAATATGTTGTATATGATACTGAAACAACAGGCTTAAATCCAAAAGTTGATGAAATATTATCTATTGGAGCTTTGAAAATTCGTGGGGATAAAATTATTACCTCTGAGAAGTTTGAATTATTTGTTCAACCAACAAATCTTATTAGTGAAGAGAGTATTAAAATTCATCAAATAAGAAATATAGATTTGCAAAATGGAAGTAAACCTGATGAAGCTTTAGATAAATTTTTACACTTTGTTGGCTCTCGCCCTCTAATTGGGTACTATCTTGAGTTTGATGTTGCAATGATAAATAAATATTTAAAGCCATACCTTGGGATAACACTGCCACAAAAACAGATAGAAGTTTCTAGTATGTACTATGATTTAAAAACAAAATTTATACCAAATGCAAATATAGATCTTAGATTTGATACAATTATGAAAGATTTAGGATTACCTATATTTGGAAAACATGACGCAACCAACGATGCTATCATGACGGCTATGATTTACCTGAAATTAAAAAACATAGATAGAATTTAAAACTTTATTACCTCTGTTTTCCTACAAAAAATCCTCCAGCCATTCCTAATGGAACAACAGTTGTATAAAATAAAAATCTATCACTAAGTTCACTTAGTATCATCAGAATAATACTTATTCCTAATACAACACTAAGCCCTGAAAATATTGACGAACTTAAAAGTACATTTATTATTAAAGGAAGAAAGAAACCTGAAATAACTAAACAAACAAAGCGAAAGTTGATAATCTTTTTAAAATTTTCATCATACAATCTTGCTGTTCTTAAAAGCTGATACTTATTTTCTTTGATACTTTTTAATGTTCTTAAATCTTCATAACTAAAAAATATTTGTGCAACCACGCCAAGCATTCCTAAAGATATTAAAGGAAGAGCAACAGAAGTAAAATCAAGAATTAAAGCGACAAAAGCAAGTAAAAACATTCCAATATAACTAACACCAAAAAACTTCAAATTTGTTGTTATTCTATTCCAAGATGGTCGTGCTTTAATGCGATAAATCATACTCTGAGCATAAATGCCAAAGATTCCAATAACTAAAGTTATAAACTCTACAAAGAGTCGCACACTTTGTGAAATATCTAATAAATATAAAATTACAATAATATTCATTAATGCTGTAAAAACTCCAAGAGCTAATTCCTCACGAGATAACCATGATGTTTTTATATTTTTCATTGCTGTTAGTGCTAAAAAAGGACGACCAAGATGCAGAGCAGATAAAGGGAGACCAAGGGCTGAGGGAAGCATAACTACAAGAGCCATAATAAAATTAGGCTGTGTAAATCCAAAAAGACTTAACATATCACCTAAAAATAAAGCAAAAAATCCACCAAGAGATATTTGAGTTAAAACTGTCATAAAAACCAAAGGGAGTTCAGAATGAGCAGGTTTAAGGATATACTCATCCATCTGTTTTAAAGTTGGTAAATCTTTTGGTAGTGTATACCTAGTTGTTGATTTAGTAATATTAGCATCTGGTAAGAATGGCATATTCGCCTCTTTAAGCATATCTTCATCTAGCCATTTTTTTACATTCACAACTTCTATTTCTATCGCTCCAGATGGACAAGCTTGTACACAGGCAGGAGTTTGTCCAACATTTAAACGCTCATGACACATATGACATTTAGTAACAATTTTTCTCTCTTCATGAAATGTTGGAACACCATAAGGACAATTCCAAGTACAGTATTGGCAACCAATACAAGTCTCATCTTTATGAACAACAATACCTGTCTCTTCTATCTTAATATACGAAGAAGTAGGACAGCCTTTTAAACATTCTGGATCTATACAATGGTTACAGCTCATTGAGTTAAAAAGTTGAGTAAAGGAAGGGAATTCTCCTCCTTCCATCTCTCCAACTCTTCTCCACTTTGTATCTGCTGGATTATTATTTTGCTCATTACAAGCGACTTCACAACATCTACAGCCAATACAAGCAGTTGCATCGAAATGAAACCTATATTGCTCACCTTTTTGGAGTTTAGGAATATCAATACTATAATTTCCACACTGCATACCTGTGTCAGCTTTATGATATATAAAACTCTCTAATGGTGTTTGCATCTAATCTCCATTTTATTTATAGGCAAATTATACACCATATAAAACATCAATATATACAGTTTATTGATTAATCTTTTAGCTAGAATAAATCAGCATGACCAAAAAATATCTCTTGATTATCATTTTTTCTCATACTTTCTAAAATATTTTTTGCTTTATTTTTTGTCTCTTTATCGAAGTAAATCAACATATTTCTTGATAAAATATAATCAAATTTTCCTAGCTTTTTAAAAGATTCATCAAATAAATTTGCTAATTTAAAAGTTACAAGATTTTTAATACTAGCATTTAAAATATATGAGTCATTATTAACATCAAAATATTTATCTATTATTTTTGATGAAAGTTTTTTAATATTTCTCTCTTTATAAATACCCTTTGTTGCTTTTTGTAAGGCATCATTATTTATGTCTATTCCTAAAATTTTAAACTTTTTAGAACTCACTCCTGACTCAAGCAAAGCTATTGCAATACTATAAGGTTCTTCTCCAGTTGCCGATGGGGCACAAAGTATTTTAACCTCTTGTTCACTAGTTTTTACAGTATTTACCAATTTTTCAATTTGTGCAAATTCTCGATAAAAAAATGTTTCATTAGTAGTTAAACAATCTATAAGTTCTTGTTTTATATTTTTATCTGTGCTTATCCTATTTAGTAATTTTGTAAAAGAGTTAATATCTCTTTGTTTACAAAAAATCATAACCTTATTTTTTAAAATATCAATTTGCTTATCAAAATCAACACCCGTTTCATTTTTAAAATATCTCGCTATTATAGTGACATCAACATAGTCTGTTGGTTCTTGAACTTCTACATTTATTTGTTTTTCTTTTACTTTTTTAAAAAAATTAAACATTATAAACAAAATTCCTTTATTTTTTTCGTTATATTTTCTATATCCATAATATGAATATCTTTTACTTCTGCTCTAGCTCTACTTGGCATACCATCAACTATTGCACTATTTTCACTCTCTGTTAATGTATAATGACCTTTTAAACTAAGTGCTTGACAAGCATCTACCCCATCTCGACCAATACCTGTTAATATGACACAGAATATCTCAATATTCTCAGAGATATTTACAAAAGAATTAAATACTTTATTTATATCTGGATTAAAATCTGTCATATGCAAGAGTTCTTTTTTTATAAAAAATATACCTTGATTATCTTTTTCTAATTTTATGTCACCACAACATGTGTATATCTTTCCAACTTGTAAATATTCATTATTTTGTGCAACTGATATCGTATTCTCACTATATGTCTGTAACTGTTTAGAAAAACTGCTCATGAAGCCACTAGTCATATGCTGCGCAATAACAATAGCACTATCATTAAGTATCGAAAGTTCTTTTATGATTTTTTCTATTTGTCCAGGTCCACCAGTTGATGCACCTATAAGGAGAATTTTACGGGGGATAGAATGTTTCATTTTTTTAGAGTTAATCATATTTTTACCTCATCTATCAGTACAAATATTATAGCACATAATCTAAAATATTTATTTTTTATATTATAATTCACTTTTCAATTTAATTATTAGGAGTTTTTTTATGGCAGGTTTTAAAGATTTAAAAGGACAAGGACATACTCCAACATTACTTATGTCGTTCTTGTATTTTGATATGAGTTTTATGGTTTGGACTATGCTTGGTCCACTTAGTACAGAAATAACTGAAGCATTAGCGCTTGGTGGTCACATAATGACAGCAGGCGAAAAAGCAACTCTACTTTCACTTCCTATACTCTCTGGTGCAATTTTAAGAATAGTCCTTGGATTTGGAGTTGATAAACTAGGTGCCAAAATGACAGCCTTAATCTCACAAGCTATTGTTATTGCTTCTCTACTAACAGCATTTTTTATGGGAGACAACATTACTTATAATGCCTTACTTATGGTAGCTTTAGGGCTTGGTTTTGCAGGAGCTTCGTTTGCAGTTGCACTTCCACAAGCTGGTCAATGGTATCCACCAAAACTTCAAGGTGTAGTTTTAGGAATTGCTGGAGCTGGAAATATTGGTGTAGTGATTGATTTTCTTTTTGCCCCAAAAATTGCAGAAATATGGGGTTGGTCATCTGTTTTTGGTGTAGGTGCGGCAATGTCAATTATTGTTATTATCGCTTATGCTTTTATGGCAAAAGATGCCCCTTCTGATATTTATACTGCTAGACCTAAAAAAATAAAAGATTATATAAAACTTTTAGGTGATAAAGACACATGGTGGTTTTCATTCTTTTATGCTATTAGTTTTGGTGGCTTTGTAGGTTTTGCAGGATATATGAAAGTTTACCTAATGAATACTTACAGCGTTGATATGTCTACATTTGGTTTAGAGATGCTAGATGAAGAAAATGTAAAGGTAATAGCTGGATATTTTGGTGCTTTTTGTATTTTTTCCGGTGCCGTACTTCGCCCTGTTGGTGGAAATATTGCAGATAAAATAGGTGGAGTAAAATCACTTTACTTCTTTTATGGTGCAGTTGCTATTTTAGTAACTATAAGTGCTTTAGTTTCATTACCTTTTTATATCGCGATTTTAGTGCTATTTTTAATTATGGCTAACTTAGGTATGGCAAATGGTGCAGTTTTTCAACTAGTGCCACAAAGATTTGGAAAAGATATTGGTATTATGACCGGACTTGTCGGTTGTGCTGGTGGACTTGGTGGAACAGCTCTTATAAAAACTCTTGGGTGGAGTAAAGGTGCTTTTGATGGCTATACAGCAGGATTTTTAATCTTTGCTTGTGTTGTTTTAGTTGCTATTATGGGACTAAGCTTAGTGAAAACTAGATGGAGAACAACTTGGGGGTTTAAATCTGGCGGTAGAATCTAGCTTTAAAGTTCATTTATTATCTATCGCTATAATTGCCTTAAATTAAATAAAAGGCGATAGATGAATACAAAAATTCTAATACTTACGATATCTTCAGCACTACTTTTAACTGCTTGTTTTGACACAAAAAAAGAAGTTAAAAAACCAGATGTTACATCACTAAAAACTCAAAAAGAAAAAGCAGCTTATGTTATTGGTACTCAGCTTGGAAAACAACTGATGATTTCTAAAGATGATATAAACCTAGATGCTATGAAACTTGGTATGAAAGATGTTTTTTCAGGAACAAAATCTAGGCTTAGTGACGACGAAATTCGTAAAACAATGGAAACATTTACCAAAGCAAAACAAAAAAGAGAAGTTGCAATGGTAGATAAATTTTCAAACCTTAACATAAAAGAAGGAAAAGCATATCTTCAAGCTAACAAGAAAAAAGATGGTGTAATAACTCTTGAAAGTGGACTTCAATACAGCGTAATCAAAAAAGGAACAGGAAAATCTCCAAAACTAACAGATACGGTAGTAACTCACTATCATGGAACTTTAATTGATGGAACTGTTTTTGATAGCTCTTATGATAGAGGTGAAACTGTAAGTTTCCCTGTAAATGCTGTTATAAAAGGTTGGACAGAAGCTTTACAAAAAATGAAAGTTGGAAGTAAATGGCATCTAGTTATTCCAGCAGAACTAGCTTATGGAAAAAGAGGGGCACCCCCTAGCATAGGTCCAGATGCTACACTTGTTTTTGATGTTGAACTATTAGAAATTAAGTAAGTTTTTTTATAAAAACAACTTTTAAATAGTTGCCCTCTTTAAACTTTGGATTTACTCTAAAGTCTTGTGCAAGAGAAAAACTCTCTTGCACTTGAAATCTTCCTCTTAACTCTTTAAACGCTCTTGAAATAAAATCTCTAAAAGTCATCATCGAAAAATTTGCAGAATTAGTAGATGCTACTATAATCCCATTTTTAGAAGTTATTTGTATAGCTTCTTTTAAAAGTTTTACATAATCTTTTGAAGCAGAAAATGTATGTTTTTTACTTCTTGCAAAACTTGGTGGGTCAAGCACAACTAAATCAAAAGATAACTTTTTTCGTACAGCATATTTAAAATAATTAAACACATCTTCTACAATAATATCTTGTGCAGATGCGTCTATGTTGTTTATGCTAAATTGCTCTGTAGTTTTAGGCAAACTTCTTTTTGCTAAGTCAACACTTGTTGTTTTGCTTGCTCCTCCAAGAGATGCAAATACTGAAAAAGCTCCCGTATATGAGAATGTATTTAGAGTTGTTTTTCCTTTTGCATATTTATCTCGCAGGGTTTTTCTAACTTCTCTTTGGTCTAAAAAAACACCAACCATTGCACCATCATCTAAATGAATTGCAAAATTAACATCATTTTCTTTAACTATTAAAGGAGTAGATGCTTTTGCCCCACAAACAAAATCATCTGAATCATCAAGATATTTTCCCTTAGTGTCAAACCTCTTTTTTTGATAGATGCCCTTATATTTCACTACTTCTTTAAGTGCTTTTAATATCTCTTGTTTAAATACATAGATGCCCTCAGAATACCAAGTAAGCAGATAATATCCATCAAAATAATCAATACTTAAGCCACCAACGCCATCTCCTTCAGCATTAAAAACTCTAAAAGCTGTTGTTGATTTATCGGAGAAAAAATCTTCTCTATATTTTATAGCATCTATAAATTTTTTTTCAAAAAAAGAACTATCTATTTTTTCATCTTTTTTTAAAGATAAAATCCAACCGTATCCTTTATTTTGAATGCCATAATAAGCTTGCGCAATAAACTTTTTCTTAGCATCTACTAAGTTAAATATTTGACCTTGTTCTTTTAATGTATCTAGGTTTGAGATAGACTCTTTAGATAAAAGTGGATATCCATCTTTGTAACTTTGTATAAATTCTGATTTTACGATTAAATCTATGTTTTGACTCATATTTATGCAACCTTCTAAGAAATTATAGTATAAATTTTGATAAAATATTTCATACTAAAATAAAAGAGATTTATGCCATCTTCAAATATTAAAACATCTGGTTTTTCACTTGCAAAAAGAAGAGAACTAAAAGGTGATGACTTTTACGATACAAAGACCATAGGTGATTTAACCATAGCAATAGTCTGTGATGGAGTTGGAAGTGCTAGTGAAGGTGCAGTTGCGGCTTCAAGGGTTACAAGCTATCTTATGAATAATTTTAAAATTCGTCCTAAAACATGGAGCATAGAGAAATCAATAAAAACTTTTATTCACTCTATAAATTCTATTCTTTACCAAGAGTCTATGCTAAATTATGAGCGACCTGAATTAGTTACAACCCTATGTATCATAGTTATTCAAGGTAATAAACTTTATGGTGCAAATGTTGGGGATTCAAGAGTATATTTACATAGAAATAAAAAACTAAATCAACTATCCTATGACCACGCAATGGAGGAAAAAGGTTATGAAAATGTACTTACTCAAGCAATTGGTATAGATAAAGAAGTTGAACCCTACTATTTTGAAAATATTATTCAAACTGATGATAGTCTTTTACTTTGTAGTGATGGACTTTATAATGTTTTAACTCAAGAAACACTTGAGGTTGGTATCTTAAATGGGGCTTCTTTTTTAGTAAAAAAAGCTTCTAAATTAGTTAAAGACAACCTTCCTGATGATACCACAGCAGTAGTGGTTAAAATTCTTAAAGCCAACGATTTCCAACTCTTAAAACAACAAAACATGCCAATCCCAAAAAGTTTAAAAAAAGGACAGATAGTTGATGAGTACAAGCTAGAAAAATCTCTTATTGAAAATGGAAGAACTTGGCTTTGTAGTAAAAAAACAAAACAATATGTTATAAAATTTGCTCCTATTGAAGCTATCGATGATGAAATTGCATTAGATATTTTCGTTAAAGAGGCTTGGAATGCAAAAAGATTAAAAGCAGAATTTTTTCCAAAAGCAGTTATTCCAAAAAATAGAACTTATCGCTACTATGTAATGCAACTTTTTAAAGGTGAAGATTTAGACAACTATTTATCTATTAAAAAAATAACTATTGATGATACTATTGCTTTAGCAACTACACTTTTAAAAATGTCACAGTTTTTATTGAACTATGACTTAATTCACGGAGATATAAAGCCTCCAAATATAATGATTTCAAAAGACGAAAATGAAAGTCTAGAATTTAGAATTATTGATTTTGGAAGTATTACGGAGATATTTTCACATGCGACTAAAGCAGGAACACCTAGTTTTCTTTCTCCTCAAAGGTTTGAAGACGAAGCCATAAATGAATCAAGTGAGATTTTTTCCATAGGTGTTACAATATACCTCGCTTTAACTAGTAAATATCCATATGGAGAAATAGAACCTTTTCAATCACCTACATTTAAAGAAGCTAAAAAACCAAGCTTGTATAATAGCAACATACCAAACTGGTTAGACAGTGTAATTTTACGCTCAATAGCACTAGATAAAGACAGAAGGTATGAACATTATTCTGAAATGGAGTATGAGTTAAAAAACCCAACAAAAGTAAAACCTTTCTTTGCTAAAAATGCCACACTAATGGAACGCTCACCATTGGCTTTTTATAAGGCTGGTTTCATTATAATGACACTCTTAAATATTATCTTACTTATATGGATGGACTCATAATAAATATGAACTGGCTAAACTTTTTTTATAACAAAACTACGCATCTAAGACACTCTTTTGGAAGAGGTATAAACGCTTCTATATCTCCCAATGAAGAAGAACTTTTTGATAAATCTTATGAAGCATTTGAAAAAGGCAGGACTTTAAAGGCTTACGAATATTTTTTCAAATCTTTAGAGAATTTTTCAAATGAAAATTCAAACAACAATATTATTACAAAATTAAAGAGTGATAAACTAGAGTTTGAAATATTTCAGGGAAGTGCGAAAATAAGAGGTCACGTTACAAATGCAAAATTGTATGCTGAGGCAATTATTATCAATACTTCAGATGCTAAAGTGGCTTTAAAAAGATACATTCTACAAAGAAACTATCAACTCACATATGCATGTTACTTTAGTGATGATGATTTTATTAAACTAAAAATTTTTCAAGATAACATTACCGCTTCTCCACAAAAAATATTTTTTCCTTTAAGAGAGATTGCTCTAACTGCAGACTTTGACAAAGAGTTTATAAAAAGTGAATTTCCTAATATCACTTTGAAAGATGCAACGCATCTAGTTAAATTATCTCCAGAGGAGTTAAAGATAAAATATGACTTTTTACATCAATGGATAAATGAACTAGAAGCAAAACTATCAACTCTTCCGACAAATGATAATGCTGGAATGCAATCTTTTTTATACTTAAATTTTCTTTTTAAAATCGACTATTTACTTGTTCCAAAATGTGAGATATACCAAAAAATCAGTAAAAAAATACAACGCTATTTTAATGATGAAACCCTATCTCCTGAAGCAAAAAATGAAGAACTAAACAGATACATACAAAAACTAAAAGTTATGAAATTTGAAGACTTTAGTAGTAAGTTTTATAATGCAAAATATACTTTTAATCCTTTAGAAAAAAGTACACAAGAAGAAATAAATAATTTTATAAGTGAATCACTCATAAAAATAAGATGGTATAAAAACAATCGCTATAAGCAAATAATACCTAGCATCTACACTTATATACCTTTTAATATTTTGTATAACTATGGTCTAAATCCTGTAACTAAATCTCTTTTACATACACTAATCGAAATTCAAAACCCATCTTTTTTCAAGGCTCTTGATTATACTCCTCTTTATTTTGAAGAAAAAGACACCTTTGCTAAAAAAGCAATTATCGCTAGAGTAGATGAGGCTATACTTCCTAATCAAAGTCAATTTAAATCTTTAGAAACTTTTGGAGATAAACTAAACTTTTCTTCCATGAATGAACTTAGTAATAGCTATCTTCTTCAGCTAAAGCACTTAAATTTCGAGGAGATATAAAAATGAATACTCAAGATATACTAGATAAATATGTAGATAATATCATTCAAATTATGACTCCATACGGAACAGGCACAGGTTTTATAATAGATGACTTGATTATTACAAATTCTCATGTTGTGAGTGGATTAAAAGAAGTTGTAATCAGCTCAAAACTAATCAAAAGAACAATAGCTCAAGTTATATATGATGATGCGGATTATGATTTAGCTTTTATCCATATTGATTTTAAAGCATCTAGTAATCCTTTAAAACTATCTTTATCACCTGTAAAAGATGGTGATACAACTATTGCTATTGGCCATCCTTATGGGCTAAACTATACAGCTACAGAGGGGATAGTTTCAAAAGCATCTAGGCTTCAAGATGATTTAGAATATATTCAAATTGATGCAGCTATAAATCCAGGTAATAGTGGTGGACCTCTTTTAAATGTTGAAGGTGAAGTCACAGGGGTAAATACTTTTATTGTTCAAAATGCTAACAATTTAGGTTTTGCTCTTCCCTACTTTTATGTTGATGAAACAATACAAAATTTCAAAAATATTAAAGAAATAAATATTATAAAATGTCCCTCATGTAAAAATTTCATAAAAGAAAAAGAGATAAAAAATGATTACTGCTTTGAATGTGGCACAAAACTTCTAGTTGCAAAACAAAGAAGAAAAGGGTATAAACCTTCTGGAGCTACTAAACTTTTAGAAGAAATTCTATCAGATTTAGATGTTAATGTTACTCTTTCAAGACGCTCGCAAGCATCTTGGAGAGTACAAAGCGGTAGTGCGAGGGTAGAGATAAACTATTATGAGAATGGTATAATTATTGGAGACTCTAAACTGTGCCAAATTCCTAAAGATAAGATAAATGAGATCTATGATTATCTTTTAAGTCAAAATAAAAAATTATCATATTTACAGTTTTCAATAAATGAAAATACTATCTATCTTTCATACCTTATAGTAGATTCATCATTAACACTACAAGAAGGAAAAATTGCCTTTAAACGCTTGCTAGATTTATCTGATGAGTATGATGATATTCTGATAAACAAATATAACGCCATAAAATTAAAACGAGATGAGGAAGACGAATGAGTAGTAAATTTTTAAAATTTAATGTAGAACTAGATAGCTTTATAACAGATTTAGAAAAAAAAATTAAAACGAACAATGAGAGCATAGAAACATTTTTAAAACAAGAGCATAACACATATGCTTCTTTTGTAAAACCGATACAGATGCTAGAAGAAAAACTTGAACATTTTTTTACACCTTTATCGCATCTAAACTCTGTAAACAACTCAGATGAAACACAAAAAATTTATGCTGATTCTTTACCAATAATTACAGAATATTCTACAAATATATCTCAAAATATAGATATTTACAACGCTTATAACAAGATTCAACAAAATGAAAAAGAAACTTTAAACTTCGAGCAAAAAAAAGTTTTAGAGTTAAATATACTAAATTTCGAGTTAAGTGGTGCACACCTAGATGCAAAAGTAAAACAAAGACTTGGGGAGATAAATATAAAACTAAGTGAGCTCTCAAATAACTTCTCACAAAACCTTCTGGATGCTACTAATGATTATGAGTACATCATAGAAGATGAAGCTGATATAGAAGGAATTCCACAAAGCGATATTCAGAGTGCAAAATATGAGGAAGATTCTAAAACAAAATATAAGTTTACTCTTCAGATGCCATCATACATTGCCTATATGACTTACGGTAGAAATGCAAAAATAAGAGAATCTTTATACAAGGCTTATGTAACAAGAGCACCACAAAATGCAAAAATCATAGATGAATTACTAGCTCTAAAAAATGAAATGAGCAAAATATTAGGCTTTGATAATTATGCACAATACTCTATAAAAAGTAAAATGGCAACAGACGAAAAAAGCGTAGTAAACTTTCTGCAAACTTTAATAACAAAATCAATAGATCAAGCAAAAAATGAACTTCAAGAAGTTGAGAAAATGTCAGGCAAAACACTACAAAGTTTTGACAGTGCTTACTATAGCGAACTTCTTAAAAAAGAAAAATATGAAATAGATGAAGAGTTATATCGCCCATACTTTGAGCAAAACAGAGTTGTAACTGGAATGTTTGACTTTTTAAACAAACTATTTTCAATTGAATTTAAAAAAGTAGAAGAAAAACTTTGGGATGAAAAGGCTAGTTCTTATGACCTTTATCTTGATGGCAAATTAAAAGCAAGACTCTATCTTGATTTAGAAGCTAGAAAAACAAAAAGAGGTGGAGCGTGGATGCATAACTGGCAATCACATTGCTTAGATGAAGAAGGCAAAAAACAACTAGCATCTTCATTTATAGTTTGTAACTTTCCTCCATCTACTTCAGAGACTCCTTCTTTACTTCGACATGATGATGTTGTAACTCTTTTTCATGAGATGGGACATGCGATTCATCATATGTTAAGTAGTGTCAATGAGAATGAAGTTAGTGGGGTAAATGGAGTTGAATGGGATGCAGTTGAGTTCCCATCACAATTTTTGGAAAATTTTGCTTATGAACCAAGTGTTTTAAAACTTTTTGCTTCTCATCATGAAAGTGGTGAAATTATTTCAGATGAGATGATTCAAAAGCTTGTTAAAAGTAAAAACTTCTTATCGGCATCTGGAATGCTTAGACAATTAGAATTTTCTATTTTTGATTTTAAACTACACTCTAAAATATATAAAGGTGATGAAGTTCAAGCACTCTTAGATAACATAAGAGAAGAAACCGCTCTTATAAAAACACCAAGTTATAATAAGTTTCAAAATGGTTTTGCTCATATTTTTGCTGGTGGATATGCTGCTGGATATTATAGTTACAAATGGGCAGAGGTCTTAAGTGCAGATGCTTTTTTTAGTGTAGTTGATGAAGGAATATTTGATTCTAAAACTGCTAAAAAGTACCTTAATGTGGTACTTAATGGTGGTGGAGCAAAGAGTATGCAAAGCTATTTTGAAGAACTTATGGGACGAGAACCTGATCCGCAAAACTTATTAAGATTAAATGGCATTAATTAGTGAAACACCTCTTTGTTTTTCTTATATTAATCAGTTCATTATATGGAGATAGAATGTTCAAAGTTGCTACTTACAATGTTGAAAACCTTTTTGACTTAAATAAAAAAGGTTATAAACACAAAGAGTATAAAGCATTTACTCCATCTCTTTGGAACAAGAAAAACTATAAAATTAAACTGCAAAATATTGCAAAAGTCATCAAAGATATAGATGCTGACATCATAACACTTCAAGAAGTTCATTCACTAGATGCTTTAAAAGATTTGCGTTTAGAGCTTAAAAAAAATGGTTTATATTACCAATATTATAAAATTACAGATAATAAACCTACTGCTATTCATGTAGCATTTTTAAGTAAATTTCCTTTTGTTTATACAAAAGAATTAAAAGTCACTTCATCTTATAAATACAGAAATATCTTAGAAGCTAAACTAAATATAGATGGACAAAACTTATACCTATTTGCAAATCATTGGAAAGCTAAATCGGGACCTGAGAGTATGAGAATAACATCTGCTAAGGTTTTAAGAAATAGAGTTGCCCAAGTTGGATATGAAAAAAATATAATCTTACTAGGTGACTTTAACTCTGACTATGAAGAGTACATAAAATTTATACGCAAAAGAAGACACAACGATACAAATGGAAAAACAGGTATAAATCATGTGCTAAGAACCATAAAACAAGGTCATAATAGTTTTTATAACCTTTGGTACGATGCGAAAGAAAAAGATAGATACTCTTATATTTACAGAGGTAAAAAAGAGGCGCTTGATAATATTTTAATCTCACAATCACTTCTTATAAAAGATGGCATCTCTTACATAACAAGCTCTATAAAAAACCTAGATAAAAAATACCTATTTAAAAAGAAACAGATTTTCAGATGGCAAGTATCTCGTGCTAGAGTTCCTAAACATAAAGGTAAAGGTTACTCCGACCACTTACCAGTTATGGCAAAATTTAAGATAAACTCCAATTAATCTCTTTTTTAGAATGTTGCTTTAAATATTCGTTTGTTTTAGAAAATGGCTTTGAACCAAAGAATCCTCTATATGAAGATAATGGTGATGGATGTGGTGATTTTAATACTAGATGCTTACTCTCATCTATAAAAGAAGCTTTTTTGATAGAGGAGTTACCCCACAAGATAAAAACAATATTTTCAGACTTTAAAGATAATTCTTTGATTATAAAATCTGTAAAAATTTCCCAACCTTTTGCTTTGTGAGAATTTGCTTTTGCGCTTTGTACTGTTAAGACAGTGTTAATTAGTAAAACTCCTTCTTTAGCCCATGATGTTAGGTTTCCTGTTATTGGATATTTGCATCCCATATCTTCTACTAACTCTTTAAATATATTTTTTAGTGAAGGTGGTATTTTACATTTATCTCCAACAGAAAAAGCCAAACCATTTGCTTGATTTTCACCATGATAAGGGTCTTGCCCGATTATAACAACTTTTACTTTTGGAACTTCTATTAAATTAAATGCTCTATATATATCTTCTCGTTTTGGAAAAATTGTTTTTTCTTTATATTCTTTGTCAACAAATGATTCAAGTTTTTTAAAATAATCTTCTTGCATCTGTGCTTGTAGTAAGTTTGACCATGATTTACTTAACATTAAAAACTCTCTAAAGATAGATATATAAGAGGAAGATAAATTACTAAACCCATGTACAATATAAATTTGTTAATTGGTGCTAAGAGAGCCAAAGTCATCTCATCAGACAAATTTTCATCAATAAACACTTGTTTAATAAGTGAAATTTTTGTAATCATATCAAGTGATTTAATAAGTAATAGCGTAACTGCATAAATATTATAATCATTTAAAACCATAAACCCGATAGCAAAGTAAAATGTAGGATGCATAATCAAAAATAAGAATATACTTTTAGAATAATGCTGATACATTCGAGCTAACATACCCATAATAGTTTGGGCTTTTTGCCACTGCAACTCATATATTTCTAAAAATATAAACAGCAATATATAATTTAGTACAACTTCATTTATCATCAATTATGGTTCCATAGTTATTTTTTGTAAGTATAGCAAAATCATTTGTAAAGTGGTGGACAAGGAGAGATTCGAAAAAACCTTACCCTGTTTAGTTCTTTTTTAGCCACTTTCTAACTCTCTTTTACTTTGTGTTATACTTCCGCTGTTACAAGCATTGTCTCTTCTTTTGGCTTATGGGTGTTAAAGGGATATTTGGATTTAGAGGGTATCTCCAAAGAAAGGAGACACGATGTGAAGTTATTTCTTATACTAGTGGTTTTAATGGTTCTAGCCCAACCGTTATATTAAAATAGGGAGCTTTCGCTCTCTTCCACTTGTGTAATTGTAACATATTTTTATTAATTTTATAAAATGATGATTTTTGACATATTCTTTTTACTATGATATACTTTTGTTTACTGTGCAAGGTAACTCCTTATAAAGGTGTAATTAATTACTATACTTTTTTTTGGAAGATTAAGGTTAGGACTTCGGTCTTAGCCTTTTTTTTTGCTTTTTTTTTAGCAAGTGGTGTTAGGTGTGGGATTAGGATTTCAAGATAGGAGTTTATTTTGCACAATAAGCTGATAGTAGCCTTTTTAGTTTTTATGGTGTTTACACCCTCTTTATACTAATCAAAACAGAGGGATTAATTACCCCTCTGACTACTATTTTTTTATCTACAAAATCTTATAATTTAAATTCTCTTAATTTTAATCTATCATTGGAATTATTCTAAACTCTACTACATCACTATTGTCTTGTATATAGTGATATCCACTTCCATGTAATACATTTTCAGACATTATATATATTATTTTAGTTTTGTACATTTCATATAATGGGTATTTTTCTTTATAATCTTGTACATCTTGCCTTGTTACTTTTATTTCTTTATCTCTTACTTTATTTGAGCTATTGGCACTCCAATTTTTACACTGTATAAATAATATTTCTTTATCTTTTTTAGCAATGATATCTATACCGTAATCTTTTACGCCATTATCTTTTCCATGCTCTGCAATTGTATGTCCTTGTTCTCTAAAGTGTTTTGCAATAAAGAGTTCATATTCATCGCCTTTTTCTTTTTTCTCTTTATCTGTCATTTTCTTTGTTTTAATGACATTTTTTTTATTTACTTGATCCTTTATCTTTTTACTATTTTTTAAACCTTCTACAACATCTATAAATTCAAAGTCATTTTTTATTTTTTCATTCCAATGTATATAATTAACACCCATATATACACCCTCTTTAGCACCCTTGTCTATTCCAAGTTTAGTAGCTTTCCAACCTTTATCATCTGACTTGGTTGCCCACTTTAACAGTTCTAAAACTTCATGAAGTTGTTTTGATGTGATTTTAAAATATTCTCTTATTTCTTTAGCTTTTAAATATATTATTTTATTTTCATTTTCTTCTTTTTTCATTATATTCCCATTTCTGCTAATTCTGCCATTATTAAATAATAAAATTTCTTTTTTTTATTATCGGGTAGTTTTTTTAATTCTTTTACTATTTCTTTTACTAAATTATTATCATTATTTAGATTTATATCTTTTTCATTATTATAAAAATTTTTAATTATAAATTTATATAGTTTGGGTCTTCCATCTTCCCATTTACTAAATGTTTTATAATCAAGTTCCAATTCTCTAGTTATTTCTGATTTATTCATCTTTATTACCTATTTATATAATTATTTTATATCAAAATTACTTATTTATTCATATCTAACTCATTATTACTTAATTTTAAACTGCACTTAAGTTAATATGATATATAATTTAAATATTAATAAGTCGTAGTTACCTAATTAAGTAACTACTACATACTAGGAGTGACAAAATGCAAGTAAATTTCTCAAAAATTCAAAGACCGACTCTGTTCCAAGAGTTCTTCGACAAATTGATTACATACTCTAATGAAGTAATAGAGTATATACATACATCTACTATAAATCTAGTCACTCCTACTCATCGCAAAACTGCGATAACTCTTATGAATATTATCAAAAAGAACATTAAACATTCATATACACAAGTTAAAGCGGTTTTAGTAAATTTGTTTAAGAGGATTTTAAAATGACTAGATTAAAAAAGTTAAAAAAAAAGTTAGAAGATATTAGTTTAGAGATTGAAAAATTAGTAGATGAAAAAGAAAGTTTAGAAGACAGTTCTCCTGGTACAAGAGAATATCAAAAATATTTCATGTTAGTCAGATGTGAAGTTAAATCTAAACAAAAACTTATTAAAAAATTTAATAGGGTTTTAAAATGAAAAATTATGTCATTCAAAAATCAGTTTTATTCGATAATTCTGTTCCTTGTATAAATTGTTTCAATAAACAGACAAATATTGTTCATATGAAAAAAATAACGAAAGTATCTAAAAAATTTGACAAACCGCAATCACATAATGGTATATCAAGTTTGATATAAGTCGGGGATGTCCAAGAGCAATAGTTAGAACTCTTTAAAAGCTAATCTTCCTTTCTCGGTCACTCCTGAAAGGGTCAAAAAAAATAGAGTGATATTTAGTTGAGTATTTAGAGCATAAAAATTGTAGTGAATAGTAGGGTTATTTTTCCCTTATAAACTCTTTCTTTATGTTCTAAAAACTTAATTATTGATAGTGATTAAGTAAATTTAAATATTCACTAAGGAGTGACATCATGACAACACATTTAATAGGACAACTACTAGAAGTTAAACCTTCAGAGTACACAAACAAGAAGACTGATAAAGTTTCATATAGTACAGATTTAACAGTTATGTTTGACGGTATAGATGAAGAAGGTTTTCGCAAAGTATCGGTAGAAACTGTAAATACAGATGAAGAATACTATGAAGAACTAAAAGGTTCTATCGGTAAATTTATTGCTTTAGCTTATCATTCAAGTATCGACCAATGGGGGCAAAAGTTTTATGCTGACCGTTCAATGGCTGTTCTAACTTTAGATAAAAATCCTCTTGACTATTCAAAGTTTAAGAGAGTTGAATCAAAAGACAAGAAATAAACAATGTCAATTAGTAGTCTAAGAAACCTAAATTTTTCTATTGCGATACATTTATCAGATTTTAAAAAGTGTAAAGATGAAAAAAACAAGAAAGAAAATTGAGGCACTCCTAGACATACTAAGAACAAAAAGAGGTAATAACCTTCAAAATCCCGTCAAAGCAAAGCGATAGGGACACCAAACGATAGTGCGGTAGTAACTCAAATAAAATTAGTAAAGGATAAATAAAATGAGTATATTTAGCTCAAGTGCTTGTGAAGATGTTTCAAGCGATTTTAATAAGAATTTCGCAAGACCTAAAAAGAAGAAAGATATGTCTCATTTAAAAGAGCAAATTTCTGATTTAAAGGCTTCTTATCAAGAGGCAAAAGAAGATGGCGATTATATGGACGCAAAGGTTATAGCTGAAGAGTTATGTTCTAAAGAAAAAAAGTTAATTAGTCTTATTGACGGATATTAAGGAATTACTATGATTTTGACATTAAATGATTTTGACATATTAAGATTTAAACTTTCAAAGCTCTTGAAACTAAAAGAAAAAAGAGTTACAGATATACATATCTATTGTGATAATAAAGTAGGTGTTCAAACCTTCCCTTTCGGTTTAGTAAAGTTTGATTCTTTAAAAGAGATAGAAGATGATTACAATAAATTCTATTCAGATGAAGAAATCCCAAAACGCTTAAAACTGGTCTGCGATGAAAATGACGCTTGTAAACCCAGTGTAAAAAATACAAAGGATTGATTATGCCTAAAATAATTCAATCACATTCTTTCTCAGTTGAGAATCAAAACCAAGCTGAAAAAATCGTTAGAGTAGGTTTAGTTCTAGCTTCTGCTTCTACTATGGCTTTAGCAGCTGACCCTGCTTGGTATACAACTATGATGACTACTTTAACTTGGATTGGTGCCTCTGTTGGTGCTGTTTTAAGTATTGTCATAGGTATTAGATTGGCTCCACTTGCTTGGATTCATATTAAGCGTGTGTTGTATCGTTAAAAATATGACTCAGATTGATTTGACAGCTTATTTTATAGTTGCAAGTGTAATTTTATCTTTAAGAGCTTCATTTTTTGGAGCTTTTTTTATAGAGCAAATTATTAAAAAAGCTTAACAAGGGGATTTTTTTCTCCTTTTGTTAAAGAAGGATTTAAAAGTGAAAATTATTTTTTTAGTTACATTTTTATTATTAAGTTCTTTATCTTCTGATTATCTTTACAATCAAGAAAACAGATGTGTACAAAGTTATTATGTAAAGGGTGGAAATCTTTATTATCTTAGAAGTGGAGAATTAAGCTGGAGAGTTACAACTGAAAAAAATTCTGTAAGTATGTCAAATGGATATATTTTTAATCCTACTACTAAAAAATGCTTTCCTGATAATATTTCTAAAGTTAAAGAATTTATAAATGTTTCTATAGGCGTAATTATTACTATCTTAATTATTTGGTCTTTAACATGATTGATATTATTCAGTTCAATATTACAAATTCTGCAATTGTAAATGAAATATTCAATGTTTGTTTCACTGTTTTTTTATATGTAATACCTGTAAAGATGATTTCAGATATTTTAAAAAGGGCTTCAAAATGGTTTTAAAATTTCTTCTATCTTTAATTTTTTCTATTAATTTGTTTGCATTTCAAATCGCTCCTTCTACTATTGATTTAAGAGCATTAACTATTTTAGTATCTGAAGAACTAGGTAAAAATATTTTACTTAGTATAGATATAAAAAATCTTAATGTAGATATATATTTTCCTAATAATATAGAAAACAAAGTTCTTTTTGATTTTTATAGAAGAGCTTTATTATCTAAGGGTTTGTATCTCAATAGGTACGATGGTTATTATGCTGTTGAGAAAAAAGAAAAAAAAGTAATAGTTGTCACTAATAAAAAAAATATTAAGTTAGAACTTACAATTATTGAAATGGACAATGACAAATTTAGAGAATTAGGTTTTAAATCAAATGCGGACTCAACTTTTAAAAGTATTTTTAATATAGGTAGCGTATTTACTAAAACTACAACTTTTGGAGCTTTTTTTGATTTACAATCAACTTTAAAACTATTAGAAACAAATGACATCATTAATATTATTTCAAATCCTACTGTCTTAGTAAAAAATAAAGAAACTTCTACAATGATTATAGGCGATACAGTCTCTGTCTTAACAAGTTCAATCTCAGACGATAATGCAAATAATAAAGTTCGTAATACTTATAAGCAACAAGATATAGGTTTAAAAATCGTAGCTACACCTACAATAAGAAAAGATGGAAAGATAGATGTTTCTGTATCTTTAAATATGGAAAATTTGAAAGATTATTCAGAAGGTCTGATAGCTACAACAAAAAGAGTAATTAATAGTAATTTTTCTATTAAAAGCGGAGAAACAATAAAAATAGGTGGTTTGATTCATAATTACAATTTAAAGAAGACTCATAGATTACCTATTTTAGGTTATATCCCTGTTGTAGAATATTTATTTATGTATGAAAGTGAAAAAACGATAAATAATACTCTTTCAATTTTGATAAAAGTGACTATATTATGAGAATAATAACTCTCCTACTATATAGTTTATTATTTTCTTCTTCATTATTTTCTTCTTATTTTATTACTAATGAATGGCGTACTTCTACAAATGGAAATCATTATAATATTAAAGCTCAATACGATATAGAGGGTAAAAGGATTTGTGGTCCTGGTATTGGTTCTAATTCTGTAGTATTTAGTGGTTCGCAACTATCAACTATACGCTCTTTTATTATTGAATCGGATAGGTGGAATAAATTTAATTGTCCGAAAATAAATAATGGTAATAATTTGATAGGTGTTGTTTATAATTCTGCAATAAAACTGACTGCAAAAAAATCTCAAGGTTATTGTTCTTATAGTGATAATAGTTGGGGGTTTTTTGTTGATAGAACTTATCCAAAACGAGAGATATGCGAATATGATGGTAAATTGCCTCCAAAAACTTGTACTCCTCCACAAGTATGGAATACAGAAACCGAACAATGTGAGGCACCTCCTTGCAAAGATGAAGATACTATCCTGCCTGTTCCTCAAAACATGTGTTACGGTACTTTCAATAATGCTGATAAAGGCATTCGTTATGGAGAGTTATATTATCAAACTTGCGATAATACTTGTCGTGGTGTTTTTACAAGTTTTTACACATGTAATGAACTTATATTAGCTCATTTATCTTCTTGTTCATTAGAATCAAATACTTTAGAATTTTCATGTGTAGATATTGATGATGGAAACGGTGGAAAAATACCAAATTTGCAAAGAGCTGAGTGTGTACCTAAAAAAAAGATTAAAACTAATCCCTGTGATGATTTGTATAAAAACACACTCAGCTCTTGTAATATGGCTACACATATAGTTATTGGCTATCCAGAGTGTTCTCATAATGGTAAAAAAGTTACAAATGATACTATAAAGTGTGTAATACCTGATGATAATGAAAGGATAAAAAAACCTGATGATTGTAATACTAAATGGTATGAAAAATTTAATGAATCTACAAAAAAATGTGAGTGTCAAGATAATTATAAACGCAACAAATGGGGTGAGTGTTGGAAAAATCTTGATTCTAATTCCACAAAACCTGAAATTGATAAAGATAAAAAAGAACAAGACAAAAGCGGTAAAGAAAAAGAAAAAAATGAAGCCGATAAAAATGCTACAAAAAGAGCTCAAACATCAAATAAAAATATTGAAGATATCTTAAGTGGGATTCGTCTAGATTTAAATACTACTAATTCTTTATTGTCTAATATAAACGACAAAAATACTTCTTCTTCAAGTTCAAGTTCTTCTGGTGGTGGTAAAAGCGAGGATTCAAATACTTCTAAACCTTCTGATTCTGATTGTATGAGTAAGGGTTCTTTCAAAGAAATATTAGATTGCTATAAAGAAGCTTCTATGCCTGAAGATTTTTTTAAAACTCCAAAAGATTGGTATAAAAATAATAAATTAATTTTAGATATAGAATTAGGCTCCAATTGCAAATTAGAAACTTTTAAATGGACTATGTCGAATAAAGTTTTAGAATTTCCTCCTAGAGATTTTGTAACATCACTACCTCTTGAAAAAGTAGCAGGTTTTTTTATAGCTCTTTTATATATTGGTGGATTGCGAGATTTTTTAAAAACTTAAAGGTGGTTTAGAATGTTACATTTGATAGGTAAAGGTTTAGCTTTCACTTTATATTTAGCAATGCTTGTTAGTATTTTGGCTACTTTTAAAGTGATAATTGTTAATTATACTGATTTCACATCGTGGATTACACCCACTGTATGCTATTTTTTAACCAGGTTAAAAGTTGATTTTCTGATAGGTACTTCTATTTCTTTTGCTAGTGCTAATTGGTTAAAATCTAAAGTTGCTAAATATTGGACTAACTAATGATTAAGGCTATAATTGGTGCTGGCGGCTCAGGCAAGTCTATGTATTTCATTCGATATTTATTTGAGGAAGTAGATGTTTATGATGTTGAGATTATAGACGGTAAAGAAAAAGAGATTCATATAAAGAAGCCTATACATAGTTTATATGGTCGTTTGATTTTAAATATTAAAGGTTTTGATGAGAATTTATTTAGAGAATTTTCAGGTAATTCAGAAATTGAAATTATTCATGAATCGAAGCATTGGCATAAAAATGATATAGAAAGAATCTTTAGACAACAAGAAAAAGAAGATGATAAACCCGAAGATGATAGAGTCCCTACTCTTTTAATATATGATGAGTGTCAGTTTGGATTATCAACTTTTTCTCAAGCACAAGCTCTACTTCCTCAGAATGAATATATAGCTAATTTCATGTCGTTACATCGCCATTATGGACCTTGTGATATATTCTTAGCTACTCAAAGTGCAGATAAGATTCACGGTAAGTTTGTTGGAGATTTAGATGAGTTATATATTTCTTTAGAATCCAATCAGAAGTTAGACCCTGAAAATGATATAGTTTTTGATCAATATGATAAAGATGGTAGAACTATTATTTCAGGTGGACGCTCTAAAATAAAATTTAAGAAATTAGATAAGTTAAAAGCTGTAAATGGAGATGATTTTGCACCTTTTGAACTTTATACAAGTGGTGACTCAGGTAGAAGACCTGTAAAGCGTAAATCTTTTTGGGGTAAATATATTTACATTTTTGCTGCTTTACTCTCTTTTATTTTTATAGTTGCTTTTTTAGTTTTTTATAATTTATTTTCAAAAATGAATGAACAAACCTCCAATATTGTTATAAAAAAAGAAATATCTACATCTGCACAATCCCCTCATTCTTCACAAAACGAACTTGTTTTAAAAGAAGAAATTCACGAGGAAACTCAATTTGATAGATATTTAGAAGCACCATATCATAATATAGATGCACAAGTTTTATATAGGATATTTGTAAATAATAATATTTGTTATATAGGAAAACAAGTTGTACCTTTAGGGGTATTAAATAGATTATTAGATGAAAATGTAATTTACAAAATTACTGAGCAACGCATTACACCTACATCTAAATATATAAATGTATTGATCCATCAAAGTTTATTAAATTCTTATCAACTTATAAATAATTTTGACAATACAGCAGAAAATAAAGTCAATGGTAATTCTCGTAAGGTTGGAAATATACTATAGAAAGGTGACCAAACGAGCGAGCGAGCGACGTCAGGAGTGAGTGAGTGAGCAAGGTAGTCGCCCTTGGCTATCTATAAAAAGTTATCGTACAAAAATTAAAGGAGTGACAAAAATGAAAAATTATGGATTAAGTTCTTACCAAAGATATAAAGCTTTAAAAAAACTAGAGTTCAACAGAGACTATATGCTTAGTAACGGGATACAGCTAGATAATAAGATAATTCCTTTTGCTGATTTTGTATGTAACAGTTATACAAATTCTGATAGGTACATAGCTGAGTTACAGCATAGAGCTTGGTCGACTTACGACTATGCAAAAGAAAAAAACTTAAAAAATATATTTTTTTCTCTTACTCTTCCTTCTAAATGGCATCCAATGAAAACTATTAATTTCGGTAAAAAGAATGAAAAATTAGTATTTAATAAAAAATTTGGTGGTCGAAGAATTATTAAAGTTCACACTAAACAGAAAAATAAATATCATTTCTTAAATGCTCATGTAAAGCAAAACATTCCTTTCATTGAGCCTATATTAGATTATACAAATACAGTTGATAAATATTCTCCTCATAATGCTTCTAAAGAGTTGTCTAGGTTATTATCTGCAGGTTTATTTAATGAAAGAAGTTATAGAAAAATAGATAAAGAGCATAGATGTTATTTTAGAGTAACAGAACCTCACAAAGATGGTACACCTCATTTACATATAAGTTTATATGTTCCAGAAAATAAGGTTAATTCAATAGTAAAATCACTTAAGAGATGTTATCCTGCTCCTATGGGAGATATAGAAACAAATGTAAATAATCCTGTTTCTTACCTTATGAAATATGTTTTAAAAACTCTTGATGATTTGAGAGATAATCCCGAAAAAATAACAAATCTTACTTTGTGGTATCTGCATCATGGGATTAGTCGTTTTTATACTTCTCGTACTTTTATATCTTTGGAAGTGTATAGAAAACTTAATGGCATGTACACTTTAATAGACTTAACTAAAAAATACAAATCAAATGATATATGCATTTATGTTTATTCAGATACTAAAAAAATAGCACTCATAGAAAACGAATACGGCACTATCTATATTCCTAAACCTGTAAATTGGTATGATAAGTTAGTGGACACCGACCATACTTACTTAGAGGCTGAATTTGAACCTATTTATAAAGAGCAAAATAAATCAGTTAAACCAATACAGATAAAGATAGATGATGAAGATTACATAATCCATCAACACTCTTTAAAAGAACACAATCAACAAAACGAAAAACTCATTAAAAATAATAAAATTCCCTTATCTCTTGATGATATTCTTATAAAACCAAAGATTCAACCATATCAAATGAAAAATTATCAACTTTCACACTATTTTGAAAATATAAATATGGACAGTGTAAATCCTGCTCATTTCGCTGTTACATATAACTTAATGATAGAACGAGGCTTGATAGCGGGTGAGTTGCTGAAACCATCTAGTATGTATGAAGCTTTTGAGGTATTTTAAAATGAGAATAAGCAAATGCCCTATATGTCATAACGAATTTAAAGATTATAGTCTTTATAAACCTACGACTTATTGTTCTGTTAATTGTTGTAACTATAATAAGCAAAAAAACGCTTTAGAAAAATCTATAATTGTTCTTAAGCCTACGAAGGAAGCTAAAAAGATAATTAAGGGTGACATGTTCAGATTGTCTAATTTAGTAAGTATTGGTACTGTTACTAAAAATGATTAAATTTAGCCACTACTCAAAACTATATTTAGAGTTTAAAAAGCATGAACTAAAATTTTCTACTTTAGACAAATATACAAATATAATTAAGGATAGATTATATAAAAAGATTGAAGTTTTAGATAATGGTGTTATATTATGCAATTAGTTCTTAGCCTATTTAGCGGTGTCGGTTTACTAGACCAAGCTTTTAGAGAAAATGGCTTTTGTGTTGTATCGGCTGGTGACTTGATAACTGGTCAAGATGTCCGTGACTTTACAGGTATGAAAAATAAATTCTCTGGTGTGATTGGTGGAAGTCCTTGTCAAGACTTTAGCGGATTGAAGAGAGTTAAAACTGATTATTCTAATAAAATGATAATAGAGTTTTTAAGAGTAGTTTCAGAGTGTGAGCCTGATTGGTATCTTTTGGAAAATGTCAAAGGTGTTCCAAATTTGACTGACTTAAATAAAAATAGTGTGACTCCGCTGCGTGAATATTCCCACCAACGAATTGATATTAATCAGGGTTGGTATGATGATTATTCAAGATTAAGACATATTCAGTTCGGCTCAAAACAAAATTTTTACTTAGATATACCTCGTGGAACTATGAAAAATATTATAAGTGGTTGTGCCTTAGCTTCTGATGATAGAAGTTTTAAAGAGCTTTGCCATATCCAAGGTTTACCAAGTGATTATGATTTAAAAGATTTTAATGTAAAAGGTAAAAAGAAAGCTGTAGGAAATGGTGTTCCTTTATCTGTTGGAAGAGTTCTTGCAAAAGCTGTTTTAGATGTGACTGATCCAGGTAACAAAGGTGTGAACTATCGAGAAGAAAAAAGTGTGACATTAAAATCCTCTCAAGGTAAAATTAGTTTTACAACATTTCTTAATGATAGAAATATTTCATTTGATTCTCGTATGTCAAGTGGTTTTATTTGTAGTGTTTGTAATACTCAGTTTAACCATACTGCTCATAATAGATTTGATTCAAAAGTTCATATTTTTAGTTTGTTTGAATATCTAGATTTTGACTATATGGATTTTTTAAATAATAAAGATACAGAATTAAAAGTTAAAAATTTTTGCAATTCTATTGGTGTTAAAAATACTACATTTTTTTTATCTATTTGTGATGATTGTTTTCAAAATCATAGTTTAATTACTCCAGCTGTTGAAAGTGTGACTTTGCTGCATAAAGAATCTGTGACACAACAGGATAAAAAAAGGTGTGCGTGTGGTTGTGGTCGTGAGTTAATTGGAAAAAAGAAATGTTATGACTCTACATGTCGCAAAAGATTATCACGAAAAAGTATTAAATGTGATTTAGCAGCGGAACAAAAAAAATGATTAAATTTAGCCACTATTCAAAACTATATTTAGAGTTTAAAAAGCATGAACTAAAATTTTCTACTTTAGACAAATATACAAATATAATTAAGGATAGATTAAATCCTACTTTTGGAGATTCAGACATAGCAAATATAAAACCTAGTAACATAAAAAAATGGTTATATGACATAGATGATGTAGGCGGTAAATCTAAAAGAACATATCTGAGTATCTTAAGCGGTATCATGCAAGAAGCTCTTTATGATGAAGTTATAAATCGTAATCCCGTAAGACTTGTTAGACTTCCAAAATTTGACACTCCAAAAATAAAACCTTTTACAGCTGATGAAGTAAATAAAATTATGTCTTTAGCAAAAAATGATAACTATCGTCATTATCTTGCAATAGCATTTTATACGGGTATGCGTTCGGGCGAAATAATGGCACTTAAGAAAAGTGATATAAATTTCAAAAAGCAAATTATTACAGTTCAACGAACACGCTCACGCTATGGAGAATCTACTCCTAAAACAAAATACAGCATTAGAGATGTTCCTATTATAAAATTATTAGAACCATATATTACAGAACTATACAAAAAACATGATGAAGAATATTTATTTATCACTCAGTACAAAAAACCTTATAAAGATAATCATGTCTTTGCTGAAAACTTTTGGAAGAAGGCATTAAAAGAGTTAGACTTAGAATATAGAAGACCATATAACGCTAGGCATACTTACGCTACAAATATGCTTTATAATAATTTAGTAACTCCAGTTCAATTAGCTCAATTGCTAGGTCATGCAAATTCTCAAATGGTTTTTGATGTATATGTTAATTATATAGATTCGTTTAATGAAAACTTTGATAGGTCAATAAATATTTATATTTGAGGGGTACGACAAGAAAAAAAGTGATTTTCAAAAAGGTGCTTCAAACCCCTACATTTAGGGCTTTATGGTGGACAAGGAGAGATTCGAAAAAACCTTACCCTGTTTAGTTCTTTTTTAGCCACTTTCTAACTCTCTTTTACTTTGTGCTATACTTCCGCTGTTACAAATGATTTATCTTTTCTAGGCTTTGGTGTTTCTTTTATTAGAGGGTTGAGGGATTAGTCGGTATCCCCTTGAGAGGAGATACTTCATGTACATAGTACTTGCATTTGTGGTTTTAATGGTTTTAGCCGAACCGTTATATTAAAATAGGGAGCTTTCGCTCTCTTCCACTTGTGTAATTGTAACATATTTTTATCCATCATCTATAAAATTTCTTATTTTAATCTATCATCGGAATTATTCTAAACTCTACGACATCACTATTATCTTGTATATAATGATACGCACTCCCATGCAATACATTTTCTGATATAGCATATATTATTTTTATTTTATATCCTCCTAGTTTATACAATGGATTTTTTTCTAAAAAATCATCAATATTTTGTCTTGCTATTTTTATATCATCTGCTTTTACTTTTCTAGTACTGTTCGCACTCCAATTCTTGCATTGTATAAATAATATTTCTTTTTCTTTTTTAGCAATAATATCAATTCCATTATCTTTCCTACCGTTTTCTTTTTTAATGTTCAGTACAATTAAAATATACATGATTTGATTTTAGACATGATAATCTAATTTCATAATATTTTATATTTCCTTTTTTTGTTACTTTTTTTCCATTAACTATTTTTGTACGAGATAAATATCCTATATGATATTTTTTTAATGATATTGGTCTTTGAAGATAAAAAGTTTCTCTATTGTTTTGTAAATACATTCCATTTCCGTTATTATTTTCTCTGTCTATAAACTCTATTCCTCTTACACTTTTAAGATTTACAATAACTTCTTTAACTCCGTGTTTTATTTCATATATTTTATCAAATGCAAATATAATATTTACATTGATTAATATGATTAAAATTAATTTCATTTTAATGTCCTAGTTCTGCAAGTTTAGTTTTGATTGTGTAATATAATATTTTAATTTGTCCTAGTGGTAATTTTTTTAAATCATTTGTAATTTCATTAACCATATATTCTGAACTTTCAAAGTCTGGATATGTCTTATTTTCTTCAAAGTGTTTTTCAATTATTTTATAAAGTTTTGGTTTTTCTTTTTCCCAATTATTTAATGTTTGTCTTGATATGTTAAATAGTTTTGCAATATCTTCTTTTTTCAAATTATTTACCTTCTTAGTTAAATTATTATACATTTTAAGTTAAATTAAAGTAAAATAATTGTACAATATTATTATATGTAAAATAGTTATACATTTTAAGGAGTGACAAAATGCAAGTAAATTTCTCAAAAATTCAAAGACCGACTCTGTTCCAAGAGTTCTTCGATAAATTGATTACATACTCTAATGAAGTAATAGAGTATATACATACATCTACTATAAATCTAGTCACTCCTACTCATCGCAAAACTGCGATAACTCTTATGAATATTATCAAAAAGAACATTAAACATTCATATACACAAGTTAAAGCGGTTTTAGTAAATTTGTTTAAGAGGATTTTAAAATGACTAGATTAAAAAAGTTAAAAAAAAAAGTTAGAAGATATTAGTTTAGAGATTGAAAAATTAGTAGATGAAAAAGAAAGTTTAGAAGACAGTTCTCCTGGTACAAGAGAATATCAAAAATATTACATGTTAGTCAGATGTGAAATTAAATCTAAACAAAAACTTATTAAAAAATTTAAAAGGATTTTAAAATGACTAGATTAAAAAAGTTAAAAAAAAAGTTAGAAGATATTAGTTTAGAGATTGAAAAATTAGTAGATGAAAAAGAAAGTTTAGAAGACAGTTCTCCTGGTACAAGAGAATATCAAAAATATTACATGTTAGTCAGATGTGAAATTAAATCTGAACAAAAACTTATTAAAAAATTTAAAAGGATTTTAAAATGAAAAATTATGTCATTCAAAAATCAGTTTTATTCGATAATTCTGTTCCTTGTATAAATTGTTTCAATAAACAGACAAATATTGTTCATATGAAAAAAATAACGAAAGTATCTAAAAAATTTGACAAACCGCAATCACATAATGGTATATCAAGTTTGATATAAGTCGGGGATGTCCAAGAGCAATAGTTAGAACTCTTAAAAAGCTAATCTTCCTCTCTCGGTCACTCCTGGGAGGGTCAAAAAAAATAGAGTGATATTTAGTTGAGTATTTAGAGCATAAAAATTGTAGTGAATAGTAGGGTTATTTTTCCCTTATAAACTCTTTCTTTATGTTCTAAAAACTTAATTATACATGACAGTTGATTAAGAATATTTTATTCACTGAGGAGTGACATCATGACAACACATTTAATAGGACAACTACTAGAAGTTAAACCTTCAGAGTACACAAACAAGAAGACTGATAAAGTTTCATATAGTACAGATTTAACAGTTATGTTTGACGGTATAGATGAAGAAGGTTTTCGCAAAGTATCGGTAGAAACTGTAAATACAGATGAAGAATACTATGAAGAACTAAAAGGTTCTATCGGTAAATTTATTGCTTTAGCTTATCATTCAAGTATCGACCAATGGGGGCAAAAGTTTTATGCTGACCGTTCAATGGCTGTTCTAACTTTAGATAAAAATCCTCTTGATTACTCAAAATTTAAGAGAACTAAACAAGAATATAAGAAGTAAAAAATGTACATCAGTAGTCTAAGAAATATTAATTTTTCTATTTTAATTCATCAAACAGATTTAAAGAAATGTAAAGATAAAGAAATAAGAAAAAAAAAAAATTGAAGCACTCTTAGACGAACTGAGAACAAGAAGAGATAATATAATTTATAAATCCCGTCATAGTGAAACGATAGGGACAACAAACGATAGTGCGTTAGTTAACTAAATAAAAATTATTAAAGGATAGATTATTATGAATTTAAGTTCAATATTTACACCTCTTATGGATAATTTACTTCTTGTAATTGGTGCAATGGTTTCTGTTTTATCATTGATTTGGGCTTCTAAACAGCTTTTAAACTTTCTAGGTTTAGAAAATTTTACTTCAAGAGTAGAAGCTAAAAAACAGATAAAAAGAGAAAATAGACAAGCTAAAATAAATCAATATAAAGCAACTTATCGTAAATCTGAATCTGATAAGAAACAAGCAAAGCTCCAAAAATCAGAAGAGAAAAAAGCACTTAAACAGTATGTGAAATCTCAAAAATTAAAAGTAAAAACAGAGAAAAAACAAAGAGCAAAAAGTGGAAGAGTTATCAATGTTAAAAAAAGACTTGAAAAAAATCCTCCAATAGCTCAAAGAATACCAAAAACTAAAACTTCTTCTAGTTCTAAAAGAACTTCTAGAAGAGAATTTATGACTAAAAAGTATAGAGATACTTTTAGCAATGACCCAAGGTATCACTCGGATTTCTAAATATAGATTTTATTTCAATTTTGCTCTAAGTGGGCGTTACATTACTTAAAGCAGAGTTGTAACGAACTCTAGCTAATTTTATACAAAAGGGGAAATCATGAAAAGATTTCAAAGAATTTCAAAAAAAGTTACTGACAAAATGAGTCAGTCAAAAGTTGCAACTGGTGTTACTGGTGTTGCTCTTGCGAGTACACAATCGTTTGCATTGACTTCAACTGATATTAATTTCGGTACTACTGAGGCTGATATTGGTTTAGTTCTAATCGCAATGATTGGAATTGGTGCTGTCGTTTGGGGTGGTCGTAAACTACTTGGTTTTTTCGGATAATCAAAAGTGAAAAAGTACATCATTAATATTTTTATTTTCCTTATGATTGTTAGTGATGTACAGTCTGCTCCACTTCTTGCAAGTGATATAGACCCTTCAAATGCTAATGAGCAAATAGCTCTTATAGTTACCTCATTAGTTGCCTTTTTAGCCTTTATCATGGGTTCAAAAAGAGTATTAAAGTTTCTAGGATAGATTATGAAAAAGTTTTTTTATATATTTTTATTGTCATTTATATTTAGTACAAATATATATGCTTATGTAAATATGTCTAATGTTGGTGATAGAGCTGATGATTTAGGAATGAGAAAAGAAGATTATACTTATGCTATGGCTATAAGTGGTGCTTTGTGTGGTTCTATGTTTGGACTTTTTCTTTGGAAGGCAAGATAATGCCTAGTTTTTTAGATTTTACAATTATTGGTGACCCTGCTTTTGATTTCTTTTTTTCTATTACAGCATCTATAAATCTTTTGATGTTTATAGCTTTTTCTGTAACTGCTCTTTTTCGTGGTCGAGTTTAGACATGTATTTAAAAACCCTCCTACTATATATTTTATTATTTAGTGTTTCACTTTATTCTTCTATTATTCAAAAAAAAATAACTTCTCCTCTAACTATTGAAAAATATAATGTAATATATAAACCAGGTTGTTCAAATTATAAATTAAAAAATAGAAATACATTAGGTGGTGCTTCACAAGGTTCTTGTATTAATGCTGGTTTAGATGGTAAAGATTTTATATCAGCTCAAGTAGATTCTATATTTTATGAAACAAATTGTGTTACAGAAAATTCATTTTACATTTCTTTTGAAGTTTATTCATCTTCTACCATACTTTGTAAATATGCTTCTTGTAAAGATGGATTAAAATTTAATACAAAAACCGAACTTTGTGAAGCACCTCCAAAAACTTGTAAAGATAAAGAAAATCAAGTTTTAAATCCTGATACCAATATTTGTGATTGTGCTGATGGTTATGTGAAAAAAGATGATGATTGTCTTTTAGATACAGACGGCGACGGTGACCCTGATATTACCGACCCTGATAAAGATGACCCTGATATTACTAGTGGTGGTGGTTCTCCTGATGGTTCTTGCAAAGGTTTTGCACAAACAAAACATTTTTTTCCTAATTCTCCAAAATTTCCTTATTCTGATTATAAGTATCTTCCATATTATAAAACTATTCCTGAATGTAAATCTTTAGTTTCAAATAAAAATAAAGTTGATAGTATATTTTATGTTGATGATAAAGGTAAGGCTTGTGAGCGTTCATATTGTTTTGCACATTATAAAAAAGAACAAAAATGTACTTCTACAGTTAAAAATAGTAAACCTGCGGGTTTTGTTTATATGTCTAATTTAAATAAAGATGAGTGTTACGCCAAGGTTGACGGAATTAGTTATACAAAGGCTTTATATTTCGTTGCCGATTCTCTTACTTGTCCTAATATTGAATATTGTTTTTTAAAGCCTAAAAAAGATTTACCAGACAATCCTAGTCCTGATAATAATACTTCAACTAATCCTTTACCAAATAAGAAGTTAAATAGTATTGATTCTAAAATAAAAATTACTAATGATAAATTGACTGATTTAAATAATAAAGCTACTGATAGAAATAATAAATTGAATGATTTAAACAATAAAGCTATTGACAGAAATAATAAATTAGGCGATATTATTAAAAATACATCAACTTCAAACAAATCTTTAAAAAGTATTGATGAGTTTATAAAATCAAATAATAAAGGTTTGACAAGTTTGAATGAGACAACTTTAAAAAATAACTCTCAATTTCAAAACATCGCCTCTAATACTAGGAATATTAATGAAAATTTACAAGCAGGATTACTTGGCGATGACCCTTTTGCAAATGTAGATTTAACAGATGATGGTTCTTCAAAGTTTGGTGATTTTAAAAGTGATGTTTCTTCTGCATTTGATAAAACAACTTATTTTAATATTTTTGGTTTAAGTGGAATGTCTGGCGGTTCTATTCCTGAGTATAGCGCGAATATTATGGGTAGTAAAATTACAGTTTTTCACCCTAGTATGCTCAATGGTTTTCCAATGGCTGATATAAGAGCTTTAATCATGTTTTTCTTTGCCCTTATGGGCTTCATTCACACATTTAGGAGCGTTTAAAGATGGCTATATCTTTATTATTGGCTGGATTTAGTGGTATAGCCTCTATTGCTAGTTTTATTATGAAACATCCGTTTGTTTCTAAAATGATGATTTTTGGTGTTTTTACTGCACTTCTAACCCTTGCTTTTACATACTTAAAAAATCTAGTAGCTCCTTACATTGTAGGAAATTCTTTGATGTCTTTAGCTGCTTATTTTGGTGTACTAGATGGGATAAGCATATATATAACAATCTTAGTCGCAGGATTTGGAGTCAAACAAGTTTTAGCGTTTGTAAGGTCTTAATTTAAATATAGGAGTAACAATGTTTAGGTATCTATTTATAATTTTATTTTTGGTGTTTAATCTAAATGCTAGAAGTTTAGTAAATGTAAATTTTTCAAATTTAAAAATCAATGAGTTTATTAAAATAGTTTCAAAGCTAGTTAATAAGAATATTTTAGTTACTGATATTATTGAAGGTCAAGTTAACTTAGTTAGTAATGTCTCGATTTATGATGATGAACTTATAAGCATTTTATCATCAGTTTTAAAATCTAAAGACTATACACTCATAAAAAATGGTTCTATCTATGAAGTGATTAAAATATCTAAAGCTGTAAAGAGTGAAGCAAATTATAAAGGTAGTTTAAAAAATAATAGTTTTATAGTTTCCCACCTCATACAAATAAAAAATAATGATGTTGATATTATTGCTTCAAAGCTTAAAAGTTTAACTTCTATACATTCAAACCTTATAACTATTAAAAGCTCTAACATGATACTTATTAGTGATTATCCAAAGAATATAAATGTAATCAAGAAGATAATAAAAAAGATAGATATTAAACTAAATAATGATGTGTTTATGTATGAGATTAAAAATGTACAAGCTAAAGCACTTCTAACATATCTAAATGAAAGCTCTAAACTTCTTTTCAATGATTCTTTAAAGTCTGACAAGGTTAAAATCTTATTACATGAAGATTTAAATTCTATTATAGTTATTGGTAAAAAATCAAATGTTTTAGTTATTGAAAAGTTGATAAAAAAGTTTGATATTGAATCTTCAAATAATCAAACACTAAAAATATTTAATCTAAAAAATGCTAAAGCTGATGAAGTATTTAAAGCTCTTAATGACATCATAAAAAATCAAAAGTTTAGTGATGAATCTTTAAAGCCTAATGTTTCTAAAAGTGATGATATTAATTCTATTATAGTTGTTGGTGTTCCTCACATCATAAAAGCTCTTGAACCTCTCATAAAAGAGTTAGATAAGGAAAAGTATCAAGTATATGTAGAAGCTCGTATAATAGATATAAATAAGAAAAATTCAGAAGATTTAGGCATTAAATATAATTTTGATGGTGCTAGGCTTTTATCTAGTGGTGGTTTACTCTCTTTTAGTTCTAATTTCAGTGGTATAGCTCCTATACAAGGCTTGATAGGTAAAAACTTATCATCTTCGCTCGTTGGTGATGGTTTGGCTCTTGGTGCATCTATTGACTTTCTTCAAACAAACGGTGCAAGTAAATCAATCTCTAATCCTTCTATTCTTTGCGTTAATAATAAAGAATCATCAATATATGTAGGTAAAGCTATCTCTTTACAAAGTGGGTCTGTCTCTGCTTCTGATAGTGGTGTTACTAACTCTTATGTTAGAACTGATATAGGTTTGACTTTAAAAATAATTCCTCGTGTTTCATCATCAGATAAAGTTACTTTAGAAGTATCAATCATTTTAGAAAACATAATCGATGATGGTAGTAATAATGAAACGGGTCAACCAGTAACTTCTAAACAAGAAATTAACACTCAAACAATACTTAGGCATGGCGAAAATATAATTATAGGTGGTTTAGTTAAGAGCTACACTTTAGATTCTAAGTCACAAATCCCATTACTTGGAGATATTCCTTTTCTTGGGGCATTGTTTAGAAGTACATCAACAACAAAAGAGCAAGATAATTTAGTTGTTATTCTAACTCCGTATATCATTGATAATAGTGAAAAACTATCACAACTTCAAAAAGATTTAGGAACATTATCAAAGTTACAAGAAAAATACAATCAAGAAGCATTTAATAATTTTGAGGAAGAAGGTTTAAAAGATGATTGATTATTTTTTTGGTAAACCTAGAACGGGTAAAACTTACAGAGCTGTTGATATTCTCTACAATGATTATGTTAAAGATGAAAATGCTTCTCCAAAATTTACTAATATTATTACAAATATTGGTGGTTTTAAATTTAAAGAAATAAACCAACTCTTTAGGGATAGAGGTTCTAAATCAGTAGCTTATAAATTAGTTTGGAGAGATTTATATACACATTTATCAAAATTGTACGAAATGGCTCTTGATGATAAAAGTGATGAAGAATTAAATAGATACGCATATAGTCACAAGATAAATGACGCTTTAATAATTCTTGATGAAGCTTCTTTGTTTATGAAAAGATATGATGATGTTGTTTCATGGTGGTTGGCTTATCACGGACATTTTAAAATGAGAATTATAATAATAGCTCAAAGTCCTAAACAAATAAATGCTGAGTACCTTGTACATGCTGAAATATATTATGAAGCTCAACCTCAAAGTAAACAGTTAGCAAGTAATAAGCTTAGGTATATACACTATAGTGAGCCTTATTTTGTAAAAGATAATAAATTTTCTTCTAATACTATTACTTCTAATCAAAAAATATTTGATTTATATAAAAGTGGAGAAGTTGATAAACCTAAAAAAATGTTAATTAGATTTATTATATATATTTTAATAGCTCTTTTTATATCCGCTGCTTTTTTCAAATTTCTTCTTTATAGACTTTCTCCAGATACTCCTGATACAGAAGAAAACCAATCCAATAGCGTTACATCAACTTATGAAGATGTTGATTATCCACCTCCAAAATCTGATGATTATTTATTGTCTGTTCGTTGCAATAAGCGTTATTGTTGGAATACTGACCCTAAATATGACAGTAAAGAAATATCTTTAAGTTATTTTAAATTTATAGTTATTAAACACTCTTTAGAACTAGAATATAGTGAGATTATAAATGAGGTTTACATACTTACTCCAATAGAGAAAACTTTGAGTAAATCAACTTTATCAAAGTTAACTGATTATTATTATTTCATACCCAAAGAGCTTAAAACTAAAGAGTTAAAACAATTTTTTATAAGTAAAGAAGTAATGACAAATAAAAGAAAAGATTTTAGTATTAATCCATTTAATATAAACACGAACGAAGAGAACGCAAGGACGAGCGCCTTAGCGAGGACGACCAAAAGCGAGTGAGATGGGAGGAGTTTAGCGACTCCCCTTGGCTATCTATAAAAAGTTATCGTACAAAAATTAAAGGAGTGACAAAAATGAAAAATTATGGATTAAGTTCTTACCAAAGATATAAAGCTTTAAAAAAACTAGAGTTCAACAGAGACTATATGCTTAGTAACGGGATACAGCTAGATAATAAGATAATTCCTTTTGCTGATTTTGTATGTAACAGTTATACAAATTCTGATAGGTACATAGCTGAGTTACAGCATAGAGCTTGGTCGACTTACGACTATGCAAAAGAAAAAAACTTAAAAAATATATTTTTTTCTCTTACTCTTCCTTCTAAATGGCATCCAATGAAAACTATTAATTTCGGTAAAAAGAATGAAAAATTAGTATTTAATAAAAAATTTGGTGGTCGAAGAATTATTAAAGTTCACACTAAACAGAAAAATAAATATCATTTCTTAAATGCTCATGTAAAGCAAAACATTCCTTTCATTGAGCCTATATTAGATTATACAAATACAGTTGATAAATATTCTCCTCATAATGCTTCTAAAGAGTTGTCTAGGTTATTATCTGCAGGTTTATTTAATGAAAGAAGTTATAGAAAAATAGATAAAGAGCATAGATGTTATTTTAGAGTAACAGAACCTCACAAAGATGGTACACCTCATTTACATATAAGTTTATATGTTCCAGAAAATAAGGTTAATTCAATAGTAAAATCACTTAAGAGATGTTATCTTGCTCCTATGGGAGATATAGAAACAAATGTAAATAATCCTGTTTCTTACCTTATGAAATATGTTTTAAAAACTCTTGATGATTTGAGAGATAATCCCGAAAAAATAACAAATCTTACTTTGTGGTATCTGCATCATGGGATTAGTCGTTTTTATACTTCTCGTACTTTTATATCTTTGGAAGTGTATAGAAAACTTAATGGCATGTACACTTTAATAGACTTAACTAAAAAATACAAATCAAATGATATATGCATTTATGTTTATTCAGATACTAAAAAAATAGCACTCATAGAAAACGAATACGGCACTATCTATATTCCTAAACCTGTAAATTGGTATGATAAGTTAGTGGACACCGACCATACTTACTTAGAGGCTGAATTTGAACCTATTTATAAAGAGCAAAATAAATCAGTTAAACCAATACAGATAAAGATAGATGATGAAGATTACATAATCCATCAACACTCTTTAAAAGAACACAATCAACAAAACGAAAAACTCATTAAAAATAATAAAATTCCCTTATCTCTTGATGATATTCTTATAAAACCAAAGATTCAACCATATCAAATGAAAAATTATCAACTTTCACACTATTTTGAAAATATAAATATGGACAGTGTAAATCCTGCTCATTTCGCTGTTACATATAACTTAATGATAGAACGAGGCTTGATAGCGGGTGAGTTGCTGAAACCATCTAGTATGTATGAAGCTTTTGAGGTATTTTAAAATGAGAATAAGCAAATGCCCTATATGTCATAACGAATTTAAAGATTATAGTCTTTATAAACCTACGACTTATTGTTCTGTTAATTGTTGTAACTATAATAAGCAAAAAAACGCTTTAGAAAAATCTATAATTGTTCTTAAGCCTACGAAGGAAGCTAAAAAGATAATTAAGGGTATACTACCCCAAGAAAATCAAACAACTATTTCTAAAGTTTAATTCTTAAAAGAGTAAAATTAAACAATAAAAATAGAAGGTAATCTTATGAGTCGAAAAAGAACAACATATACAGCAGAATTCAAGACAAAGTTAGTTTTAGAAGTTTTAAAAGAAGATAAGACACTAAATGAAATAGCAAGTGTAAATAATATCACACCAAAAAACTTACAAAATTGGAAGAAGATATTTTTGGAAAATGCAGAAGTTGCGATGGAACCTGCAAAAGTAATTAAAGAGTACAAAGAAGAGAATGTAAGATTACAAGCTAAACTTGATGAATATGCAAAGGTTGTAGGTCAACTAACAGTAGAGAAGGACTGGGCGGTGGGAAAGTTAAGCAGCTTGGACTCTAGCTATAAAAAGGAGTTGATTGATAGAGATGAAAATAAGGCATTATCAGTTGTAAAACAATGTAATCTTATTAACTATAACAGAAGTAATTTGTTCTATGCACCAATGGTAAATCTTGCTAAAAATGTAATTAAAAAACATATAGAAAAAGTATTTGAAGAGATACCAAGCTATGGCTATATGAAAGTGTATCATCAACTACTAGAGGATGGTTTTCGTGTCAGTCCCAACACAGTGCTGGCATACCGTAGAGAGTTAGGTTTACAGGCTGTTTTAGCTGTAAGACCACCAAATACAAGCTGGGCGGACAAGCAACATCATAAATACTCTTACAAAATAAGAGGATTAGATATCGTAAGAGCAAACCAAGTATGGTCAACAGATATAACCTATATTAAAATTAAAGGTGGTATGGTCTATATGGCTGCCATAATTGATTGGTATTCTAAAGCAATATTATCTTGGCGAATATCCAACACAATGGATACAGATTTAGTCATAGGTGTACTAGATGAAGCACTCGCACTCTATGGTAAGCCTGAGATATTTAATACTGATCAAGGGTCACAATATACAAGCTGTATCCACACTCAAACATTAAAAGATAATGACATAATTATCTCTATGGATGGCAAAGGTAGAGCAACAGATAATATTTGTATTGAGAGGTTCTGGAGAAGTGCTAAAGTTGAAAAAATATACCTCAATGAATATGAGAGAGTATCAGTTCTCAAAAGTGATGTTAAGGATTATATAGAATTTTATAATCACAGAAGATTTCATGAGACATTGAAATATAAAAAACCTATGAATGTTTATTATGATAGTTTAAAAATCAATGATGAGAATTACACTAAATCTAGTGAAAATGTAGCATAGGGTAACAGGTATTTAGGGAATTAGATTTTTGAAAAAGTTGTCTTGACATATTGGGGTAGTATAGGGTGACATGTTCAGATTGTCTAATTTAGTAAGTATTGGTACTGTTACTAAAAATGATTAAATTTAGCCACTACTCAAAACTATATTTAGAGTTTAAAAAGCATGAACTAAAATTTTCTACTTTAGACAAATATACAAATATAATTAAGGATAGATTAAATCCTACTTTTGGAGATTCAGACATAGCAAATATAAAACCTAGTAACATAAAAAAATGGTTATATGACATAGATGATGTAGGCGGTAAATCTAAAAGAACATATCTGAGTATCTTAAGCGGTATCATGCAAGAAGCTCTTTATGATGAAGTTATAAATCGTAATCCCGTAAGACTTGTTAGACTTCCAAAATTTGACACTCCAAAAATAAAACCTTTTACAGCTGATGAAGTAAATAAAATTATGTCTTTAGCAAAAAATGATAACTATCGTCATTATCTTGCAATAGCATTTTATACGGGTATGCGTTCGGGCGAAATAATGGCACTTAAGAAAAGTGATATAAATTTCAAAAAGCAAATTATTACAGTTCAACGAACACGCTCACGCTATGGAGAATCTACTCCTAAAACAAAATACAGCATTAGAGATGTTCCTATTATAAAATTATTAGAACCATATATTACAGAACTATACAAAAAACATGATGAAGAATATTTATTTATCACTCAGTACAAAAAACCTTATAAAGATAATCATGTCTTTGCTGAAAACTTTTGGAAGAAGGCATTAAAAGAGTTAGACTTAGAATATAGAAGACCATATAACGCTAGGCATACTTACGCTACAAATATGCTTTATAATAATTTAGTAACTCCAGTTCAATTAGCTCAATTGCTAGGTCATGCAAATTCTCAAATGGTTTTTGATGTATATGTTAATTATATAGATTCGTTTAATGAAAACTTTGATAGGTCAATAAATATTTATATTTGAGGGGTACGACAAGAAAAAAAGTGATTTTCAAAAAGGTGCTTCAAACCCCTACATTTAGGGCTTTATGGTGGACAAGGAGAGATTCGAAAAAACCTTACCCCTAAATTCAACTTTAAGAGGCTTCAAAACTCTCTCTTTTCTTTTATAATATAGTAGTCAGAGGGGTAACTAATCCCTCCGTTTGTTTAGTAAAGAGAGGGTGTAAACACCATCAAAACCAAAAAGACTACTATTAGCTTACTGTTCAAAATAAGCTCCTCTTTTGGAATCCTAATCCCACACCTAACACCACTTGCTAAAAAATAAGCAAAAAAAAAGGCTAAGACCTAAGCCTTAACCTTAATCTTCCAAAAAGAAATATGTTAGTTAATCATATTCTTATAAGGAGTTATTTTGAACATCAGAGGAATTATATCATATTTTTATTTATCTACAAAATCATTATTCTATTTTATATTTTAATTCACTTAAATATTTTTTCCAAATATCTTTTCTTTTTTCCCAATCAAATGCTTTTTTTGATTGATATCCTATTTTTTTAGAATCTTCTTCACTTAGTTCTATCTCAATATCTTCAATATTTTTTTCTTCTATAAAATCATTGATTTTTATAAAGCCTCTTCCTGCTTCACCACTTAAGCCATCATTTGTTCCCCATTCGTGAATAAGAGCTGTATATTTTCCAATAGTACACTTATTTTTAAATAATACTATTAATGAATAATTATCATGTCCATCGTTTACTTTTGCCATAGCTATAAACTCATTAGGATTTTTAACTATCTCGTTTAAAAGATTATTTACCCAACTTGTAATACCTTCTTCTCCATATTCTATAATTTCTATCATTTTTTTACCTTTTTAGTTTATTTTAAGCTATTATTACCTATAATATACAAGAAATAGGAAGTAATTACTTTTAAAGGAAGTGACACATGCACTCAACAAATACACACATAGCAAGTAATCAGAATTTATCTGGTAAATCTAAAGTTTTTGTACTTATAGCATTTAAAGGAACTCACAAGAAGTTTATAAAACAGTTTCATAAGCTGTTAAATGATAAAAAGTACAATAAAATAGATATAAATGACCGTCTTTTTTATAGAGCGACAAGAATATCTGATACAAATATCGTAGAATCAAATATTATTTTCTTTAATGAACCTGATAAAGTTAAAACTATTCATAATTTACTTGAAACTTATTTCAAAGATAATTATACTCTATTATAATTTAACATTTTACTAAGGAGTGACAAAATGCAAAATAATCAACTAACACATAGTTATTTAAAAGAACCTATTAGAAATTATTTAATAATTTATAGTATTAATATTCAAGTTGCTAAAGATTCAGTAAATTTTTCTTTAAGATTATTATCTGATATGAATAAAGATAGTTTTAATTATTTATATTTTTATAATTCTTTAGAACTACGCAAAGAAAAATTAAAGAAAATTTTAAATGAAAGAAAGGAAGCATTTTTTGTTCAAAAAGAAAGTTATGGTTGTTTTTTACCATTTATAGAATGGTATCATTTTGTAAGAACTGGCTATATAATGAGTTATAAAGATTTAATAGATATATATCCTAAACAGTTTAAATTTCATCGTAAGCATTTAGATTATGCATAAGTCTAAACGCATTATAGTTAGATAATATGTCTAATACTTCTGGGTTTTTTAATATGCTACTTTTATAATAAACATAATAATAGTTTCTTCCCTCTTTTTCATCAGGGTCAATCTGGTTACCATATTTTTTTCCTTTATCTTCAATTATATAATCAGTGATATTATATTCTTTTTCCCTTCTTACAAAACCAATGTATATAAATATATCATTTAATTCTTTTGCACTTATATTAATTCTATTTGCTAATTGAGTTACACTATAATAAATCTCATTTTCTTTATGTTTCATATTAATGCCCCATCTCTGCAAGTTCTGCCATCATCAGGTGATAGAACTTTTTAGTTTTGTTTTCAGAAAGTTTATCAATAGCTTTTATCATTTCACTTTTTAAATAGTTTGGATTATTTAAATCTGGATACTCTTTTTTATTTTCAAAATGTTTAATAATTATTTCAAAAACTTCTGGTCTTCCATTTTCCCAATTTCTGAATGTTTTATAATCCATTTTTAATAAATTTGCCATTTCTGTTTTATTCATCGGTAACTATTTCCTTCAGTTAGTATATTTATATTATAATTGCCTATATTTAAACTTATTTTAAGCTATTATTGCCTATAATATATATAAGAAATAGGAAGTTATTACCTTTTTAGATAATTACTTCCATTATAGGAGTGACAAAATGCAAGTAAATTTTCAAAACATTCAAAGACCGACTCTGTTCCAAGAGTTCTTCGACAAATTGATTACATACTCTAATGAAGTAATAGAGTATATACATACATCTACTATAAATCTAGTCACTCCTACTTATCGCAAAACTGCAATAACTCTTATGAATATTATCAAAAACAACATTAAACATTCATATATACAAGTTAAAGCGGTTTTAGTAAATTTGTTTAAGAGGGTTATAAAATGAAAAACAAAAATCTATCAAATCTATAATTTAACCGCAGTCACATAATGGCATGTCAAGTTTGATATAAGTCGGGTCTGTACAGTTGGAGCATTAAGCTAGAACTCCATTAAAGTAACAAAGCTAGTCTTTCCTCTCTTCCTCTCTCGGTCACTTCTGAGATGGTTTAGAGTGATATTTAGTTGAGTATGTAGAGCATAAAAACTGAGAGCTATAAAGTGGGTTATTTTTCCCATAAATAAGAAAACTCTTTTTTTATGTTCTACACACTTAATTATTAATAGTGATTAAGTAAATTTAAAATTTCACTAAAGGAGTGACATAATGACTACACATTTAATAGGACAACTACTAGAAGTTAAACCTTCAGAGTACACAAACAAGAAGACTGATAAAGTTTCATATAGTACAGATTTAACAGTTATGTTTGACGGTATAGATGAAGAAGGTTTTCGCAAAGTGTCGGTAGAAACTGTAAATACAGATGAAGAATACTATGAAGAACTAAAAGGTTCTATCGGTAAATTTATTGCTTTAGCTTATCATTCAAGTATCGACCAATGGGGGCAAAAGTTTTATGCTGACCGTTCAATGGCTGTTCTAACTTTAGATAAAAATCCTCTTGATTACTCAAAATTTAAGAGAACTAAACAAGAATATAAGAAGTAAAAAATGTACATCAGTAGTCTAAGAAATATTAATTTTTCTATTTTAATTCATCAAACAGATTTAAAGAAATGTAAAGATAAAGAAATAAGAAAAAAAAAATTGAAGCACTCTTAGACGAACTGAGAACAAGAAGAGATAATATAATTTATAAATCCCGTCATAGTGAAACGATAGGGACAACAAACGATAGTGCGTTAGTTAACTAAATAAAAATTATTAAAGGATAGATTATTATGAATTTAAGTTCAATATTTACACCTCTTATGGATAATTTACTTCTTGTAATTGGTGCAATGGTTTCTGTTTTATCATTGATTTGGGCTTCTAAACAGCTTTTAAACTTTCTAGGTTTAGAAAATTTTACTTCAAGAGTAGAAGCTAAAAAACAGATAAAAAGAGAAAATAGACAAGTTAAAATAAATCAATATAAAGCAACTTATCGTAAATCTGAATCTGATAAGAAACAAGCAAAGCTCCAAAAATCAGAAGAGAAAAAAGCACTTAAACAGTATGTGAAATCTCAAAAATTAAAAGTAAAAACAGAGAAAAAACAAAGAGCAAAAAGTGGAAGAGTTATCAATGTTAAAAAAAGACTTGAAAAAAATCCTCCAATAGCTCAAAGAATACCAAAAACTAAAACTTCTTCTAGTTCTAAAAGAACTTCTAGAAGAGAATTTATGACTAAAAAGTATAGAGATACTTTTAGCAATGACCCAAGGTATCACTCGGATTTCTAAATATAGATTTTATTTCAATTTTGCTCTAAGTGGGCGTTACATTACTTAAAGCAGAGTTGTAACGAACTCTAGCTAATTTTATACAAAAGGGGAAATCATGAAAAGATTTCAAAGAATTTCAAAAAAAGTTACTGACAAAATGAGTCAGTCAAAAGTTGCAACTGGTGTTACTGGTGTTGCTCTTGCGAGTACACAATCGTTTGCATTGACTTCAACTGATATTAATTTCGGTACTACTGAGGCTGATATTGGTTTAGTTCTAATCGCAATGATTGGAATTGGTGCTGTCGTTTGGGGTGGTCGTAAACTACTTGGTTTTTTCGGATAATCAAAAGTGAAAAAGTACATCATTAATATTTTTATTTTCCTTATGATTGTTAGTGATGTACAGTCTGCTCCACTTCTTGCAAGTGATATAGACCCTTCAAATGCTAATGAGCAAATAGCTCTTATAGTTACCTCATTAGTTGCCTTTTTAGCCTTTATCATGGGTTCAAAAAGAGTATTAAAGTTTCTAGGATAGATTATGAAAAAGTTTTTTTATATATTTTTATTGTCATTTATATTTAGTACAAATATATATGCTTATGTAAATATGTCTAATGTTGGTGATAGAGCTGATGATTTAGGAATGAGAAAAGAAGATTATACTTATGCTATGGCTATAAGTGGTGCTTTGTGTGGTTCTATGTTTGGACTTTTTCTTTGGAAGGCAAGATAATGCCTAGTTTTTTAGATTTTACAATTATTGGTGACCCTGCTTTTGATTTCTTTTTTTCTATTACAGCATCTATAAATCTTTTGATGTTTATAGCTTTTTCTGTAACTGCTCTTTTTCGTGGTCGAGTTTAGACATGTATTTAAAAACCCTCCTACTATATATTTTATTATTTAGTGTTTCACTTTATTCTTCTATTATTCAAAAAAAAATAATTAATCCTCCAACTATTGAAAAATATAATGTAATTTATAAATCAGGTTGTTCTAATTATAAATTAAAAAATAATAATACATTAGGTGGTGCTTCACAAGGTTCTTGCATTAATGTTGGTTTAGATGGTAAAGATTTTATATCAGCTCAAATGGATTTTATATATTATGAAAGAAATTGTGTTACAGAAAATTCATTTTACATTTCTTTTGAAGTTTATTCATCTTCTACCATACTTTGTAAATATGCTTCTTGTAAAGATGGATTAAAATTTAATACAAAAACCGAACTTTGTGAAGCACCTCCAAAAACTTGTAAAGATAAAGAAAATCAAGTTTTAAATCCTGATACCAATATTTGTGATTGTGCTGATGGTTATGTAAAAAAAGATGATGATTGTCTTTTAGATACAGACGGCGACGGTGACCCTGATATTACCGACCCTGATAAAGATGACCCTGATATTACTAGTGGTGGTGGTTCTCCTGATGGTTCTTGCAAAGGTTTTGCACAAACAAAACATTTTTTTCCTAATTCTCCAAAATTTCCTTATTCTGATTATAAGTATCTTCCATATTATAAAACTATTCCTGGATGTAAATCTTTAGTTTCAAATAATAATAAAGTTGATAGTATATTTTATGTTGATGATAAAGGTAAGGCTTGTGAGCGTTCATATTGTTTTGCACATTATAAAAAAGAACAAAAATGTACTTCTACAGTTGAAAATAGTAAACCTGCGGGTTTTGTTTATATGTCTAATTTAAATAAAGATGAGTGTTACGCCAAGGTTGACGGAATTAGTTATACAAAGGCTTTATATTTCGTTGCCGATTCTCTTACTTGTCCTAATATTGAATATTGTTTTTTAAAGCCTAAAAAAGATTTACCAGACAATCCTAGTCCTGATAATAATACTTCAACTAATCCTTTACCAAATAAGAAGTTAAATAGTATTGATTCTAAAATAAAAATTACTAATGATAAATTGACTGATTTAAATAATAAAGCTACTGATAGAAATAATAAGTTAGATGATTTAAATAATAAAGCTACTGATAGAAATAATAAATTGAATGATTTAAACAATAAAGCTATTGACAGAAATAATAAATTAGGCGATATTATTAAAAATACATCAACTTCAAACAAATCTTTAAAAAGTATTGATGAGTTTATAAAATCAAATAATAAAGGTTTGACAAGTTTGAATGAGACAACTTTAAAAAATAACTCTCAACTTCAAAACATCGCCTCTAATACTAGGAATATTAATGAAAATTTACAAGCAGGATTACTTGGCGATGACCCTTTTGCAAATGTAGATTTAACAGATGATGGTTCTTCAAAGTTTGGTGATTTTAAAAGTGATGTTTCTTCTGCATTTGATAAAACAACTTATTTTAATATTTTTGGTTTAAGTGGAATGTCTGGCGGTTCTATTCCTGAGTATAGCGCGAATATTATGGGTAGTAAAATTACAGTTTTTCACCCTAGTATGCTCAATGGTTTTCCAATGGCTGATATAAGAGCTTTAATCATGTTTTTCTTTGCCCTTATGGGCTTCATTCACACATTTAGGAGCGTTTAAAGATGGCTATACCTTTATTATTGGCTGGATTTAGTGGTATAGCCTCTATTGCTAGTTTTATTATGAAACATCCGTTTGTTTCTAAAATGATGATTTTTGGTGTTTTTACTGCACTTCTAACCCTTGCTTTTACATACTTAAAAAATCTAGTAGCTCCTTACATTGTAGGAAATTCTTTGATGTCTTTAGCTGCTTATTTTGGTGTACTAGATGGGATAAGCATATATATAACAATCTTAGTCGCAGGATTTGGAGTCAAACAAGTTTTAGCGTTTGTAAGGTCTTAATTTAAATATAGGAGTAACAATGTTTAGGTATCTATTTATAATTTTATTTTTGGTGTTTAATCTAAATGCTAGAAGTTTAGTAAATGTAAATTTTTCAAATTTAAAAATCAATGAGTTTATTAAAATAGTTTCAAAGCTAGTTAATAAGAATATTTTAGTTACTGATATTATTGAAGGTCAAGTTAACTTAGTTAGTAATGTCTCGATTTATGATGATGAACTTATAAGCATTTTATCATCAGTTTTAAAATCTAAAGACTATACACTCATAAAAAATGGTTCTATCTATGAAGTGATTAAAATATCTAAAGCTGTAAAGAGTGAAGCAAATTATAAAGGTAGTTTAAAAAATAATAGTTTTATAGTTTCCCACCTCATACAAATAAAAAATAATGATGTTGATATTATTGCTTCAAAGCTTAAAAGTTTAACTTCTATACATTCAAACCTTATAACTATTAAAAGCTCTAACATGATACTTATTAGTGATTATCCAAAGAATATAAATGTAATCAAGAAGATAATAAAAAAGATAGATATTAAACTAAATAATGATGTGTTTATGTATGAGATTAAAAATGTACAAGCTAAAGCACTTCTAACATATCTAAATGAAAGCTCTAAACTTCTTTTCAATGATTCTTTAAAGTCTGACAAGGTTAAAATCTTATTACATGAAGATTTAAATTCTATTATAGTTATTGGTAAAAAATCAAATGTTTTAGTTATTGAAAAGTTGATAAAAAAGTTTGATATTGAATCTTCAAATAATCAAACACTAAAAATATTTAATCTAAAAAATGCTAAAGCTGATGAAGTATTTAAAGCTCTTAATGACATCATAAAAAATCAAAAGTTTAGTGATGAATCTTTAAAGCCTAATGTTTCTAAAAGTGATGATATTAATTCTATTATAGTTGTTGGTGTTCCTCACATCATAAAAGCTCTTGAACCTCTCATAAAAGAGTTAGATAAGGAAAAGTATCAAGTATATGTAGAAGCTCGTATAATAGATATAAATAAGAAAAATTCAGAAGATTTAGGCATTAAATATAATTTTGATGGTGCTAGGCTTTTATCTAGTGGTGGTTTACTCTCTTTTAGTTCTAATTTCAGTGGTATAGCTCCTATACAAGGCTTGATAGGTAAAAACTTATCATCTTCGCTCGTTGGTGATGGTTTGGCTCTTGGTGCATCTATTGACTTTCTTCAAACAAACGGTGCAAGTAAATCAATCTCTAATCCTTCTATTCTTTGCGTTAATAATAAAGAATCATCAATATATGTAGGTAAAGCTATCTCTTTACAAAGTGGGTCTGTCTCTGCTTCTGATAGTGGTGTTACTAACTCTTATGTTAGAACTGATATAGGTTTGACTTTAAAAATAATTCCTCGTGTTTCATCATCAGATAAAGTTACTTTAGAAGTATCAATCATTTTAGAAAACATAATCGATGATGGTAGTAATAATGAAACGGGTCAACCAGTAACTTCTAAACAAGAAATTAACACTCAAACAATACTTAGGCATGGCGAAAATATAATTATAGGTGGTTTAGTTAAGAGCTACACTTTAGATTCTAAGTCACAAATCCCATTACTTGGAGATATTCCTTTTCTTGGGGCATTGTTTAGAAGTACATCAACAACAAAAGAGCAAGATAATTTAGTTGTTATTCTAACTCCGTATATCATTGATAATAGTGAAAAACTATCACAACTTCAAAAAGATTTAGGAACATTATCAAAGTTACAAGAAAAATACAATCAAGAAGCATTTAATAATTTTGAGGAAGAAGGTTTAAAAGATGATTGATTATTTTTTTGGTAAACCTAGAACGGGTAAAACTTACAGAGCTGTTGATATTCTCTACAATGATTATGTTAAAGATGAAAATGCTTCTCCAAAATTTACTAATATTATTACAAATATTGGTGGTTTTAAATTTAAAGAAATAAACCAACTCTTTAGGGATAGAGGTTCTAAATCAGTAGCTTATAAATTAGTTTGGAGAGATTTATATACACATTTATCAAAATTGTACGAAATGGCTCTTGATGATAAAAGTGATGAAGAATTAAATAGATACGCATATAGTCACAAGATAAATGACGCTTTAATAATTCTTGATGAAGCTTCTTTGTTTATGAAAAGATATGATGATGTTGTTTCATGGTGGTTGGCTTATCACGGACATTTTAAAATGAGAATTATAATAATAGCTCAAAGTCCTAAACAAATAAATGCTGAGTACCTTGTACATGCTGAAATATATTATGAAGCTCAACCTCAAAGTAAACAGTTAGCAAGTAATAAGCTTAGGTATATACACTATAGTGAGCCTTATTTTGTAAAAGATAATAAATTTTCTTCTAATACTATTACTTCTAATCAAAAAATATTTGATTTATATAAAAGTGGAGAAGTTGATAAACCTAAAAAAATGTTAATTAGATTTATTATATATATTTTAATAGCTCTTTTTATATCCGCTGCTTTTTTCAAATTTCTTCTTTATAGACTTTCTCCAGATACTCCTGATACAGAAGAAAACCAATCCAATAGCGTTACATCAACTTATGAAGATGTTGATTATCCACCTCCAAAATCTGATGATTATTTATTGTCTGTTCGTTGCAATAAGCGTTATTGTTGGAATACTGACCCTAAATATGACAGTAAAGAAATATCTTTAAGTTATTTTAAATTTATAGTTATTAAACACTCTTTAGAACTAGAATATAGTGAGATTATAAATGAGGTTTACATACTTACTCCAATAGAGAAAACTTTGAGTAAATCAACTTTATCAAAGTTAACTGATTATTATTATTTCATACCCAAAGAGCTTAAAACTAAAGAGTTAAAACAATTTTTTATAAGTAAAGAAGTAATGACAAATAAAAGAAAAGATTTTAGTATTAATCCATTTAATATAAACACGAACGAAGAGAACGCAAGGACGAGCGCCTTAGCGAGGACGACCAAAAGCGAGTGAGATGGGAGGAGTTTAGCGACTCCCCTTGGCTATCTATAAAAAGTTATCGTACAAAAATTAAAGGAGTGACAAAAATGAAAAATTATGGATTAAGTTCTTACCAAAGATATAAAGCTTTAAAAAAACTAGAGTTCAACAGAGACTATATGCTTAGTAACGGGATACAGCTAGATAATAAGATAATTCCTTTTGCTGATTTTGTATGTAACAGTTATACAAATTCTGATAGGTACATAGCTGAGTTACAGCATAGAGCTTGGTCGACTTACGACTATGCAAAAGAAAAAAACTTAAAAAATATATTTTTTTCTCTTACTCTTCCTTCTAAATGGCATCCAATGAAAACTATTAATTTCGGTAAAAAGAATGAAAAATTAGTATTTAATAAAAAATTTGGTGGTCGAAGAATTATTAAAGTTCACACTAAACAGAAAAATAAATATCATTTCTTAAATGCTCATGTAAAGCAAAACATTCCTTTCATTGAGCCTATATTAGATTATACAAATACAGTTGATAAATATTCTCCTCATAATGCTTCTAAAGAGTTGTCTAGGTTATTATCTGCAGGTTTATTTAATGAAAGAAGTTATAGAAAAATAGATAAAGAGCATAGATGTTATTTTAGAGTAACAGAACCTCACAAAGATGGTACACCTCATTTACATATAAGTTTATATGTTCCAGAAAATAAGGTTAATTCAATAGTAAAATCACTTAAGAGATGTTATCTTGCTCCTATGGGAGATATAGAAACAAATGTAAATAATCCTGTTTCTTACCTTATGAAATATGTTTTAAAAACTCTTGATGATTTGAGAGATAATCCCGAAAAAATAACAAATCTTACTTTGTGGTATCTGCATCATGGGATTAGTCGTTTTTATACTTCTCGTACTTTTATATCTTTGGAAGTGTATAGAAAACTTAATGGCATGTACACTTTAATAGACTTAACTAAAAAATACAAATCAAATGATATATGCATTTATGTTTATTCAGATACTAAAAAAATAGCACTCATAGAAAACGAATACGGCACTATCTATATTCCTAAACCTGTAAATTGGTATGATAAGTTAGTGGACACCGACCATACTTACTTAGAGGCTGAATTTGAACCTATTTATAAAGAGCAAAATAAATCAGTTAAACCAATACAGATAAAGATAGATGATGAAGATTACATAATCCATCAACACTCTTTAAAAGAACACAATCAACAAAACGAAAAACTCATTAAAAATAATAAAATTCCCTTATCTCTTGATGATATTCTTATAAAACCAAAGATTCAACCATATCAAATGAAAAATTATCAACTTTCACACTATTTTGAAAATATAAATATGGACAGTGTAAATCCTGCTCATTTCGCTGTTACATATAACTTAATGATAGAACGAGGCTTGATAGCGGGTGAGTTGCTGAAACCATCTAGTATGTATGAAGCTTTTGAGGTATTTTAAAATGAGAATAAGCAAATGCCCTATATGTCATAACGAATTTAAAGATTATAGTCTTTATAAACCTACGACTTATTGTTCTGTTAATTGTTGTAACTATAATAAGCAAAAAAACGCTTTAGAAAAATCTATAATTGTTCTTAAGCCTACGAAGGAAGCTAAAAAGATAATTAAGGGTGACATGTTCAGATTGTCTAATTTAGTAAGTATTGGTACTGTTACTAAAAATGATTAAATTTAGCCACTACTCAAAACTATATTTAGAGTTTAAAAAGCATGAACTAAAATTTTCTACTTTAGACAAATATACAAATATAATTAAGGATAGATTATATAAAAAGATTGAAGTTTTAGATAATGGTGTTATATTATGCAATTAGTTCTTAGCCTATTTAGCGGTGTCGGTTTACTAGACCAAGCTTTTAGAGAAAATGGCTTTTGTGTTGTATCGGCTGGTGACTTGATAACTGGTCAAGATGTCCGTGACTTTACAGGTATGAAAAATAAATTCTCTGGTGTGATTGGTGGAAGTCCTTGTCAAGACTTTAGCGGATTGAAGAGAGTTAAAACTGATTATTCTAATAAAATGATAATAGAGTTTTTAAGAGTAGTTTCAGAGTGTGAGCCTGATTGGTATCTTTTGGAAAATGTCAAAGGTGTTCCAAATTTGACTGACTTAAATAAAAATAGTGTGACTCCGCTGCGTGAATATTCCCACCAACGAATTGATATTAATCAGGGTTGGTATGATGATTATTCAAGATTAAGACATATTCAGTTCGGCTCAAAACAAAATTTTTACTTAGATATACCTCGTGGAACTATGAAAAATATTATAAGTGGTTGTGCCTTAGCTTCTGATGATAGAAGTTTTAAAGAGCTTTGCCATATCCAAGGTTTACCAAGTGATTATGATTTAAAAGATTTTAATGTAAAAGGTAAAAAGAAAGCTGTAGGAAATGGTGTTCCTTTATCTGTTGGAAGAGTTCTTGCAAAAGCTGTTTTAGATGTGACTGATCCAGGTAACAAAGGTGTGAACTATCGAGAAGAAAAAAGTGTGACATTAAAATCCTCTCAAGGTAAAATTAGTTTTACAACATTTCTTAATGATAGAAATATTTCATTTGATTCTCGTATGTCAAGTGGTTTTATTTGTAGTGTTTGTAATACTCAGTTTAACCATACTGCTCATAATAGATTTGATTCAAAAGTTCATATTTTTAGTTTGTTTGAATATCTAGATTTTGACTATATGGATTTTTTAAATAATAAAGATACAGAATTAAAAGTTAAAAATTTTTGCAATTCTATTGGTGTTAAAAATACTACATTTTTTTTATCTATTTGTGATGATTGTTTTCAAAATCATAGTTTAATTACTCCAGCTGTTGAAAGTGTGACTTTGCTGCATAAAGAATCTGTGACACAACAGGATAAAAAAAGGTGTGCGTGTGGTTGTGGTCGTGAGTTAATTGGAAAAAAGAAATGTTATGACTCTACATGTCGCAAAAGATTATCACGAAAAAGTATTAAATGTGATTTAGCAGCGGAACAAAAAAAATGATTAAATTTAGCCACTATTCAAAACTATATTTAGAGTTTAAAAAGCATGAACTAAAATTTTCTACTTTAGACAAATATACAAATATAATTAAGGATAGATTAAATCCTACTTTTGGAGATTCAGACATAGCAAATATAAAACCTAGTAACATAAAAAAATGGTTATATGACATAGATGATGTAGGCGGTAAATCTAAAAGAACATATCTGAGTATCTTAAGCGGTATCATGCAAGAAGCTCTTTATGATGAAGTTATAAATCGTAATCCCGTAAGACTTGTTAGACTTCCAAAATTTGACACTCCAAAAATAAAACCTTTTACAGCTGATGAAGTAAATAAAATTATGTCTTTAGCAAAAAATGATAACTATCGTCATTATCTTGCAATAGCATTTTATACGGGTATGCGTTCGGGCGAAATAATGGCACTTAAGAAAAGTGATATAAATTTCAAAAAGCAAATTATTACAGTTCAACGAACACGCTCACGCTATGGAGAATCTACTCCTAAAACAAAATACAGCATTAGAGATGTTCCTATTATAAAATTATTAGAACCATATATTACAGAACTATACAAAAAACATGATGAAGAATATTTATTTATCACTCAGTACAAAAAACCTTATAAAGATAATCATGTCTTTGCTGAAAACTTTTGGAAGAAGGCATTAAAAGAGTTAGACTTAGAATATAGAAGACCATATAACGCTAGGCATACTTACGCTACAAATATGCTTTATAATAATTTAGTAACTCCAGTTCAATTAGCTCAATTGCTAGGTCATGCAAATTCTCAAATGGTTTTTGATGTATATGTTAATTATATAGATTCGTTTAATGAAAACTTTGATAGGTCAATAAATATTTATATTTGAGGGGTACGACAAGAAAAAAAGTGATTTTCAAAAAGGTGCTTCAAACCCCTACATTTAGGGCTTTATGGTGGACAAGGAGAGATTCGAACTCTCGGTAGGATTACTCCTACGCATCCTTAGCAGGGATGTGGTTTCAGCCAGCTCACCCACTTGTCCATTGTTTGAAGGCAGGAATTATATTCATATATTCATAATAATTAGCTTAAATAAAAGAAGTTTGTATTATAATATTTTACACTTACCAAGGAATACACTATTAAACTTTTTATATACTTATTTTTTACTACCATTCTACTTGCAAATACTTACCCTAATTTTAATGAAAAGGAGTTGTCCTATATAAAAAAAATATCTGGAAACATCGCTGTTAACAGAGTAAATGACTATACCAAAAATATAAAATCTTATCAAAACCTTACAAAAGACAAGCAACTATTAAAAGTTAACTTTTATCTAAATCAACTCTTGCCTCAGTATGATGATGTAATACAAAAACAAGAAGATTACTGGGCAAGTCCAAAAGAGTTTCTTATCACTGGTTTTGGTGACTGTGAAGATTATGTAATTATAAAGTATTTCACCCTTTTAAAACTTGGATTTGACAAAGATAAATTATTTTTCACAACAGTTTATGAAAAATATATTGGAGGTTATCACATGGTATTGAGTTATTTTAAAGTACCAGGGAAGTCACCTATTATATTAGACAACCTTAGTTTTAGAATTTTACCCTTGAATGTTAGAAAAGATTTAAAGGCAGATACATTTATAAACTCAATAGGCATCTATAAAATAGACAAAAACAACAAACTTTTTAAAGTACAAGACAACTCTCTTAAATTTCAAAAGTTACTTAAGAAAGTAAAAAAAGAAATCTAAAGCTTTTTTAAAATATTTTCTATAACTTCTACAGGATTTTTTGCTTGGTAAATTGGACGACCAACTACTATGAAATCTACTTGAGCTTTTTTAGCAAACTCAACATTAGCAACTCTTTTTTGATCACCAGCATCTTCTCCAAAAGGGCGAATACCAGGAGTTAAAGTCATAAACTCATTTGATGTTACACCTTTAATAGAATCGCTCTCAAATGCACTACAAACAACGCCATCCAAACCACTTTCATGTGCATCTATTGCAAACTGGTCAGCTTTATCATTTATACCTTTTTCATACACCGCAACAAACTCATCTTCGCTAAAAGATGTCAGAGCTGTTACAGCCAATACTATTGGTCTAGAAGAGTATAATTCCAATCTCTTCATAACTTCACTCATTGCTCGTTTTCCTGCACTTGCATGTACATTAAACATATCAACACCAAGTCCCATTATTGACTCAGCAGCATCTGCCATAGTATTTGGAATATCATATAGTTTTAAATCTAAAAATATTTTAAAATCAGGATTTATTTGTTTTATTTCAAGCAGGAAATCTTCTCCATCTCTTATGAAAGTTCTTAGTCCGACTTTTAGCCAAACATCATAATCTTTTATTTTGTGGATTAAATCTAGGTTTTCTTGTTTTGTGGGTAAATCGAGAGCAACGCATAATTCCATCATATCTCTTTATATTAAAGTGATGGAATTATAACATTTTTGTACTATGAATTAACCATTTTATTTATTGTATCAACTACACCTGGATCTTCAAGTGTTGAGATATCTTGAGTAATTTTTTCACCTTTTGCGATTGAACGAAGGATTCTTCTCATGATTTTACCTGAGCGAGTTTTAGGAAGTCCTGGAACAAAAACCATATCATCACAAAGGGCAATATTACCTATCTCTATTTTAATGATTGCATTGATAGCTTTCATTTCTTCAAGCTCATCAGCTACACCATCATCTTCTTTTAAGAGAATATAAGCGAAGATACCTTCACCTTTAAGTGGATGTGGTTTACCAACTACTGCAACTTCTGCTACATTATCATGTTTTTTGATAGCCGCTTCAACTTCAGCAGTTCCCATTCTGTGTCCAGAAACATTGATAACATCATCCGTACGACCTGTTATAGTGATATATCCATCATCATCATAAACAGCACCATCACCTGTAAAGTAAACTGGTTTACCATCTTTTTTAACATCTCCAAAGTATGCTTTTATAAATCTTTCTTTATCTCCCCAAACACCACGAATCATCGCTGGCCATGGACGAGTTATACACATAAGACCTTTTTCTCCAACTGGAGCTTTATTGCCTTCATCATCTAAGATTTCTGCCATGATTCCTGGAAGTGGGAATGTAGCACAACCTGGTTTAATAGGAGTTGCACCTGGAAGTGGAGATATAACATGTCCACCTGTTTCAGTTTGCCAGTAAGTATCAACGATAGCACAGTTATTATTTCCAACTGCTTCATAGTACCATTTCCATGCTGGAGGGTCAATAGGCTCACCAACTGTTCCTAAAACTTTTAGAGATGATAAGTCATATTTTCCTGGCTCATCCTCACCCATTTTATGAAGTACACGAATAGCAGTAGGTGCAGTATAAAATTGGTTAATTCTATACTCTTCAACCATTTTCCAAGGACGACCAGCATCTGGATAAGTTGGAACACCTTCAAACATTACTGTTGTCGCACCCATTGCAAGTGGTCCATAAACTATGTATGTATGACCTGTAATCCAACCAACATCAGCAGTACACCAATAAGTATCGTTTTCTTTAACATCAAAAACCCATTCCATAGTCATCTGAGCCCAAAGTATATAACCAGCTGAATTATGTTGAACACCTTTTGGTTTTCCTGTTGAACCTGATGTATAAAGTAAGAAGAGTGGATCTTCTGCATCCATAGGTTCCGGATCACAGTGAGAACTTTCTAAATCAATAAGTTCGTTATAAGAGTAATCTCTTCCCGCTACCCACTCTACATCTTCAAAGTTTCTTTGAACAACTAAAACTTTTTTAACAGGTGTTGCACCTTCTAGTGCCTTATCAACAACTGGCTTAAGCATATATGGCTTATCTTTACGAAATGCTCCATCCGCTGTAATAATAATTTTAGCATCTGCATCTTTAACTCTATCTTTTATAGCTTCAGCAGAGAATCCACCAAAAATTACAGAGTGAATAGCACCAAGTCTAGCACAAGCAAGCATAGCATAAGCAGCTTCTGGAATCATTGGCATATAGATGATAACTCTATCACCTTTTTTAACATCAAACTTATTTTTAAGTAGGTTAGCAAACTTATTTACATTATAGTAAAGTTCAAGATATGTAACGATTTGCTTGTCTCCACGATCACCTTCAAAAATAATAGCTGCTTTGTTCTTCTTTGTATCTAAGTGACGATCAATACATTGAGAAGCAACATTAAGTTTACCACCATCAAACCAATTAACAAACGGAAAGTTTGAATCGTCCATTACTTTTGTAAATGGTTCCATCCAATCCAATTTTTCTTTACCATAGCTTCCCCAAAAGCCTTCATAATCTTCAGTAGCCCAATCCTGTAAATCTTGGTACTCACACATATTTTTAATGCGTGCATTTTTTGCAAACTCTTTGTTTGGTTTAAAAACTTGTTTTTCTGACATTTATCTTTCCTTTGTTAATTTTAAATATATCATTGCTGTCATTATTGCATCATTAACAGCATTATGCGAACCCATATATGGAATACCACACCTGCCTAGTATTGTATCAAATCGTAAATCAATATTACCTTGTGGAATAGTTTTTATTGTCCTATTGTAATAAATTTCTGATACATCAGTCATTTTGTTAGGTAAAACTATCCCTAGTGTCTTCTTTATATACTTGTTAATCATAGCTATATCAAACTCTAAATAGTACCCAATCAAGGGGCGTGAACCTATGAAATATAAAAAATCTTTTATAGCTTCATCTATCGTTTTTTCATCACTTATTACTGCTTCAAATGTTTGTGAAGTTATTACACGGTTGCCTTTTATTCTTACTGCTCCTATTGATAAAATATTGTCTTTTCTTATATCAAAACCAGTTGTTTCAGTATCTAATACTACAAACTCTTCACTTTTATCTTCATCAAAAAGAAAATTGAACTCTTTTGCTTTAAGTCCAGCATAATTTGATTTAGCTTTAAAGTCAGATAAAAAAGACAAGGTCACGCAACCATACTTAAATGAAAGTGATAAGTTATAAATTTTTTAAATTTATTGACAATTTTAAAACTATCTTTTAGTAAATCTTTTTGAATTTTGTCTAACTTTTGAGGATTTATATAGTTTTGTTCATCACTATTTGTTGCTTTTAGCATAGTTTGTAGTCGAAACGAACTCAATGTATCAAAGCTCTCTATTAACTCAACAGCAAAGGTTTTATCAATTACACCTTTATTGTTGAGTTCTTTTATTCGCTCTATTGTATTTGTTGCTTTTATCTCATATTTTAGACAAAGAGTTCTTGCACCATGCACGAGTGCGAAAATACCGCCTTCTTTGAGATTTAATCTATTTTCATGCTCTTTTTCTATCACAAATCCAGAAAATATAGATAGTGGAGTTTGAAAATTTAAAATCGATTTAGCTATGTGAGCTAAAACATCATCTCTATTATGAAAACTCTCATGAAGATACTTTTTAAGTTCATCTACTAAACTCTCATCTCCTCCAACACACTTAGCATCTGCAAAAATACTTAAGTTCATTACATCAACTTCTTGCATATTTTCTATCCAAGCGCTAATATATGTTTTATATGAAGAAACATCTCTTCTCCAAAATTCATTACTTATCATAATATTATCACTACACTTTGGAAAGCCTAGTTCAAGCAATGACGCATTTAACTTCATCATTGGTTCTTCAAATATTTTGGCATCTACACCATCTTTAATTATCAAAGCATTATCTTGATCAGTCTTGAGAGTTTGTTCATCTCTACCTTCACTTCCCATAATAACAAAAGCACATTTTTTTTGTAACTCTTCATTTACGCACATCTCAAAGAGTTTTTTATAAACTTTTATATTTAAAGTAGCTACTAGTTTTGTTATATATCTAACTTTTACACCTTTTGCTTTAAGTGTCACTATTAGATTTTTTAAGTCAACTTGAAGAGCTTTCAAATCATTTATATTTTGTGCTTTTTGGATTTGTACCGCTACAACATGTGAGTGATTTGCAAAGTAACTAAGTAAATCTAACTGTTCTAATATACCAATAATTTTGCCATCTTTAGTCACTACAACTCTTTTTATAACTTTATCTATCATTATAAGAAGAGCATTAAATAAAAAATCATCAGCATCTACGCTTATTATCTTTTTTGCATCTATTTTAATTACAGCGTCATTAACATCTAAGGATCCTAGAAGTACATTTTCTCTTATATCACTATCTGTAATAATAGAATACTTAGTTTTATCTTTTACAATAATTACATTCGCTTTTAAACTCTTTTGCTCCACTAAAGCATCATATATAGTTGTATTTTTTTCAACTATACATGCTTTATGAAGAAACATATCAGATACTTTAGATATTAAAAATGGAGATAGTTCACTTTGATGATAATAATTTTTAAGATTTTGGTGTCTAGTTACAAAATCTTGTAAAAAATAACCTTGTACTTTTTTGCACTGCATAAGCTCTAAAAAATCATCTTTTTGTATTTCATAGCATATAAGGTCGTTATCTACAACAAATTTACCCTCACATTTTGAGTATATAAGTGCATCTGCATCAAAACAATCTCCCTCTGAGTAAACATTATGAACTTCATCATCAATATACTCAGTAACAGCACCTTTTATAATAATATAAAAAGCGATAGAAGGTAATGATTTAGATATAAGCAGTGTGCCAATTGGATAATATGCTATATCAATTTTTGTCATTAAATTATCTAATTCTTTTGAGCTAAGTGCATCAAAAGGACGGATTGATTCTACTAATTTTCTTTGTTCAAGTATGCTCATTTATACTCATCCTCCCCTTCGGTTCCAATGCCTGTTTGACTTCTAATAAATTGTGCTTCAAAAGCCATTTTTTCATCTTGTGCTGCATCTGAAGTATCACTAATAGAAAAAAACCAGATAGAGATAAAGGCAGCACTTACAGAAAAAAGTGCTGGATATTTATATGGAAATATCGCTTGTGCATTTCCAAAAATATCTACCCAAACGATAGGACCCAGTATAACAAGTAGAACTGCTGTTGCCAAGCCAATTGACCCACCTATCACAGCACCTCTTGTAGTTAGCTTTTTCCAGTAAATAGATAAAAAAAGTATGGGAAAGTTTGCAGATGCAGCAATTGCAAAAGCAAGACCAACCACAAAGGCAATATTTTGATTTTTAAACATTATGCCCATAATTATTGCAACACCACCAAGAACAACCGTAGCATATTTTGAAACTCTCACTTCTGCCATGCCATCTGCCTTTCCATGTTTAAGTACAGATGCATAAAGGTCATGGCTTATTGCAGATGCACCCGCTAAGGTTAGACCTGATACAACTGCCAATATAGTAGCAAAAGCAACAGCAGAAATAAAACCTAAGAAAAAGTCTCCTCCTACTGCATGACTTAAATGAATTGCAGCCATATTATTTCCACCAAGTATAGGAAAATCTGACTTAAGAAGAGTGCTTGTGGCATCTAAGTAGTCTGGATTTTGATATACCATAACAATAGCTCCAAACCCTATAATAAAAGTTAAAACATAAAAATAACCAATAAAACCTGTTGCATAAAAAACAGATTTTCGTGCCTCTTTTGCATCCCTAACTGTAAAAAATCTCATAAGTATATGAGGAAGTCCTGCAGTTCCAAACATCAAAGCCACTGCTAAAGATATAGCAGATATTGGGTCAGATACAAGTCCTCCAGGGCTCATAATAGCTTCTCCTTTTAACTCAACAGCGTGAGCAAACAAAGAACCAAAGTTGAAATCATGATGTGCCATAACAGCTACAGCCATAAAAGTAGCACCACTAAGGAGTAAAAAAGCTTTTACGATTTGAACCCAAGTAGTGGCAAGCATACCACCAAAAGTTACATAAAGTACCATCAAAACACCAACTAAGACAACTGCTACTTCATACTCCAAACCAAAAAGAAGTTCTATAAGTTTTCCAGCTCCTACCATCTGTGCAATAAGGTACAATAAAACAGTTGTAATAGAACCAACTGTTACAAGTGTTCGTACCGAAGTTTGAGAGAGTCTAAACGAAGCTACATCTCCAAATGTATATTTTCCTAGGTTTCTAAGTGGTTCTGCAATCATAAAAAGTATGATAGGCCAACCAACTAAAAAACCTATGGAATAGATAAGTCCATCATAACCTTTAAGATAAACAAGCCCAGATATCCCAAGAAATGAAGCGGCAGACATATAATCTCCTGCTATTGCCATTCCATTTTGAAAACCTGTAATACCGCCACCTGCGACATAAAAATCTTTTGCACTTTTAGTCTTTTTCCAAGCCCAATAAGTAATACCTAAAGTCCCTACTACAAAGAGCAAAAACATAACTATCGCCGAGAGATTTAAACTGTGCATGATTTTTATAAGTCTTGTTTGATTTTATTTGTCAAATCATCAAACTCAGAATTTGCTCTTGAAGTATAGATGCCCGCTAGGATAAAAGCAAAAATGATAATAAAAATACCAACAGGAATGCCAACAGTTGTAACAGAGTCACTAGAAATTGGAGCACCTAAAAACGATGGAAAAAATGCGATAGTAATGATAAAAGCAAAATAAACTAAAAGCATAGAAACAGAGAGTTTAATAGAAAACGAGCTTCTTTTAGATACTAGTTCTTGATAATGAGGATTATTCTTTATCTTATCAACTAGTTCTTGATTCATGGCATTTCCTTTCGTCAATAATTAGTTTATATTCTATCATCTGAGTGTTTAGTAAAAAACACTCAAAGAATAAAACAGGGTATTCAACTCTTTAAAGAATAGATATGAAGCTATTCTTTAAGAGATATAAAAATTCTAGAGTTTTCTAGAATTTGTAATTTGCTATTAATCTATACTCTGACCAATCACGAACATCATCTGTACCATTTGGAGCAGCAGTCCAATCACTTACATAGTTTCCACGAAGACGAAGTTGTAAGTTTTTAGCCCATGCAGTATTATAGATAATGTCAAAACCTTTTTCATTTGTATTTAACTTCTCATTGTAACCAGCATTACTATTTGCATAGTTTATACCAATATAGTAACCAACAACTTTTACATCAGCACCCATTTCTTTGAAACTATATGCAAGAACTGCTTTAATAGCGCTAACACCAGCAAGAGTCATTTGACGAGATACCATACCTTGAGTATATACTGGGTAACCACCACCCACTAAAATAATAGAATTTTTAGCTGTATCACTTGCTGCTAAATCTGAATCACTATTTTCACTCGTAGCAGAATATGCTAAGTAAGTTGTAAAACCTGAAACAGAAAGTCCAGCTTTAAGCCCATAGTAAAAACCTTCTAGTTCACCCTTATCGCTTATACCAGTGTTTTTAAGTTTTTTATCACCAGCAGCACCTTGCTTGATAAACTGAGCAGCTACAAATGGAGTAATTGAACCCATTTTTGCTTTATATGAGATATCACCATAAATAGTATTTGAGATATCATGAGCATAATAGTCCCATAGTTGAACTTTAAGACCTTTAATACCTGTATAAGTAACACCTAATGTTGTGATACCTGCTGTTGACTCACCAACATAAATATCACCAAAACCTTCGAAGTCAGTATTACCTCTATTTGCTTTTATAGAAGTATAACCAGCCGCTGCAGCTGTAAGTCCACCAGCATACGCATTAGCAAATGTACCAGCAGCCATTTGAGTTGTATGACCAAGGTTAAATTTTACACCATCAACACTTGTGTTAACAATCTCAACAGAGTTAAATAAGTTTCGAATCATTCTATAATCATCACCAGCCATTAATGGAGAGTCAATTTTTTGACGACCAACTGTAACTGCTGTTTTTCCATTTTTGTATTGGATATAAGCTTCACCTAAGATAGAATAACCATTACCATCAGCACCTAAAACAGTTGTGTTGATTAGATTGTTAAGCTTGTCATTATCACGAGCAAGAAAAGCATTTGTAGTATAAAATGCTGTACCAAGAGTAAAACCTGATGCTTCAGCTGTTACATACTTTAAATAACCACCAATTGCGTTTGACATTTGATTTTTATCAGCCTTGGCAACTGGATTTGAATATTTTGTATCTCTAACAATTGTGAACTCTCTAATTTGTCCACTTGCTTTACCATTTTTAAACATTGTGCTTACAGCGTCATCTGCTTGAACACTAACTGAACCTAAAAGTCCAACAACTATTGCACTTAATGCGATATTATTTTTCATATATTTCCCTTTTGAAATGAATTTACATTCAAATATTAAAAGACAAACATAGCATTAACATAGCAAAAACACTATTTTAGGCAAAAGAGTCTGTTTTTAGGTAGTTTGTGAAGAAAAGTAACATTTTGGCAACATAATTTAAGATATACAAAATTATGCTAGTCCTATATATCTTTCTTGTACTCTTCTATTACTTTACTTGAAATATTATAGATTACGGTTTCTCTATCATATAGCCCATTCCTCGGACATTTGTGAGTACATCTTCTTGTAGAAATTTTTTTAGTCTGTTGATTTCTGCTCTTATAGTAGCATTATCTATGATATTTTCATCCCAAACATAGATGCGAAACTGTTCAAAGTCAACTACCATTCCTCTGTTTCTTGCGAGTAAGTCTATGATTTGTGACTGTTTTTTAGTTAGGACTTGTGGTTCGTTATTAAAAAGAAGCAGACTATGCTCTTGATCATAACTATAATTTGTAGAGAGTCTTAGATGCACTCTTGGAATTTCTTTATCTACTTTTACCCTATCTATTCGAAGAGTTAGCTCTTTTAAATGAAATGGTTTTTTTAGGTAATCATAGCACCCAAGATTATATGCTCTTGAAATATCTTCTATATCCACCAAAGCACTAATGTAAATAGAAGGAACATGTATTTTAAGTTTATGCATTTGTTCTAAAAAACTAAGTCCATCAATGCCAGGAACATTGATGTCGAGTATCAGTAAATCATAGGAGTTTTCTTTTATGGACTCTAAAGCATCTAGCCCATCTAAAAAACTATGCATCTGATGTCCAACAGCATCTAGATACTCACAGATGGACTCATTTAACATTATTTCATCTTCCAAAAGTAGTATTTTCAATTACTCTCCCATCATTTTAAATCTATACTTAAATATAGTTTCTTCATTACTAGAGGATAAAGAAATCATAACATCTTCTTCATCACAAATAGTTCTAATTAGTCTAAGACCTATACCAAAACCACTACTTGTTTTCTCTTCTTGATAATACTCATCAAAGACTCTTGAAGTATCTTTTATAATTTTTGACTTCGAACTCATAGAAAAATCAAGATGTGCCCAAACTTGAACTAATTTTACATAAACTGTCTCATCTGGAAGTGTATATTTTATAGCATTAGTTATTGTATTGTCAACTATTCGTTGAAGTTTTGTACCATTAAAGTATACATGTGCATCTGGAGACTCTGTCTCATAAACAAATTTAACTCTTGAATATCCAGCAACCTCACTAAAAAAATCAATGCGTGAAGTAAGATAGTCATGAAAATTTATAACTATTTTTGGGTACTCTATTTGGTCTTTTTTAACTAAGTAACTCAAATCATCATAAATATTAAAAATATTTTTAACTGCTGCTTCTATTTTTGAAAGCTGCCTATCTTTTGGGTGTTTCATAACATACAATTCTATAGAAGTTAAAATTACGCTTAATGGTGTATTTGTTTCATGAACTGTATATCTTAAAAATTCTTTGTGTGATTTTACTAAATCTTGAGAGAATTTTTTTTCTTCTTCAAGATTTTTATTTATGCGTAAAAGGTCAGCTGTTTTTTTTTGAACTCTATCTTCTAGGCTTATATTCATATCTTGAAGTGCGTATTTTTGTTCGTTAATTTTTTCTACCATTTTGTTGGCATATCCAACCATGATTTTAAAATCTTTAAAAAATATAGAATCTGGGTTTATAACTTGGTCATTATGTGCAGCTTGTTCAAAAAAGTCTAAAAATGTTTGTGTATCCCTATTTAGTAATTTATTAAAAAGGTTGTTAAGACCTAAAAAAAGTGCAAAAAGTATAAAAGAGAGGGTAACCACAACCAAAACGGTCTTTATCATCAATGTTTTTAATTTTTTATGTTTTTGTACTAAAATATCTTCAGTAGATAAAAGACTGCCATCTACCATATAACTTTGTTCTAGTGCGATTTCATAATCTTCATACATCTCAGTTGTAAGTAAACCAACAAAAATTGTACTAAAGAAAAACATAATCATAATTGTAAAAATATTTGCTTGTCTAGTAGTCACATTGGTAAAAGTTGAACTTAGTTTCATGGTGCTATTATACTAAGATTTATAAAATTTAACTATAATTGCACCACTAAAATTTAAAGGTATAAAATGTCTAGAACAACTGAGTTAAAAAAATACGATTTGAGTGCTGATGAGTTAGCAAAACTTCAATGGGCAAAAGTAACTACAAGTAAAGGTATTATCTGGTTAAAACTTTTTGGTGAACAAACTCCAAATACTGTTGCTAATTTTGCTCATTTAGCAAATACTGGTTTTTACAATGACCTAATATTTCATCGTGTGATTCCAGGGTTTATGGCACAAGGTGGTTGTCCTGATGGTAGTGGAATGGGTGGTCCTGACTGGGCTATAGAGTGTGAAACTGCACAAAATACTTCTCTTCATGCAAGAGGAAGTTTATCTATGGCTCATGCAGGACCAAATACAGGTGGAAGTCAATTTTTCATAACTTTTGCTCCAACACCACACCTTGATGGTGTTCACACAGTTTTTGGTGCGATTGAAGAAGATGATACGGAGAGTTTTGCTGTTTTAGACAGCGTTGAAGGTCAAGATTCTATCGATTCTATAGAAATTTTGGAAAGTAAATCTTAGTACATATTTGTTGCAGTGTTGATTCGCACTTTTTTTTGCAAAAACTTCAACAAGATTTTCCTCAGGAGAAGCTAATTGGTTTCTTCTATGATCCCAACATTCACCCATATTCTGAGTACCAACTTAGACTTCTTGATGTAGAGCGTTCATGTAAAAAACTTGGCATTTCCCTACTTGAAGGTGAGTATGACTTTGAAGCTTGGATGCAAGCGGTAAAAGGTTTAGAAAATGAACCTGAGAAGGGAAAAAGATGTGAAGTTTGTTTTGATAAACGCTTTGAAGTAAGTGCAAAAAAAGCTCTATCTTTAGGTGAAACAAAAATTACAACCACTCTTTTAGTAAGTCCACTTAAATCGCAAGAACAGCTAAAACGAAGCGGTGATGCTTTTTATGATAAATATGGTGTTGAATTTATTGCGGTAGATTACAGAGCAAAAGGTGGAACACAAGACCAAAGCCGAGTGACAAAAGAAGAACAACTTTACCGACAAGATTATTGCGGATGCATCTATGGTTTAAAGATGCAAAGAGAACAACAAAAACGCTTAATGGATGAAATATTTTCTCCTATTTCTGCTCAAATATTACCAGCATCTATAGAAGAACGCTTAGAGATGTATAAAAAAAGAATAGTGCTTGAAGATGAAGGTAAAAAATACAAAATCATCAAACAAAAGTTTCTAAATTATAGACAACTCTCTCTAAAAGTAACAGAAGATAAAAAAACAAATATACCTGCTTATGCTCTATCTTACTCAACTTTACCAAGAAAAAAAGTTCAGGGAAACAGAGTAAAAGAAGAAGTGACTTTAATAACTCTAGATACTTTCAATATTGCTTCAAAACAAGAGTATAAAAATATAACAGAGCTTATATATAATCCTCCTACTTTTGATGAAGAACTAAAAATAAAAGAGCACCTAGGCTCTTGTGCTTATGATTTAAATCCAATTATAGTAGTCGAGCAAATTCCTACAAAAAAACTCACAATAGAGTTAGATGCTTTAACTTACGAAGATATAAAAGAAAAACTAATCATAATATAATCATTTTTTAGCTAAAATGACCAAAATTATTTATAAGGCTCTACTAAATGACCATGGATGTTATAGAAATTCAAAAAATCATACCTCATCGCTACCCATTTTTGCTGCTAGACCGTGTTACTAATCTTATTCCAAAAGAGTCAATTATAGGATTTAAGAATGTAACTATTGGCGATAATATTTTTCAAGGTCATTTTCCTGGTCATCCAATATACCCTGGTGTTATGATTTTAGAAGGAATGGCACAAGCTGGTGGCATTTTAGCTTTTAAAAGTATGGGGGATATGACAGAAGAAGAGGTAGCTTCTAAAGTTGTTTACTTTATGAGTATCGACAAAGCAAAATTTCGTAAACCAGTAAAACCAGGAGATAGACTAGAATATAGAATTAGTGTTATCAAGAACAAGGGTAGCATCTGGATGTTAGATGGAAAAGCTTTTGTTGATGATGTTTTAGTGTCTCAGGCTGAATTAAAAGCTATGATTGTTGATAAGTAGGAAAACTGATATGTCTAACATTTCTCCTCAAGCTATAATTGAAGACGGTGCAGTAATAGGAAAAGATGTAGAGATAGGTGCATTTTGTTTTATCTCTTCACAAGCGAATATCGGTGATGGTACAACTATTGCACAAGGTTCTTGCATCTATGGAAAAACTACCATCGGAAAAAATAACATTATATTTTCTCATTCAGTTCTTGGCTCAATCCCACAAGATTTAAAATTTGCTGGAGAAGATGTAGAACTCATAATCGGTGATAATAATAAAATAAGAGAATTTACTCTTTTTAACCCTGGTACAAAAGGTGGCGGTGGCAAGACTATCATAGGCAGTCACAATCTTTTTATGGGTTATGTGCATCTAGGGCATGATGTTATCATTGGTAACCACTGCATACTTGCAAATGCTGCAACTTTAGCTGGTCATGTTGAAGTTGGAGATTATGCAGTTATTGGTGGTATGACTCCTATTCATCAGTTTGTTCATATTGGCGATTATGCCATGATTGGTGGAGCATCTGCCCTCGCTCAAGATGTACCTCCATTTTGTATGGCTGAAGGAAATCGAGCGACTCTTCGGGGTCTTAATTTAACTGGACTTAGAAGAAACTTATCTCGTGAAGATATTAATGAACTAAAATCTTCATATAGAGAACTATTTGAATCTGGGAAACCTCTAAAAGAGAGTGCTAGTACACTTTTAGAAAAAACTAAAAATCATTATGTAAATGATTTATGTGACTTTGTACTAAAGACAAAAAGAGGTATTCCCTTTGAAAGAAAAACAATACAAGAGGAGAAATCATAATGAGCAGACATTGTAGTTTTTGTGATGCTATAGAGAGTGAAGAAAATCCACTTATAGCTGGAAATGGTGTGTATATTTGTAAAAATTGTGTATTTTCTGCATATAAAATCATGTTTGGTGATGAGAAACAAAGTACAAATGAAAATAAATCTGAACTTCTTGAAGCAGTAAATAAGCTTATGACTCCAAAAGAGTTAAATAACTTTTTAGGTGACTACATTATAGGTCAAGAAAGAGCAAGAAAACTTCTAAGTGTTGCTGTTTATAACCACTATAAAAGAATATTTAAAACACATGAAGTAAGTGATGATGATACAGAAATAGCAAAATCAAATGTTTTACTAATAGGACCAACTGGTAGTGGTAAAACTCTAATGGCTCAAACTATTGCAAGAGTTTTAAATGTTCCTATCGCTATAACAGATGCAACTAGTCTCACAGAAGCTGGATATGTAGGAGAAGATGTTGAAAACATCTTAACAAAACTTATCCAATCAGCAGACGGAGATGTTCAAAGAGCAGAAAAAGGTATAGTCTTTATCGATGAAGTAGATAAAGTTGCTCGTATGAGTGAAAATCGTTCAATCACAAGAGATGTATCTGGTGAAGGTGTTCAACAAGCACTACTTAAAATAGTAGAAGGTGCTGAAGTAAATATTCCTCCTAAAGGTGGAAGAAAACATCCAAACCAAGAATTTACTACTATTGACACTAAAAATATTTTATTTATATGTGGTGGTGCTTTTGATGGACTTGAAGATATTCTAAAAAGAAAACAAGGTGACAATATTTTAGGCTTTGGGCATGAGAAAAAAACTAAAAATGAGCAAAAACCAACTTATGACATGGTAGAACCTGATGATTTAGTTTCTTATGGACTTATTCCAGAGCTTATAGGAAGACTTCCTATTATAGCTTCACTTCAAGAAATAAGTGAAGAGGACATGGTACGCATCTTAGTGGAACCGAAAAATTCACTTGTTAAACAATACAAAAAATTATTTTCTATTGATGGAGTTGACTTATCTTTTGAAGAAGACGCGCTTGGTGCCATAGCAGCAAAATCTATAAAAAGAAAAACTGGCGCTCGTGGACTTCGTGCAATACTAGAAGAGCATATGATAGATATTATGTATGAACTTCCAGAATATGAGGGTTATGAAGTTCTTATTACAAAAGATGTAATCGATAATAATCAAGACCCTATATATATAAAAAAATCTAATAAAAAAATAGCATAAGGTAAATTACAATGATATTCAACAAACTAATAGGACTTTTCTCAAACGACTTAGCAATTGACTTAGGAACTGCGAATACGATTGTAATTTCAAAAGGTCGTGGAATTATTATTAATGAACCATCGGTGGTTGCAGTTAAAACTGAAAAATTTGGTCACACTAGAGTTTTAGCGGTTGGGCGTGAAGCTAAAGAGATGGTAGGGAAAACTCCTGGAAATATAAAAGCTATTCGCCCAATGAGAGATGGAGTTATTGCTGATTTTGATATGACTGAAAAAATGATTAGAAAGTTCATAGAAAAAGCTCATGGAAGAAGTACTCTTATTAGTCCTAGAATTATTATATGTGTTCCTTATGGACTTACACAAGTTGAAAGGAAAGCTGTAAGAGAATCAGCTTTAAGTGCAGGTGCAAGAGAAGTTTTTCTAATCGAAGAGCCTATGGCAGCAGCAATTGGGGCGGGCATTGATATTCGTGAACCTAAAGGAAACTTAGTTGTGGATATAGGTGGTGGTACGACAGAGATAGGTGTTGTTTCACTTGGTGGGCTTGTTTTATCTAAGTCTATTAGAACTGCTGGTGATAAACTAGACAAGGCAATAGTTGATTATATAAAGAAAAAATATAATCTTTTAATAGGTGAGCGAACTGCTGAAGAGATTAAAATCAACATTGGTACTGCTGTAACACTAGCAGAAGAAATTACTATGGTTGTAAATGGTAGAGATCAGGTTGAGGGACTACTTAGTTCAATCGAGCTTACAAGTGAAGATGCAAGAGAGGCTATGAAAGAACCACTTAAAGAGATTTCAGAAGCTCTAAGAGATGTCATAGAAAAGATGCCACCTGACCTTTCTGGTGATATTGTAAACCATGGTATTATTTTAACTGGTGGGGGTGCTCTTATTCGCCAACTTGATAAATTTTTATCTGATATTGTTAAAGTACCTGTTTATGTTGCTGATGAACCACTTTTAGCAGTTGCAAGAGGAACAGGACGAGCACTTGAAGAGATAGACTTACTACAAGAGTTATTTGAGAATGAATAATGAATAAAGAGCTACTTAGCTTTTTTTCACTCTTCATCGCACTCTTCGTGGGTGCACTTTTTTATACAAACACTATACAAGGTCCACTTACTTCAGTTTTAAACTCTTTTAAAACTGTTTATCATAATGCGACACAAATCATTCAAAATAATATTGATAGACATACTTTTCAAGCATCAAAAATCATACAACTTAACGAAAACCTACAAAAATATGAAAACAATCATCTTGTAATGCAACAGATGGCTTCAGAAATAAATGACCTATTTAAAGCAAATAATTCGCAACTAAAAATTAATCCTAAAGTAGAACTTATAAGAACTATCTCTTATGAAAAATTTGGTGATTTAAATAGAGTTTGGATGGATGTAAAAGATTACAATGCTTCTAAAATTTATGGACTTACCTTTAATGAGTTAGTTGCGGGTATAGTCATAGAAAAAAATTCTAGACCTTTAGGACTTTTAAATAGGGATATAAAATGTTCTTATGCAGTTTTTGTGGGTAAAAAGAAAGCTCCTGGCATTGCCCATGGTAATAATTCTAAAAATTTACTTATTAAATTTATACCTGCATGGTTTGAAATCGAAATAGGTGATGAAGTGGTAACCTCTGGACTAGATAATATTTTCTTTAAAGGTTTAAAAGTTGGCAGAGTTTTATCTGTAAAAACATCTCAAGGTTACCAAAATGCAGTTATTGAACCTTACTATAAAGCGAATGACCCAGATTATTTTTACATGATAAGGAAACTTAAATGAAATACTTATTGTTAATTGTGCTTATTTTATCAACACTATTAGCAGAAGAAAAAAAGCAAAAACTTACACTAGGACTTGGTCCTTATATACAAACTCAACCTTACAAAAATGTGGATGACATTATTATACCATCTCCTGTAATATTTTTTGATAATGGCATCGTTTATATAAGGTGGAGTAGAGCAGGAATCTATTTTTTAGGTGATAAAACAGATGATTTTTCATGGGGATTATCAGTAACTTTTCAACCAAGGGTTGATGGATATACATCTTCTGATATAGCTGGAATGGACGATAGAAAAAAAACACTTGAAGGTGGAATTGCTTTTAGTTTAAAGATGGATAAAGCATATATGGAAACTATGCTTTTAACTGATGTACTTGACAGATATGAAGACTTAATATTTAAAACTGAAATTGGATATGACTTTGAATTTGAAAAATTTTCAATCTATCCAAGTGCAATTATAGTTTACCAATCATCAAGCTTTATAGATTATTACTATGGCGTAAAAAAAGAAGAAACAACTCGTACCAACTTCGCCCAATACACGCCAAATGGTGGACTGCAACTAGGAATGCAAACTTATATTAAGTACCCCTTTACAAAAAAAATATCTGCACTTATTAATCTAAGAATTGACAAAATAGCTAACGAAGCCACTTCTAGTCCTATTGTTGAAGAAGATTATATCTACTCAGGATTATTTTCACTTATTTACACTTTTGAGTATTAATTAAGTGCCTTTTAGCTATAATCTCTAAATTTTCAAAGATATTTTCAAGAGGTAAAAAATGCCAAAACGCACCGACATAAAAACTATTTTACTTATAGGTTCTGGTCCGATTATTATCGGTCAAGCTTGTGAATTTGACTACTCAGGAACTCAAGCCGTTAAGACTTTAAAAGAACAAGGCTATCGTGTTATTCTTATAAACTCAAATCCTGCAACAATTATGACAGATCCAGAATTTGCTGATAGAACTTATATAGAACCTATCAAAGAAGATGTAATCGCAGAGATTATTAAAAAAGAAAATGTTGATGCTGTTCTTCCTACTATGGGTGGACAAACTGCTCTAAATGTAGCAACAAGTATGTATGAAAAAGGCATGCTAGAAGGAATAGAATTTTTAGGTGCAACTCCCCAAGCTATTCATAAAGGTGAAGACCGTTCAGCTTTTAATGAAGCTATGATAAAGATTGGTATGGATTTACCAAAAAGTAGGAATGCATACACTGTAGAAGAAGCAATCGAGGCAGTTAAAGAGATTGGTTTTCCCGTAATTAGTAGAGCTTCTTTTACACTAGCAGGTGGTGGCTCAGGTGTAGCGTATAATATGGAAGAGTTTAAAAAACTAGCAGAAGAAGGCATCTCAGCTTCTCCCGTAAATGAAATCGAAATAATGGAATCTATGCTTGGTTGGAAAGAGTACGAGATGGAGGTTATCCGTGATAAAGCAGACAACTGCATTATCGTTTGTGCAATTGAGAACTTTGACCCTATGGGAGTGCATACTGGCGATAGTATCACGGTTGCACCTGCCTTAACATTAACTGACAAAGAGTACCAAAGAATGCGTAATGCTTCTTTTGATATTCTAAGAGAAATCGGTGTTGATACTGGTGGGTCTAATGTTCAGTTCTCTATTTGCCCTAAAACAGGAAGAATGATTGTTATTGAAATGAATCCTCGTGTATCTCGTTCTTCTGCTCTAGCATCTAAGGCTACAGGTTATCCAATTGCGAAAGTTGCAACACTTTTAGCCGTTGGTTATACACTTGATGAAATTACAAATGACATTACAGGAACTCCTGCATCATTTGAGCCGGTAATAGATTATGTTGTAACTAAAATTCCTCGTTTTACATTTGAAAAATTTCCTGAAGCGCAAAGCACACTAAGTACGAGCATGAAGTCTGTTGGTGAAGTAATGGCAATCGGTAGAACATTTAAAGAGTCTTTGCAAAAAGCTCTTTGTTCTCTTGAAACTGGTCTATGTGGATTTGAACCTATAGATGCTGATGATGAATTTGTTAAACATGAGATTCGTCGTCCAAATGCTGAGCGTATTCTTTATGTAGCTGAAGGTTTTCGTCGAGGCATGAGCGTAGAAGAGATGTTTGACACATGTGCTATTGACCCATGGTTTCTTTACCAACTAGAAGAGCTTCTTCAGGCTGAAACAACGATTACAGATAAGATACTTTTTGATGCAGATTTTATGAGAAGCATCAAGGTTGATGGTTTTTCAGACAAAAGAATCTCTCAACTAATCGCTACAAACTCAAAGCAAAATGTTAGCGAAAATGAAGTTTACGATAAAAGAAAAGAGTTAGGCGTATCTTTAGAATTTAATGAAGTTGATACTTGTGCAGCTGAATTTGAAGCTCTTACTCCATACCTTTACTCTACTACAAATATAGTAGCATCTCCAAGTGCGAAAAATAGAGTTAGTGATAAGAGAAAAATTCTAATTCTTGGTGGTGGACCAAACAGAATCGGTCAAGGTATAGAATTTGACTACTGTTGTGTTCATGCTGCATTTGCCCTTAAAGAGATGGATATTGAATGTATTATGTACAACTGTAATCCTGAAACAGTTTCTACTGACTACGATACTTCTGATGTTCTTTACTTTGAGCCGATTGACTTTGAACATGTTAGAGAAGTTATTGAGAATGAACAACCAGATGGAATTATTGTTCACTTTGGTGGGCAAACTCCGCTTAAACTAGCAGATGGACTTACAAAAATAGGTGCAAAAATAATAGGAACCACTTCTGCTGTAATCGATCTGGCAGAAGATAGAGAACAGTTTTCTGATTTTGTAAACAAACATAGACTAAAACAACCTCAAAATGGTTTAGCACGCACAAAAGAAGAAGCTCCCGCTATAGCTGAAAGATTAGGCTTTCCTGTTCTTGTTCGTCCATCTTTTGTTCTTGGTGGAAGAGGAATGAAGATAGTATACTCTCAAGAAGAACTAGCTCAGTATATGACACTTGCCATTTCTGTTTCAAATGAAGCACCTGTGTTAATAGACAAATTTTTAGACCAAGCTATAGAACTTGATGTAGATGCTATAAGCGATGGAACTGATGTATATATTGGTTCTGTTATGCAACATATTGAAGAAGCTGGGATTCACTCTGGAGACAGTGCTTGTTCACTTCCTCCTGTAAACTTATCTAAAAAAATGATAGAAAAAGTAGAACAACAAACTAAAACTATTGCACTTGGACTTGGTGTCATTGGTCTTATGAATGTTCAATATGCAATCTTACAAGATGAAATATATCTAATTGAAGTTAATCCAAGAGCTTCAAGAACTGTTCCGTTTGTATCTAAAGCGACTGGTATGCCTTTGGCTAAAGTTGCAACTAGAGTAATGGTTGGTGAGACTCTTAGAAGTTCACTAGAGCATTATGATAAGTATGACATAGTTCAAGAAGTAAACGGTTTACTCAAACCTAAACTTAAAGGTCATGTCTCTGTTAAAGAGGCAGTATTTCCTTTTCACAAACTTTACGGTGCTGATTTAGTCCTTTCTCCTGAGATGAAATCAACTGGTGAAGTAATGGGTATAAGTTCAAACTTTGGGGTTAGTTTTGCAAAAGCTCAACTATCTGCTGGAAATACAATTCCAACCGAAGGAACTTGTTTCTTATCTTTTGTTGATAGCGATAAAATACATGCATGTGAAATAGCTCGTGGACTTCATAAACATGGCTTTAAACTTATTGCCACTAAAGGAACCCAAGTTATTATTGAAGAAGCTGGTATCCCTTGTGAGCGTGTTCTTAAAATCTCTGAAGGTCGCCCAAATATTGAGGACAGCATGAAAAATGATGAAATTGCAATGGCAATTAATACTTCGGATAACAACACATCTAAAAAAGATGCTGTAGTAATCCGTCAAGAAGTTCTAAGAAAAAGTATTCCATATTTTACAACTTTAAGTGCAGCTAGAGCACTTATCTTAGCACTTGATGAGATGGGTGATGGTTCATGGACAAGTTCAACCGCACTTCAAGACTTTCTCGCTTAAGCGAGAAGGTTATCCTTTATCAAAGCGACACTACTGTTGGCTTTTCATCTCAAGATGCTAAAAAACTACAAAAAATAAAAAGTAGAGACCCCTCTAAAGCTTTTATAAAAATTTTTAAAGACCTAAAAACTCTAAATATGCTCGGTTTAAGAGTTCCTTATAAATATAAAAATACTTTACGCCGCTCAAAAAAGAGTAGTTTTGTCGTAAAAAACATAGCTTTTAGAGTAGTAAACAACCCTATAAACTCACAAACCCTCAGAGATATACCTTGGCACTATTCAACTTCAGCTAATGAATCAGGCAAAAACTTTAATCTTGATTTTTGTGAAGAAAAAGCTGATATAATAATACAAAACAAAGATGGATTAAGAGAATTAAATTCATCTTCTTTATATAAACTAAATCATACAAAAAGGAAAAAAATAAGATGACAAAACTTTTTCAAGCTTTTTTAACTGGTATTTTTTTCACATTTATTTTAGACTTTTTTTTATTTTTAGGCATTAAACAAGGTTATATAGATTTATACAATATTGATTTATATTACAATATTTTATTTGCTGACCATCAAAATATATTTATATACACTCTAGTTAGTGCTATTTTAGGTTTTATAATTATATATATAAATAGTAATAAACTTAGCTTTATAGTTGTAGGAGTTTTATTTACACTATCACTCTCAACTCTTATTCCATCTATTGGTCACTCCGTAGGAGAGATGCTACTTATGAAAAAAAATGTAGTTTTAAAAGATAAAAAACATACATTTTATGGAGATATTTATTATGATGGAAGAACTCAGATAAATTTTTATGACAATGAACTAAAAAAGATAATACTACTAGATAAAAAGGATTTAATTAAATGAGTAATAAGCATATTTCAAGCATAGTTGGCGGTGTAGCACTTGGTAGTGCTGGTGTTCTAATGATGAGCGTTCTTAGTGGTTGTGAAGCTCCACAAGAAAAACAACAAAATCGTTATTTAGTTATAGAACAGCAATCAAATGGGAAATATATAGTTGTTGAAGAGATGCCAACAGAGGGACCAAACAGAGCTATTATTCGTGAAAAAGATTTAGATGGAAACACTATTGAGCGTTTTATGAATGAAGATGAGATGAAAGTTTTAGCAGATCAAGAATACAAAAAAGTTCAAAATGGAACTTCAGAAACTACACAAAGTGGAAGTGGAGGAATGGGACTTGGCGGAACAATACTAGCAGTTGCAGCAGGTTCACTTCTTGGAAATATGATTGGTAATTCTTTGATGAATAACAAAAACTTTTCTCAACGAGCATCAAGTGTAAATAAAAGTGCATACAGCCGCTCAAGTAATTCAAGAAAATCTACTAAAAGTTCTTCAAGAAAAAGTTTTTTCGGTGGAAATTCTAGATCATCATCCTATGGAAGTAGAAGCTACGGCGGATGATAAAACTTCAAAAATTAAATCCTCTAAGTAATGAAAAACTTGAGAAACTAGGTTTTACTTGGCATACAGATAGTGATGGAAGTAAATATATAAACGATGAACTTGTTGTTATCTCTCAAGATGAAGCAGAGGCTTACTATAAAGCAGGAAATGAAGTATATGATATGTTTGTTGAAACGGCAGAGCATGTCATAAAAAATGAGCTATTTTTTGAACTTGGAATTCCATTTAATTTTATAGAAATGATTAAAAAAAGTTGGGAGAATGATGTTCATTGGCATATTTATGGTCGGTTTGATTTTGCTGGAGGAGTAGATGCTAAACCTATAAAACTTATAGAGTTTAATGCTGACACACCAACTTCTCTTTTTGAAACTGCCCTACTTCAATGGGCTTTACTAAAAGAAAATCATCTAGATGAAGAAAAACAGTTTAACAATGTTTACGAAGCAATAAGCCAAAACTTTAAAAGACTTATAACTTTAGATGAAGATATTTCAACTTTTAATGAAAATTATAATGGCTGGAAAATACTTTTTTCTAGTGTAGAAGGTGATGATGAGGAAGAAGCTACAACAAGACTGCTTCAACAAATGGCAACAGATGCTGGATTTAACACAAGTTTTGAATACTTACAAAATATCAAATTTGATAAAGATGGCATCTTTGATTCTCAAGACAATCAATATGAATACTGGTTTAAACTTTACCCTTGGGAAGATATAGGAACCGATGAGAGTGAACTTTCTGTCACTCTAAATGAGATTATTAAAAATCAAAAAGCTATAATTTTAAACCCTGCATATACTCTTCTTTTTCAATCAAAAGGCATAATGAAAATAATGTATGACCTATTTCCAGACTCTCCTTATCTTTTAAAAACTTCTTTTGAGCCATTAGAGAATATAAAACAAGTCCAAAAGACTCTTTTTGGTAGAGAAGGTGCAAATATTAAAATAATAGATGCCAACGGAGAAGTTGTTGAGCAAATTGATGGACCTTACGATAACTACAATAAAATATATCAAGAATATGTGGAATTTACTAAAGATGAAAATCAAGCTAAATACCAAGCAGGAGTCTTTTTTGCTTATGAATCCTGTGGGATTAGCTTTAGAAAAGGTGGTGAAATTTTAGATAATATGAGTAAATTTGTGGGGCATATTATAGTCTAAAGTTCCACTATTCTGTGACTTCTTTTAAGATGTCTTCAAAATCATCTTGAGCTTTTTGAAGAATTGCTTGAGTTTTTTTATTATCAACTCTAGCACTACTCATCCAGTTATAAACACCAGGGAATCCTATGACAACTTTGTCTTCATCTTTTTTCTTGTATACCATCATGGTACAAGGAGCAAATGCAGCTGCTTCAGGACGCGTTTGAGATACAGTATATATGACTTTTAGTTTACAAATGGAATAAGTGACATAAAAATCAAATGGACTTGAATTTCCACCTTCAACTAACTCTTCGTTAAAGTCTAAGTAGTTTGCCATAACAAAGCCAACTGGTTTAAAACCATTTTCTAAACCAAGCTCTATCTCTTCTCTCATCTCTTCCCAATCTTCACCGTCTAAATCAAGTTCATACTTAGTAACTAAATTTCTACTCTCTTTTAAACTATTTTCACTAAATTTATGCTTTGCATTTGGCATCACACTCCTTATAGTTTTTAAAACTTCTTTTTCTATAGACTTTAATAATGAATCGTCAAAATCAAGTATCTTAGCTTGAGCCTCAGATGTTAGCATTGATACATGCAAGGTATCTTCATTTAGACCTTGGTATATACCAATCCCAAGTGGAGTAAACACACCTGCATCTGGATGTTTTCTTACTAAATCATGAGATAGTGTTGAGTGATGTACAGTTAAAAGATTATAAATTTTAAATTTTGTCTTTTTAAACTGCTTTTTAAACGGAAGATTCATCTCACTATTTACTGCTATTTTAAAACCATTTTGTACAAATGCTTTCTCTATTACATCTGGAGTAATAAAACCATTTTTATTATCTACTTCAAATAGGTGTAAATCTCCTTGCGCGAACATTACACTTGCACTAAATATTGCAACTATTAAACTAACTATTTTTTTCATTTTTTTCCTTTTATTTTAAGTTAAATATATTTTATTTTGTAACAATGTATACTACCCCAATATGTCAAGACAACTTTTTCAAAAATCTAATTCCCTAAATACCTGTTACCCTATGCTACATTTTCACTAGATTTAGTGTAATTCTCATCATTGATTTTTAAACTATCATAATAAACATTCATAGGTTTTTTATATTTCAATGTCTCATGAAATCTTCTGTGATTATAAAATTCTATATAATCCTTAACATCACTTTTGAGAACTGATACTCTCTCATATTCATTGAGGTATATTTTTTCAACTTTAGCACTTCTCCAGAACCTCTCAATACAAATATTATCTGTTGCTCTACCTTTGCCATCCATAGAGATAATTATGTCATTATCTTTTAATGTTTGAGTGTGGATACAGCTTGTATATTGTGACCCTTGATCAGTATTAAATATCTCAGGCTTACCATAGAGTGCGAGTGCTTCATCTAGTACACCCATGACTAAATCTGTATCCATTGTGTTGGATATTCGCCAAGATAATATTGCTTTAGAATACCAATCAATTATGGCAGCCATATAGACCATACCACCTTTAATTTTAATATAGGTTATATCTGTTGACCATACTTGGTTTGCTCTTACGATATCTAATCCTCTTATTTTGTAAGAGTATTTATGATGTTGCTTGTCCGCCCAGCTTGTATTTGGTGGTCTTACAGCTAAAACAGCCTGTAAACCTAACTCTCTACGGTATGCCAGCACTGTGTTGGGACTGACACGAAAACCATCCTCTAGTAGTTGATGATACACTTTCATATAGCCATAGCTTGGTATCTCTTCAAATACTTTTTCTATATGTTTTTTAATTACATTTTTAGCAAGATTTACCATTGGTGCATAGAACAAATTACTTCTGTTATAGTTAATAAGATTACATTGTTTTACAACTGATAATGCCTTATTTTCATCTCTATCAATCAACTCCTTTTTATAGCTAGAGTCCAAGCTGCTTAACTTTCCCACCGCCCAGTCCTTCTCTACTGTTAGTTGACCTACAACCTTTGCATATTCATCAAGTTTAGCTTGTAATCTTACATTCTCTTCTTTGTACTCTTTAATTACTTTTGCAGGTTCCATCGCAACTTCTGCATTTTCCAAAAATATCTTCTTCCAATTTTGTAAGTTTTTTGGTGTGATATTATTTACACTTGCTATTTCATTTAGTGTCTTATCTTCTTTTAAAACTTCTAAAACTAACTTTGTCTTGAATTCTGCTGTATATGTTGTTCTTTTTCGACTCATAAGATTACCTTCTATTTTTATTGTTTAATTTTACTCTTTTAAGAATTAAACTTTAGAAATAGTTGTTTGATTTTCTTGGGGTAGTATAATGCTATCCAAGATAGCAAACATTTCTTTAGATTTAAGTTCAGTATCTTTAAATAGTGAAACTATCTCATCTGGGTTGATTGAATTACCATCTGCTATCATTTTCATAACACTTGCTATATTTTCATGAACACCCATATGAGGTTTAGCTAGAGATTCAAAGTTATTATTAGACCCGAAACTTTCCTTTCCATCTTTGACATACCATTTACCCAATCTACAACTATTATGATCTTCAGTAAGAGCACTTGCTTTACCTTCAAAGGCAGCTGAGTAAGTATTGTTTTTCAACACCATATGATCAAGTTTAACCGTATTTACAAACAGTTCATGACCTATTACAGTATTATTTTCAGTGATTTTTCCTGAGTTGATTATTAATTCACCAAGAGTATCTTTAAAAAGGTCTAGTTTAGTTTGTGATGAGTGAGTATGTCCTTCTATAAGTTCACTGTTTTCTGCCATACTCATAGAGTTTTGCTTAAGAACACTGATATTTACTTCTATTTCACTAGTAGCTTTTTGTGTACGTTCTGCTAGTTTTCGAACTTCATCAGCAACAACTGCAAACCCACGACCATGCTCTCCTGCACGAGCTGCTTCAATAGCTGCGTTAAGCGCAAGAAGATTAGTCTGATCTGAGATATCTTTAATAAGAGAGATAACATTAAAGATCTCTTCAACATTTGAGTTTAACTGTTCAGAAGAACTTCTTGAATCACTTATCATATCAGTAATATTAGATATAGTACTTATAATCTCATCTGTAGAAACTGTAACTTTAGAGATAACTTCTTCTGTCTCTTTGTTTAGAATATTTGCTTCATTTACATTTTCAACATTTTTCTTCATACTATCGCTAAGATTATTTGCGTTATCAATAGCTCCACGAATCATCTCATCTGAAAGTGCTAAGTTTAGTCTGTTTTTATCCATACTCATCTGAACTGCTTTTTCAGACTCTACTGCTCTAAGTGCTTCTTCTTTTGCTTCATTAGAGAGTACTTGAACCTTATCAAGAAACTTATTGAAGCTGATACTTGCATGTCCTAATTCATCACATGATTTTACAGGAAGTCTTTTAGAGAGGTCTGCATCACCTTGAGCTAATTCTTTTGCAACTTCATCAAGATTTAGTATAGGGTTAACCACAGCTATTTTTATAACTATAACTAAAAATACCAAGATGAATAGATCGATAAGAGCCATTACATATACTTGCCTCATTAGAGAGTCTTCTGATTGAGATATAACACTCTCAACATTTACTACTTTATTACCAACAACTGCATAGCCCACTACTCTATCAGAGAAGTCTTTTATAGGTTCAGAGACTACATAATAATCACCAGCTAATTGAAATGAAGTGGTATTAGAGATATCTATATTTTTAAGGTCTTTAATAAAACCTTGATTTACAACTTTCTCTTTTACTGCTAAAGTATAGTTTCCTATTTTAAGAGCAGACTTAAGTGCAGTAGCGGTAGACAGGTAGTCATTTTTCATAACGATAGCTATTTCATAACCACTAATCTTTCTTGCAGATTCAACTATAGAGTTAAGTCCCTGCATAAACTCAACTGAACCTATATAGTTACCTTCATCAAATATTGGAGCTAAACCACGAAGAACTAAACCTGCACGACCAAGTTCTATAGCAACGATTGGTTTTTTATTGTTTTTTACACTTACAATTGTCTTTCTAAATGAGCTTAGATCATCACCAAATTTCTTTGGTTTCCAAGCTCTTAAGAAGCTATGTACCTTTGAATCATGAATATGTATCTTAATGTTTTTATAGTTTGTAAAACTTTTAAACTGTTCAGATATTGTACCTAGTCCATCAACAGCTATACTTCTGTCATTCTGTTTTAGAGCACGAATAACATCATAGTTCTTTGCAATATTAATTGCATTAGTTAGACCTATGCTCTCTTTAGACTTGATAGACTCTTGATATAATGAACGCAGTGATTTCTCTTGTATTTTATGTACATTCTCTTTCATCTCATCAATTGAGTAGAAGTAGTTCACTATTATTATAATGAACCCAAATATGATAGAGGCGATTAGGGGAATGTGAATTTTTTTACTGATAGAGAGCTTATTCATTTCTTCTTTCCTTTTATTCTTTTAGCAGAACCATTTTAAGGGACTATATAAATCCATCCTTCTTTAACTCGTTCAATCATTTCAACTATTCCGGCTGTAACGATTACAGTGTCTTCGATAAGCTCTCCTTTTTTTATATTTTTTGTCTTCATTGTATTTCCACAGACTACAAACTCTACATCAAGAAGCATCAAGGCTCTCACTCTTAGAGCTATGTCTTTATGAATTTTTTGCAAAGCTTTAATACCATGATAATAAGCAACTATCTTCATTTCTACATTTTCAGGTCCATATAACTTTAATACATTGTTTGCACTACTTAGTACATGATTTATCTCTTCATCATCATCACTTTTTATAGAAAAAATTATCTGTCTTTGATTATCTATTGCAGGCATTGGTTGGGCAAATTCCGTATCTCCAAATGAAAACATACAAATACTTAGTAAAATAAGCGTAAACTTTTTCATTTTATTTTCTCCGTTAAATCTTTAAAATCTTGTTTATTCCATGAACCAGGAATAGTTTTTATAACTTTCAAGTCTGAATCTAATATAAAAAAAGTGGGAGTAAAGTTGACTTTTAACCCTAAAGGAAGCTTCTCATCACTTATATTTACTTTAGCCATAATAAATTTGTCGTCTAAATATTTCAACATTTCTGGGTCTGAAAAAAAGTTTTTCTCCATATCTTCACAATAGTGACAACCAGTTCTTACAACACCTAGCAATATAGTTTTCTTAGTTTGCTTTTGTAATGATACCGCTTCTTTATATGAGTGCATTTGGGCACCCCATAATGACACTAAACCTAAGACTAATATTAATGTTATTTTATTCATTTTCCCACTCCAACATTCTGTATGCTATTTCAACATTTTGTCTATGCATAGAGTCATAAAAATTTATATCTTTAAACTTTTCCATCTTAACCATGTTTACAACATCACCTATTTCTTCACCATCTTCTAAAAATGTAGCTACTCTCTGTCTTAATGTTTTTATGTAATTATATGTCATATCAATTGAACTTCTATTAACTAGCTCTCCATGTCCACCTACGATAAAGTCAACATCCATTAAACGCACTTCATCGAGTACTTCTATCCAGCCTTTTAGTTTTCCATCTCTTATAGATGGTATCCTATCGTTAAAAACCAAGTCCCCGACAAAAACTATTTTTTGACTAGGTATGTAAATTAAAAGATCACTATCTGTATGGGCTTTTTTATTTACACTAATTAAATTAACTTTTTTTCCATTTATATTTAATACCTTCTTTTCTTCTACAAATATAGTAGGAAAGACTTGCGTTGTTTTAGTAAATGCATCTGGACTTACTCTTTCTTGCATTCTAGTCATCTCAACTTTTGACTTATATTTAAACGCACTTGAACCTATTATTTTTACACCGATTGAATTATAGTAAGAGTTACCAAGCCAGTGGTCATCATGATTGTGAGTGTTTACTACATAAGAGATTGGAAGATTATTAATCTCTTTCATTTTTGCGTATGTTTGTTTTGCATAAAGATATGTAGGACCGCTATCTATCACAAGATAGCTTGTCCCCATATTAACAAAACAGGAGTTAACCATATTACCATTGTTATGCTCGTCCATCACCTCTGGTAAGCCAAAAAAGCAGTGTGTTTTAGCACTTATTTTTACCGGCTTAAGAGTATATTCAAAAGATAGGAGGGAATTTGTAAATATTAAAAACATTAGAAGTGATTTCAAAGCATAACCTTTTTTTAGTAATTTAGTCTAGAATTTAAACTGGTACTGAGCGATAAATGCATTGTCGTTATATCCGCCTAAACCATTCCACTTAGTAGTATCTCCGCCAGCTACAATATAGTTAAGTACAACTTTATGCTGATTTCTAGCTCTTTTTGCTTTACGAGAAAAATCTTCATAAGGCATTGACATAAAAATGTTTAAACCTAAATAAGTATTTGACAAAGTTGTATCAGGAGTACCAGTTGCCCATGTTGCATTACCTTGCATGTGTTTAGCAACAACTTCTAAAGAAGGAGTTACAAAGTAACCAGCAGTAGCAGTAAATACTTGCTCATCTCTATCTTTAGTACCTTTAATATTTTTTGCATCAAAAAATTCTGCCTTTAAACTTAACTTACCTAGATTAGAATCAACACCTATATTGATGTTTTTATAGTCTTCTCCACCCGTAGTTCCACTTGGACCTTTAGCATTTTCAGATAAAGCATAAGACGCTTCAATATGCAGTTTTTCAGTGTAATCAAACATACCACGAACAGCATAAGAGTTTCCACCATTTTTAGAGCTAGATGCAGATGCACTTCTACTTGCTTGATTAGCAATCATAACATCATAACCAAAGCCTTTCCATGGACGCTCATGCCCCATTTCAAAACCGTTTACCTTGCCATTATTACCAAGACCGATATCACGACCAGATATCATTAGACCAGTATTTCTCTCTAAAACAAGTTTTTTATCAAAACCACGCTCTGCAATATCAAGATTCCATCCAGGCATAGTAAAACTCATACCATTTGGCATCTTAATAAGACCAGCTTTAACTACAAATGCAGGATCAACAACATAAGAGATAAAAGCATCTTTAACCATACTTGGCATTGCTGCACCATCACCAGTTTTTTTATTATCATCATGATTCTGATTAAAATCTAAGAAAACCTTACCACGAACATTTCCAGCTACATATTTCCAACCAAGACGAATACGCTGAGCACCGAATGCAACTTTAGAATCCTCATTATCAGCGATTACACCACTACCACCACGAGCCTCAAGTTGAGCAAAACCAAAAACTGTAAGTTTAGTATCCACACCACCAACTTTTTTCTTCATTGTATAGCCAGCATTTGCTGATGTACTAACTAGTAAAATTGCAGCTACTCCAGCAGCCAATTTAATCATTGTATTTTTTTTCATTATTTATCCTTATTTATTAATTTCTAGTATGCTATTATAAAGCGTTTTACTTTGTTAGTATAACATATTAAAATTTAGATGGTTGTTATAACTACCATCTACCTGTTCTAACAACTTCTAGAACCTTTTGTAGGACAACCACAATCAAAGTCAACTAAAGTTACATTACCTGCATTACTTACATCAACTATTTTTTGTTTCTTTATATAATCACGAGTTACATCATAAACTGCCCTAATCTTATCTTCTTGAAGATTTTCACCAGCATTTTGCAAGTTACCGCCCCAAGATGACACTTTGTATGTTTTATTCAAGTCTATAGGTTTACCTCCAATCATTAGTTTAGAAATGCGTTTACCTGCGGCAGCAGCAACTGCGATAGAATAAGTAGCTCCACCCAAACGACTCATATCCCCACCTTGTTGATAAAGAGGATTTGCATTAAACACATTATCTGCAATATCTTCTAGTAGCGTTGCGATTTTAGAACCTTTTAACTCAAATGTATATACATTTGGATATGTAATGCCACACATCTCATATACATTATCCATCAAGATATCATCACCAGCTAAAACTGTAGTACCCCATCTATAACCAGGAGTAAAAGATATATCACACTTCATTTCATCCATGATAGCATCGTTAATCAGCTGATCAAAAGTTGAAAAGAAAGTATCTCTTTTATATAAAGTATTTTTAGTCTTACCTAATACTTCATTGAACTCTTTTGCAAACGGAGCATAAAGTTCATCTACCAGTTTCACACCTTCAGGATCTGCCGGAATCATATTAGATGCCATAGGAACAAGTTTATATTCATAATCAAGCACTTTACCATCTTTGGCATCTATATCTAAGCGACCAATATATTTACCGTGACTACCTGCAATAACAATAACTGTACCGTTGATTGTAATAGGTTTAGGTGAAGGATCATGTGTATGTCCACTTAAAATAAAGTCAATACCGTGAACCATACGAGCAACTTCTTGATCAACACTAAATCCATCGTGAGAAAGAACAACAACACAATCAACTTTATGCTCATTTCTTAACTCATTTACATATTCTTGAAGTGTTTCAGGTCTAATACCAAAACTCCAACCCTCTGTAAACTCTTTAGGATTTGCAGTTGAAGTAAAAGGAAAAGACTGACCGATAATACCAATCTTAGCCCCACCTTTTTCTTCAATCGTATACGGTTCAAAAATAAGTTCTTCATACTCATCAGCAAATGGATCATTACCAATAATATTTTGAGAAATAAACTTAGCATCTAGCATCTTAATAAGTTCCTTAACTCTCTCTTTACCATAAGTAAACTCCCAATGTCCAACCATTACATCAACACCAAGGTAATTTTGTGCTTTAACTATAGCCTCACCTCTAGTTTTTAGTGCAACACCTGTACCCTGCCAAGTATCTCCTGAGTCTAAGAACAATACATTATCATTGCCACGCTCAGTTCTCACATGATCAAGATATGTCTTCATATGAGCTATACCACCCATTTTTCCAAACTTTTTAGCCAATATTTCAAAGTCAATATGTGTATCAAAATACGCATCTAAACTTGATGGCTCTAAACCGTAATGTTTTGCGAATGCTTCCCCACATAAAAATCCAGGTGTTCCAACTAAGTTAGGAGCCGAGATTAAAGTAGAAGGCTCTCTCCAATATAGTGGCTTAATATGTGCATGAATATCACACATATGAAGTAGTGTGAAATTACCCATTGATTTAAACTCATAAATATCTTTTAAACCTACACTTGCTGGTGTTTTAGAACTAGCCATACCACCAGTAGCAGCACCTAATCCTAAAATAGCAGCGATGTGCATAAAATCTCTTCTTGAAATATCCATTATATAAACCTTATCTTTTAAGACCAGGGATAGCTATCTCTGTTCCCTCAGCCCTTTTAGTTAAATAAACTTCAAGAGCAACCATTTCCGGTGAACCTATCGGTATAACTTTTAATAGTGCATTTTTCATACATCCCTGAAAACGGCGTTGTAAAGTTCTAAGGGATGATTTAGTCATTCTATATGCTGGCCAAGTTGCAGCTACTGAAACACCTTTATTACTTAAATCTGGTAGGGGTTGAGTTCTTAAAACTGAACCAATTACATCAGGAGAATGACAGCTCATGCAAGATAAACCTCTACCACCTCGTTTTTGATTAAATGTTTTATCACCCAAAGCATAAGCTGCTTTCATATGCTTATTTGCATCTATATCAATTTGACTTTTTTCACCATTTGCTATTGATTTAGCATAAGCACTCATATCAAACATATCTGAGCTTTTAAGTTTAAATGGTTTATGTCCTTTTACACTCATTAAAGCCTGTAGTACTTGATCTATACCAACTACCATTTTAAAATCTGCCAAATAACGCGGAAAACCTGCCAAATAACGTGGCAAGTCATCTTCACTTACTTCCAAAAAAGATGCTAAACCAGCATCTCCACCACAAAATTCTTCAAGTAACTCATTGCCACTTTCTATCATAATATCAGCTGGATTATTTTCTAGCATCTCAGTATACATTGCACGGTCAGAATCACTCATTGCAAACTGTTCACCGCCAAAAGACAACGAAGAGAGAAGTGCAATAGATAGTGCTATTTTAATTCCTGTTTTCATTGATTATCCTTTTGGTTTAATCTTTTTGCTTTTTTCATTTACTTCGCCAGTATTGTCAGTATATGTAACAGTAAGCTTACCTTTACCATTTATTCTCATATATGTAGTAAATACTGGGTTAGTAGACAGTGACTCCCATACATTCATCGTTATAATAACTTTGCCGTTATAGCTAAATTTTACATTATTGATATATTTTGCTGGAATAATCTGTTTAGTTTTTTTATCTTTACGCAATCCAGTTTCCATTGGATGCATAACCATAAAACTTACCTTTACAATTTCACCATTTTTGAATTTTTTTGGCTTAATTTTAATCAGTGATTTTCTTTTTCCCATTTTATTTTCCTTAATTTTTATATTTTTAGATTATGTTAAATGGTCGAAAATCAACCACAACCACCGATAGTAACTTTTACACTTTGACTAGCAGTAATAAATGATCCATCACTAAGTTCAACTACAGTTACAATTTCTTGAGTTCCACCAAGTTTAATACGAGTTGAGAACATTGCTCTTCCATTTGCAGGAGTCAAATGAACATCTATACAACGAGTATTGGCATTTTTTGTAGCAAAAATATGAATTGCTTTTACATAGTCGGCATCCGTCATCGGAGACTCAACTTCAACAGTAACTGGAACAACAGCACCATTTTCAGCAATTTCTGGAACTTTTAATTTAATCTTTGAAGATACTACAGGTGTTTTCCCACCAGTTACGGCATTTACAGCATCTTTAAATGAAAGATCATTAGGACCTAATGGTTTTTTTTCATTAGCTGCAAAACCAATTGTTGGAGCAACAGCAGCAACAACAGCAACAGCACCTAATTTTTTGAAAAAATCTCTTCTTTGCATAATATATATTCCTTTATTTTGGAGATACTATATATGAGGTAATCTCACATATCTCTTTAGTTGTGAATAACTTAGTTGTTAAGTTAACAGTCATGTGTGTGTCTTTGTTATCTATGCGAGGATCAGCAATCTTTTGAAATACAAACTGATTATCTCTAACACCAGTTGCCATAAATATATCATTATAAGCTGTTAAGTCTGGACCGATACTTCCAGCACCGCGAGCACCTTCTATATTATGGCATGCGACACAGTTTCCATATTGTTTATTTGGAATTTTGTCACCAGGCTTATAAGTCTTACCCTGTTTCATTTGCTTTTTAGCAAGACCTTCTGGTAGTTTGCCTTTTACTTTTCCACCATTAAGGTTATGGAATATAAAAGCACCTCTTGCGATAGCTTTAGGATTTGTTGTAATACAGCCAGCTGGCATTGTAAAAATCTTAGCTGGCGCCAACAGATCTTTTTTAATCATCTCACTTGCACTTGGATTCTCCACCACACTGCTATAATCAACAGCGAAAAGAGAAGCACTTAAAAGTAGTGACATCATCACAGTTTTTTTCATTTTTATTCCTCCTATTCTTATTTCAGAAGCAAGTGTAACTCTAAAGTGTAAAATTAATGTAAAATTAATGTAAAATTATATGTTTTTAGAGGAGATTATTGGAAAAATGTAGAGAAATTCACTTCCTATCTTTGGAGTAGAGTCTATTTTAAGCTCTATTTTAGCTTTGCTTATAATAGATTTAACTATATTTAATCCTATACCAAAACCACCTTTGCTAGTATCTTCTCTATAATAACGGCTAAATATTTTTTCAACATTATCTATACCTACACCATAATCCTTAAAGCTTAAATGGCATTTTTTATCTTTCATATATAAACTTATATCTATTTCAGAGTTTTCATATGAGTACTTAATTGCATTTGATATAGTATTGTCAATTACACGCTGAAGCTGCTTTGTATTCATCTCTATATTATCGCAATTTTTAATATTTGAATTAATAATTATATTTTTCATTAAAGCAACTTCGTTAAAGTAGTCTATTCTATCTTTTAAAAAGATAGCCATATTTATACTCTCTTTTTCATACTTCAGCCTGTCATGCTTAATTAGATAATCCATATCATTATATATATTTGAGAGTACTTTTGTAGCAGCTTTCATTCTCTGCATATATTTATTGGGGGAATTTTTTCTATTATAAAGGTCAATATTAACACTAATAATAGAAAGAGGAGTATTTATCTCATGCACAGAATCTTTTATAAAATTATCCAATCTCTTATTCAATTTTTTAAATGGCTTAGCAAAACTTTTTAAAAAGAAGAGACTCAATATAAAAACTAAAATTACTACACTAAATAAAATTAACATAAGTTTCTCATAAACAACGGCAAAAGAGACTTGGTTTTTTATAATAAGATACTTGGCACCAAAGTATCTCCCCTTTGGAAGTTTAACAATCAGATATGCATCATTGCCGTCTAGATGGTAACCATCTTTAAAGTACTTTATTTTATAGTTTATCAAGGAGTATATAGGCTGAAAACCCTCATCATACAGACCTGATTCAAATGTTTTAAACCTTGGATATTCAAAATATTCTTTATTTTGATTATATTCATGCATTGCTTTTACAACTAAAATAGATTTTTCCTTGAGAAGCAACTTATTTTGAATTGAGTAGATATTTTTCATATATATAAAATAAAAAAACATTGGAGCTAAAAGTATCACAGAAACAAATGATGTATATATTAAAGCATACTTTGTGGAATATTGACTATCTTTCAATTATATATCCTAAACCTCTTCTGTTTTGGATTAAATCATCTGGAAGTTTTTTGCGTAGATTATTTAACTGAACTCTGACTGTAGCTGGTTCTACATACTCTCCCCATACTTCATCTTGAAACATTTGAGTAGAAACTACAGAGTTTTTATGTTTTATGAGAACTTCAAGCATATCCTGTTCTGTTTTTCTCAGGATTATTTCTTTTTCATTTAGTGTTAATTTACTTTTTTTTATATCATAAACAATGTCATAACCAATATCTATAAGAAAACAATCATCTTTAAAAAAGCTTGCCAAGGCATGGTCTATTCTTAACTCAAGTTCCTCCAAATCAAAAGGCTTACGTATGTAGTCACAACAACCTCTTCTATAACCCTCTTTTAAATCATCCACATCTATCATTGATGTTAAAAAAATTGCAGGTATATTTTTATCATCAAGTCGTAATTTTTTTAAGAGTTCAAAGCCACTAAGTGAAGGAACATTTACATCCAAGAGTAAAATGTCGTAGCTTTTGTCATATATAGCTTCATAAGCTTCCATTCCATCCATAAAACCGTCAACTTCATAACCTATATCTGTTAAAAACTCTTCTATACTAATCCGTAATGAATACTCATCTTCTAATAATAAAATTTTCATTTGATTTTTCCATTTATCTTTTTAACTACTTTTCTTTCCAACATCATTTGAATAAGTTCATCTTTTGAATACTTGTCAAACTTTTCATACGCCTCGTCAAAAAAAATTTGCCTATCTTCTTTATCTATTACATTTTGTAAATAAACCATAGCACTAGCAGAGTAGTTATCGTATATATTTTGCGCATACTTCTCTTCCTTTAGTACATCATAGAGACTACTTCTTGTTACATTAATCAAAAATGATATATCGTCTTCAGGATTTCTAAAATATTCCAAATATCGTTCAGGCAAAACAAATACAAATGCACCGATTGATTTAAAATTACCATCATACATAGTTTTATAAAAGAGATATTTATTATCTAAATATACCACTTGACTCAGCTTAAGCTCTTTAAAGTCAATACTATTTAGTGTCTGAATATGACTGTAATTATAATTTCTATTAGAGACTATGTAGTTGGCTATTGTTAAATTTTCTCTCATCAATACTGCACTGTCACTATACTTAACATCAAGAAGTACATAAATATCAACTCCCATAGAAGCGAAAAAGTCTGTAATCGATTTAAAAAATGAAATAACTTCTATAAATCCTAAAAAAACACCATTATTGTATATTGGAACTGTTGATTTAAGTCCGAGTCTTCGCCCTATTTCAATTGAAGTACGAGGTGTTTTATGAGTATTAAAATATTTAAGATCATCCCTATAATCTCCTATTGGAACTCCTGCATATATATCATCCCAGCTTCTTGCAAAAATATTGAGTTCTTTTGTAATAATCTGTGCTCTTATTAAAATATCTGTATTATTTTTGATTGTACTTGTTATGTCAAATAGTATCTCATGTCCTAAATCTTCATCATCATTTTCTAAAGCATCTACAATTCCTTTGTTTTTAGAAAGAACCAACGCTATTTCCAAGTCATCCATGCGGTGAGATTTCAACTCGGAATCAAAGGTCAAGGTAACTTGATCCATAATGTCATTTATCTTTTGCTTTTTTATCTCATTTTTATAATAAACCACACCAATAAAGATAAAAATAACAATTGTAATAAATATAATAAATATTTTTTTAAACATTTTACATAAGCACTTTAAAATTAATATAAAATAATTATATCCAATAAAATAGCATTTTACATATAAAAAAAATATTATTTACTAAAGTTTGTATTTACGATGCCAATAATACACTTACTCCATCAAACTCAAAGCTAGTAACGGAGTAGGTGTAATTATGATTTAAAGTAAAAAAATGCTATAACTTTTGCAGTCTGGTATCTGCATTTAAAACTTAAATTACAAGAATTATGCTTAATACTAACTTTAAAATATTTTGCACTTAAGTTATTAGTGATACAATCATACAAAAATAATATAAAAGATTAATATGAAAAAAGTTAAAACCATTCACTTAAAAGACTACAAAAAATCTGAGTTTGACATACAAGAGACCCAACTACTTTTTGAACTTTTTCAAGAGCATACTATTGTTACAAATACAATCAAAATCATAAAGCTAGATGCTAATACTAAAGATATAAAACTAGATAGTATCGACTTGGAACTTTTAGATATTTGGTTAAATGATTTAAAATTAAATAATAGTAGGTATATTATAGACAAAGAGAATTTAACTATTTTAAATGTTCCTTCAGAGTTTAGCTTAAAAATTATCAATAAAATTTATCCACATAAAAATACAGAACTTGAAGGACTATACAAATCTGGTTCTATTTTTTGTACTCAAAATGAACCTGAAGGTTTTAGAAAAATAACACCTTTTCTAGATCGGCCGGATGTTATGAGCATCTATACTACTACTATCATTGCAGATCAAGATAAGTACCCTACTCTTTTAAGTAATGGAAACAAAAAAAACTGTCAAGATTTTTTAAATGGCAGACATGGAACTACTTGGCATGACCCTCATCCAAAACCATCTTATCTTTTTGCTCTTGTTGCTGGGGACTTGGGTGTTGTTAAGGATGAATTTACCACAGCATCTGGGGAGTATGTAGAGCTAAATATATACTGCGATAAAGGAAACGAATCTCAATGTTTACACGCAATGAAGTCTTTAAAAGAAGCTATGGTTTGGGATGAACAGATGTATGGACGGGAGTATGATTTAGAGATTTATAACATAGTCGCCGTAGATAGTTTTAACATGGGTGCGATGGAGAACAAAGGCTTAAATATCTTCAATTCACACTATGTTTTAGCAGATGAAACAAAAGCAACAGATGCAGATTTCATGGGAATTCAAAGTGTTATAGCCCATGAATATTTTCACAACTGGACAGGAAATCGTATAACTTGTCGTGATTGGTTTCAACTTACTCTAAAAGAAGGGCTTACTGTTTTTCGTGACCAATGTTTCTCAGCAGACTTGAATTCTTGTGCAGTTGGACGAATCGAAGATGTAAAGTCACTAAGAGAAAGACAGTTTGTAGAAGATGCTTCTCCTACAACTCATCCAATCCAGCCAAAATCATATATATCTATGAACAACTTTTATACTGCAACTGTTTATGAAAAAGGGGCTGAAGTCATCAGAATGATTCATACTCTTTTGGGTGAAAAAAAATACAGAGATGCCACAGACTTATATTTTAAAACATTTGACGCTCAAGCAGTGACAATAAATGATTTTTTATGGGCGATGAGTACAGCTAGTGGTGTAAATTTAAAAGCATTCGAGCTTTGGTATCACCAATCAGGAACACCAAAACTTCAAGTATCTGACAAGTTTGTAAATGGCATCTATACATTAAGTTTAACTCAAATTATTCCTCAAAGTGTAGATGCTAAAGAGCAAAAGCCTTACTATTACCCACTAAAAATTGGACTTATTGGTTTAGATGGTAATGAAATTTTAGAAAAAATTCTAATTGTTTCAAAAGAAAAAGAAGATTTTATATTTGATGGATTGGCATCTAAGCCTTATATATCTATAAATCGTGATTTTTCAGCGCCAATAATAATAGAACAAAACATCAAAGAGTATTCCTTTTTAATGAAACACGACATAAACAGCTTTGTAAAATACGAATCAACACAGTCTTTTGGCATAGATACAATTGAACAGCTTGTCTCTACTGGTGTTATTGATAAAGAGTATTTAGTCGCTTTTTCTTATCTACTTGATTTAGACATTGAGCAATCATATAAAGCTTTACTTTTGGAATTGCCATCTATTTCAACATTAATGCAAAGACAAAAAGAGGTTGATTTTGAACCTTTATATCTTGCTAAAGATAGATTACTTCAGGAGTTAGCTTCTACATATAAAGCAAAGCTTTTAGAAATTTATCAACTAAATCATAATCCAAAAAATAAAGATTTAGATTCCATTAATATAGGTAAAAGAGCTATAAAAAACAGAGTTTTAACTATCTTATCTGCTTTAAAAAGTGAAGAAATAATCCTGTTAGCAAAAGAGCAATATTATAATTCTTTAACTATGACAGATAAAATAAATGCTTTTACAATTCTTGAAGACATCTCCCCAGAAGAATCAAAAATGGCACAAAAGAATTTCTATGATATATATAAAGATGATACTTTGGTTATGAACAAATACTTTGCTATTTTGTCGTCATCTACAAGAGATGGTGTTTTAAATCGCGTTATTGATTTACAAAAAGATAAAGCTTATGATAAAAAAATGCCAAACAATGTTCGCTCTTTAATAGGTACATTTACAAAAAACTACAAATATTTTCACTCTAAAAATGCAGAAGGATATAAGTTTATAGCAGATAAAATAATTGAGATAGATAAAATCAACCCTCAAATGGCTTCAGGACTATGTTCTTCTTTTAGAATTTATAGCAGATTAAATAAATTGAATAAAAATGTGATGAGAATAGAGCTAGAGCGTATCATTTCTACACAGCCTCTTTCAAATAACTCTTATGAAATTATTAGTAAAATCTTAAATAAGGGCACTTGAATATCCCCTATCAAAGAGACACTTATTTAGTCAGTTAACAAAATATTGTTTTTAATTGTCTTGTATATAATGCCCCTAAAAATCAAGACAACTTTCCTAAAGATTTAATTTCATAAGCAACTGTTACCTTACCCTACATTTTTTAGATATTCAAGATAAACATTCATCGGTTTTCTATAATCTAAACTTGAGTGAAATCTCTTAAAGTTGTATTTATAGATATAAGCTTTAACTCCTTCTTTTAAATTTCTAATAGTTTGATAATCATTTATGTAAATATTACCATGTTTAAGGGTTCTAAAAAATCTCTCAATTACTATATTGTGAATACTTCTAGCTTTCCCATTCATTGATATTTGAATATTATATCTTTTAAGTATCTGAGTATGCTCATTGCTTGTATATTGACTTCCTTGATCACTATTAAATATCTTAGGCTTAGGATACTTTGCAAGTGCCTTTTCTAGCACATCGGTTGCAAGTGTTGCATCCATAGAATTAGTACCACAAGGGCATGATAATATTTTATAGGAGAGTATAGCTTTAGAATGCCAGTCTATAACTGCTGCCAGATACATAAAACCTCCGTTAATACGAATATAGGTAATGTCACCACTCCATACTTCGTTTGGAGTAGGCACATAGACAGTATTTTTCTTACCAACTCTAGTCCAATACTTCTTGAGGAGGTACTCATATATTTTATGTTCTTTATTTTTAATACTTGTTAGTTTCTTTTTAGTTGGGTATATTGCTTGTATGCCAAGTATTGCCATATATTTCAAGACTCTATTTCTGCCAATGGCATAGCCATCTTCTTTGAGTTGCTCGTAGATAAACCTATAACCATACTCTGAGTTCTCTGTAGCTATCTCATCAATTTTATGAAGTAGTTTGATGTTTTTTTGACTCATTGGTACTGGTTGATAGTAATAGTGGCTTCTACTAATACCAAATATCTCACATTGCTCTGAAATTGATAATTTTTTATGCTTGGACTCGATCAAAGCTTTTTTATTACATAAGTCCAAGCTCTTTAGCTTTTTTTCAACGAAACCTGCTCTTACAGTTGCTTTTCCTAGTGCCTTAGCTAAGCCATCATTCTCAGTTTTTAACTCTTCTATTTCATCTCTATAAGCTTTCGTCGCTCCACCCAAGTCAAATGCTAAAGATGCATTTTCTAAAAATTGAGTCTTCCATTTTCCTAATGATTGAGAAGTGATTTTATACTTAGTTGCTAACTGACTTATTGTCATATCTTCTTTTAACATTTCTAAGACTATTTTAGTCTTCTGTTTTGCCGTATAAGTTTGCCCTTGTTTTCTACTCATAATTTATCTCCATAATTCTTACTTATTTTAGCTTTTTTGAAAATAAATCCTACTGAATTGGTGTCTTAGATTTTAGGGGCATTATACTATGATGTACTTTTATTACACTACACACAGTCTTTGAACTGTATAGTGTTGCGAATACTCTTTAATAAACGCGTACTTTAGTTTGCTTTTTTAGAGGTGCCCATAATTAAAGCAATTGCCAAAAAACAAGGCTCATATAAAAAGTAACATTTTTATTTACATTAATTATAATTTTATTTACAATTAAAATGTGATAATTTTATGATACAATCATTAAATAAAACTATAAGGAGACAAATATGGCAAGATTAGTAATACTTGGTGCTGGGGTAGCAGGTCATACAGCAGCATCATTTGCTGCAAAATGGCTAGGAAATGGACATGAGGTAGTAGTAGTTACTCCAAATGCAAAATGGAATTGGATTCCTTCAAACATCTGGGTAGGTGTTGGAGAAATGACTAAAGAAGAAGTTACTTTCGACTTAGCACCTGTGTATGAAAAAGCAGGGGCAGTATATAAGCAAGCAAAAGCTGTTTCAATTAATCCTGAGGGTAGCGAAGCAATGGAGAAACCATTTGTTAGTATTGAATACACAGGACAAGATAAAGAAGGCTCAACTGAAGATGTAGAGTATGACTATCTTATAAATGCAACAGGACCTAAGCTCAATTTTGGTGCAACACCAGGACTTGGTGAAGGCACTACTTTAGGCGAGCATACTGTTTCTGTGTGTACTGCTGATCATGCTGTTCATGCATCTCATGAGTTAAATAATTGCATCCAAAAGATGAAATCTGGAGAGCGTCAAAAGTTCTTAATTGGTACAGGACACGGAATGTGTACTTGTCAAGGTGCTGCATTTGAGTATATTTTCAATATTGAACACAAACTTCAAGAGAAGGGCGTTAGAGATATGGCGGATATCACTTGGATTTCAAATGAATCTTTCTTAGGTGACTTTGGTATGGGTGGATTACACTTTAAGATGGGTGGCTTTGTTACTTCATCTAAAGTTTTTGCTGAGTCTCTTTATGCCGAGCGTGGTATGGACTGGATTATTGGTGCTCATGTAAATAAAGTTGAATCAGGCATGGTTACTTATGAGTCACTTGATGGAAGTATTGATACTCAAGAGTTTGACTTTGCTATGCTTATCCCACCATTTGCTGGTGTTGGCATGAAAGCTTATTCTAAAGATGGTAGTGATATTACAGATACAGTTTTTGCTCCAAATGGAATGATGAAAGTTGATGCTGACTACACCAAAACTTCTTATGCTGATTGGGAGCCAAAAGATTGGCCAAGAACTCTTCAATCTCCTGTATATAAAAACATTTTTGCAGCTGGAATTGCTTTTGCTCCACCACATCCGATTTCAAAACCTATGAAAACACCAAATGGAACTCCAATCACTCCAACTCCTCCAAGAACTGGTATGCCATCTGCTATGATGGGCAAAGCTGTTACTCAAAGTATTGTTGATATGATAAATGGAGCACCTGAACCTACTCATACATCATGCATGGCAGAGATGGGGGCAGCTTGTGTAGCATCTGCTGGTAAAGGTTTATTTAGCGGAACTGCGGCAGCAATGACTGTTTTTCCAATCGTTCCAAACTTTGAGAAATACCCTGGAACTGGTCGTGATATAAATGGTACAACAGGTGAAATTGGTCTTGCAGCACACTGGGTGAAGCATCTACTTCATCATGTGTTTATGTGGAAGGCTCAACTTAAACCAGGTTGGACTTTAATTCCAGAATAATTATAAAAAACAAATAGGAGATACTATGAGCGAAGAAAAAAAAGAAAAAATTGTTGTTGACAATGAGCATAAGCATGTACAACATGTAGAACCATACACACCTCAATTTGGTACTATGATACCAAGTAGCGGACAAAAGTTCATGAGAACTTGTGTTATTTGGCAACTATTTAGATTTATTGCAATAAATATAAAGATGACTGTATTAATTATTAAAAGTCATCACTAACACTTCTCGTTCCTTCCATTGCGAAGGAACGAAAAAACCATTTTCATTTAAATTTTATAAGGCTAAATTATGATTAAAGATATAATAATATACCCGACTCCAACAGGTGTGGAATATGCTCCAGATATAAGAGTTTTCAATGAGCAACTTTTTATTTTTATTGATGATTTAAAAGAAACAGTTGAAGCAAATAACTTAAAAGGATTGGCAGCTCCTCAAGTTGGAAGTTATTATAACTTAGTAGTTATAAAAAAGGATGGAGAGTTTCTTGAACTTATAAATCCGAGAGTTCTTCGAAAATCAGGAGAAATAACCTCAGTAGAAACAACTTCTTACTTCCCAAATACAAGTGTCCAAATAAAAAGATATGAAAGTATCAGTTTAGTATATGAAGATAGAAATGGAGACTCTCATTCTTTAAAAGCCTCTGGAGACTTTTCTATACTTCTTCAGAGAAAAATTGATTATCTATTTGGAGCGAATTTTTTAACAAAACTAAAAGATAAAGATAGAGAAAATTTTGAAGCAAGCTTAAATGCCAATGGAGTAAGTTGTCCTACAACACCATCATCATTTAGCAGAGATTATTTTATAAAAGCTTCTAATATTGTTTTAATTGCAATGTTATTACTACTTATTTCATCATTTATTATAAGTGAAAAAGATACATTGAAAGAAATGTGGAATTATCAACTATACCTATCATTTGGCGTTTTAGCCATAAATATTTTTTATGCTCTTTACTCATACTATGAAAATAAAAAATTTAGCATCTGCACCAATTGTTACAATATGAGTATATTTGGTGTAGTTGCCATGGGCTTTTTTAGATTAACTATGATTATGGTAGTATCATTTTTATTAATTAATTAAAGTATTTTTGCTATGAAGGAGGGATAGATGTATGAAAAATTACCAAACTTGGTAAAACATAGAGAAATTTTCATAAACTCTAAAAATGATATTATTACAAAATGGTTATCTTACACTTCACCACAAAAAATATTAAAACAATATGACATAGAAAAAGAATTTTTTTTATCAAGATATGCTGGCGGTGTATTTGATTACTTTATGAATGTAATAGAAGGTAGTGTAAAAATTGGACAATGTCCTATTATGCATAAATTTTTACTATATTTAAAACATAAAGAAATAAGTGCTGATGAACTTTTTGAAATCTGTAATCATTTTCGCCGTTCTATGATTGATTTTTCTTACGATAAAGAACTAGATTCAAAAGATATGACAAATGAAATATCATTTATTTTTGACAAAAACTTTAGAGGTGTATTAAAATTTCATACAGAGACAGTCTTTCAAAAACTCATTGATGCCAGAAAAACAGCAGATACAGCTTCACAAGCTAAAGAATATTTTTTATCAAACATGTCTCATGAGATTAGAACTCCACTTAATGCTATTTTAGGTTTTGTAAATCTTCTTATGGATGAAAATGTTTCAAAAAAACATAGGAACTACCTAAATATTATTTTTAAAAGTGGTGAAAATCTTTTAAGTATTATAAATGATATTTTAGACTTCTCTAAACTGCGTAGTGGTGAATTTACAATCGAAGCAAAAAATTTCTCAGCCCATGATGAGATAAGCCAAACTATGGAGCTTTTCGTTGCTAGTGCTAATGAAAAAAATATTACTATAACATCTTTTATAGACCCTTATATTCCAAAAAAACTATATGCCGACTCTTTAAGAATGAAACAAATATTATCAAATTTTTTGAGTAATGCCATAAAATTTACATCAGTAAATGGACATATCTGCGTAGAAGCTTCTTATGAAAATAGAAATCTCATACTAAGTGTTACAGATAATGGTGTAGGTATCAAAAAACAAGATTTAGACAGTATCTTTACTGCTTTTGTTCAAGCAAATTATGAGCAATTAAAAAACTTAGACGGAACAGGTTTAGGACTTTCTATTTGTCATCAACTTGTACAACGAATGGGTGGAAAAATAAATGTAACATCAACATTTAAAAAAGGAAGTACTTTTTCAATTAGTTTACCAGCATCTTCGCAAAGTGAACTTTGTCCTATTTATGAAAATATATTAAACTTTCAATCTTATAAAATTGTAATTTATTCAGAAGATAATAAAGACTGCTATAAGGCAAATTCTTTCTTAAAGTATGCAAAAATATTTGATATGAATGTAGAAATAGTTAATAACTTAGATAATGATTTTGATATAGCATTTTTTGTAAATGAAGATGTTAATGCAGATTTTAAAGCAAAACTTATAAACTCAGATAAAAAATTCATAGCAATGGTAAATACACCAAGTGACGAATATGACAAATATGATAATATCGCATTTATCTCTTTTCCTTTATATTGTTCTAAAATAAGAGATACTTTTAGTGAGATTTTTAACCCAGATGCTTATTCTCCTCACAAAAAAAATATTGCTACCAAATTTATTGGTCATATTCTTGTAGCAGAGGACAATGAAGCCAATCAAGAACTTATTAAAATTATACTTGCAAAATATGGACTTAGTTTTAGCATTGCTCACAATGGGCTAGAAGCAGTCAACCTTTATAAGCAAAATCATTATGATTTAATTCTTATGGACGAACAGATGCCAATCATGGATGGAACACAAGCAGTTAAAGAAATTTTAGACTATGAGATAAGCAAAGGACTTGGGCATACACCTGTTTCAGCACTTACAGCAAATGTAGTAAAGGGAGCAAAAGAGAAACGATTAAGCAGTGGGTTTGACTCATTTTTGGGTAAGCCAATTATTTTAAAAGATATAGAAGAAGTTTTTAACCTCTACCTAAAAGTAAATTTTAGTGAAAACAATAAGATAAAAATACAAAAATCTAAGGACTCTATTATTGGTTTAGATACAACGAAATTAAAAGAAGAACTTATGTTAAATCAAGATGAACTACTTATGCTTTTAAAATTATTTATAAAAAAAATGAAAAAACAACTTCCAGAATTAGAAGAAGATATAAAGAATAAAGAATATAAAAAAATTGCACTAAATGCTCATAGCATAAAAGGTTCGAGCGGAAATTTTAGAATAGAATCTATACAGCATAATGCAAGTGAGATGGAAGAAATGGCAAAAAATGAAGATGCCAATTATAACTATAAAATATGTTTAGAAAAAATAAGAAGAAGAATTCAAGAGATAGAGATATCTTAAAGATTCTACTCTTCTATACAATAACCAATGCCTGAAGCATTTTTAATAATATCTGTTGGCAACTTATTTCTAAGTCTCCAAACCAGTGTTCTAACACTATTTGCTGTTGCTCCACTCTCTTGCCAAACATAGTCCATTGCTTGCTCAAATGTAACAACACTAGCAAGTTGAGCGACTAAAAGACGCAAAAAAGCATTCTCTTTTTTAGTAAGTTTAATTTTTTTATCTTTAAAAAATGTTTCACTTATACCTATATCAAGATAATATTCATCTCCAAAATATACGATTGGTTTATCTATATCTTTTTTTGCATGTAATAATTTTTCAATATCAAAATCATTTACATTTGATTCTTCTATATTTACTTTTCTTTTATTTTCAACTTCATACTTAAAAATTGCCATCTGAAGAGTTGCATGAAGAGAAGATGGATCAAAAGGCTTAACAATATAACCATAAGGTTCAGTTTGTTTTGCTTGAGATATCATGTCATCATCACTATAAGAAGTGAGATAAATAAACGGAATATTATATTCTTGTCTTACAGTATTACCCAATTCTATGCCATCATTGCTTTCATCAAGAGATATATCAATGATTATTATATCTGGTTCCAACTCTTCTATTTTAACTTTTGCATCTATTGCATTATCACAAACTGCTACAACATCATAGCCATGTTTTTGCAGAGATAAATTAAGATTTAACGCTGTAATCTCATCATCTTCAACAATAATAATACTATTTTCAACCATTAAAACACCCTTTTTATTAAATAAATGTAATTACTTTGTGATATTATAATATAACTTTGTACTATTTACAATACTATAATGATTATATGAATAGGTTGTTACTAAATAACACAAATGTTTTTATTATTAAGTTTACAATTACTTGGATACAACACTTTACCACATGGAACAACTAAAGAAGAATCTTCAAGGTGAACATCTTGATCATCAAAAAATATATGTGCTTTAAAGGCTTTTAAAATTTTGCTTTTCGTAATACCGCCTAAAAAAAATGCTTCATCAACATAAACACCCCAATGTCTTAAAGTTTTAATAGCTCTAATATCAGATGGTGCATTTCTAGCTGTAACTAAGGCTATACGGACAGGAGAGAATTCCATTCTCATAGGAAGTCTATCTTGTAAAGAAGCAAGTTTTTTTAGAAATGAAGCAAAAGGACCTTTATTCATTGGAATATCTTGTGCTTTTTTTTCATTTTCATGAAAGGCTTCTATGCCTTTTTCCTTATAAACTATCTCACTTTCTTCATCAAAAAGTACAGCATCTCCATCAAAAGCTATTCTAACTTGATCATCACTTATATCACATTCATACTCTGGAGAAACTGACAATACTGCTGAAGCGCATACTCTATTATCAATCACTACCTGAGCATCTTCTTCATTTGTAGTTAAAAATAAGTCAACATTAAATGCTTCTAAATAATCAGCACTAGATTCCCCTGCTGTAAATGCTGAGCGAGTTATATTTAGTCCAATCTCTCTTATGGTATTTAATACTCTTACACCAGTATCTGGTGAGTTTCTCGACATTACGACTACTTCAACCAAAGGAGTTTCATTTTTATTTTGAAATCTATTTAAATTTAACAGTGCTTTTATAAGAGGAAAACCAACTCCTTTTTCAAGTACTATATCCTCATTTTTAAGCATATAATCTCTATAAACCTCTATTGCCTTATCAGGATGAGAAGCATATTTTTTATATAATTTATCTGCTTGGGATAGGTCAAATAAAGCAGTTGCAGAGATGCCAACAACAAGTGTATTTTGTAAGTTAAGTGCCAAGATATATCCTTTTTTATGCTCTATTACTTTATTATAGTAAGATTCTTCTATGACTTACTTTGTTTATATACTTAAGTGTAGCGATAGCACTCTTTATACTGGAATAGCCACAGATATTACAAGGCGATTGAATGAACATAACAACTCAGATAAAGGTGCAAAATATACAAAGAATAGACGCCCTGTTAAGCTCGTATACAGTGAATCTCAGCCTGATAGAAGTAGTGCTTCAAAAAGGGAGTATTTTATAAAAAAACTCTCAAGAGAAAAGAAACTACAACTCATAAATCAATCAATCCTCCAGTAAAAAATCTCTCTTCTTGCATCTGAGCTAAAAAGCTCTTTTTCATTTATAAATATTATATTGTTTGGTGGAGCCTTATGACCAACTAAACGATCTGTGAACTCTTTTGTTTTTGGATTAAATAGTTGTAGATAATTTTCTTCACCTCTGGAAAAAACCCCTACTTTAGCACTTGGGCTTAAACCAACACAGTAAACTAAAAAATCATTTTTTATGTAATAAGGTTTTTGATTTTTAACATATACTGCCATTCTCCTATCTTGTCCTGCTGTTAAGACTACTCCATTTTTAAATGCTACATGAAAAATATTATCAACATTTTGCGCTTTAAAACTTTTTTTTACTTTAGAACTTTTTGCATCTATGAGTTTAACTTCTCCACCCTCATCTACTACTATAATCTCTTGTTTATCATCACTTAGAGTCATATCGCCTAAGGCACTATATGAGATATGTATTTTATAAACATTATAGTTTTCAGTAGTATCTCTTAATATAACTTCTGAGCCAAGTGTGCCAAATATAATTTTTTTATCATCTAAAAAACGAGCTTCTTTAATTGACAATTTTTTTTCTTCATTTATTATATTTTTTAGTTCATTATTTTCATAAATCCATACATTCGTATACGAACTCTTACCGATGCTTACGATGAGAACTTTATTATTGATATAATCAACACTTAAAATATTTGGAGCTATTAGTTTATTCATTGAAGTAGTAAGAGGTGGAAGAACAATCTGCTTGACTATTTGTTTCTTTTTAATATCAAAAATATCAACTACACCCATATCATTTGCAGCATAAAGATGATTTTTATCAATCACAAAATCATTAACAAAACCAACAGACTTTAGTTTAAATGTTGGGAAAATATCTTTTGCATCTATTTGTATATAAATAAAACAAATAAGAATAAAATATTTAATATAAATGCTTATCACCATTTTTTAAAAAAAGAGATTCTAAAAACTTAAATTCACTCTCTTTATTTTTCTCTCCATTGTATTCAGAAACAGTATATGAAAAGTTAAATTTGTCTTTTATTTTATCAATAAAAAGAGTTGATTCATCTTTAGTTGTGTGAGATAAAAAGATAACTATAGTATCTGAATCAATTTGCTGGAGTACATCTGACTTGCGTATCATCTTTTCTAGTATGTTAAAAGCATCTTTATTTTGTGTATTAATTAACATTACTACTAATGATAGCCTATATCTCAATGCCCTATAAAACTCATCAGTTCCAATATTTAAAGCATTTTCAATAAGCATTTCCATTTTAATCTTCTTTTACTTCTAAATTTTTCTTCAGTAGTTCAAATTCATCTTTATATAGTATATCATCTCTAAGCATATTAACAAGCTCATTAAGGCGTCTATCTTTAAACTCTTTACCTTTTGTGTGAATAATTCTTATTTCTTTTTTAAAGGCATCTTTTTTAGCTTTTCTTCTTTCTTCAAGAGGATTATCAATCTCATATTTTTTTGCATTTCTTCTAGACCAAATCCAAGAGATTACAGACATACTAAAAAAAACTACAACAAATAAAATAGCCTCATTGTAAATACTATCTAATACTTTTGGGTCAATACCTTCTGTATTCATACATTACTCTCCATGTTTAAAATTGGCATTATAACGAATCTATATAATAAATTACGCAAATTTAAATCAAATATAGATATTTTAAAATATCTTAAAGCTTAGATTGGATATAAACTCGGAGATATAAAATATTTGAGGTTTTTTTTAATGGCTTTACTAATTAATAACGAATGCATTGCATGTGATGCATGTCGTGAAGAGTGTCCAACTACTGCGATAGAAGAGGGTGACCCCGTGTACTATATAGACCCTGATAGATGCATAGAGTGTGTTAGTATCTATGATGAACCAGCTTGTATCTCAGTATGCCCCGTAGATTGCATTGTTTTAGACAAAGACAATGTTGAATCGATCGCAGAACTACAGTTTAAATACAAAAATTTAAAAACAGAAGAGTAACTGAACTTTCAATGGCAAAACGAGTAGCAGTTATCGACATAGGTTCTAGCTCAATAAGGCTAGCTGTTTATGAAAAAACATCTCGTTTTGCTTTTCATCTTTTAAATGAGTCAAAAAGCAGAGTCAGACTTTCACAAAATGCTTACCAAAATAATAATAACCTTCAAGAAGAAGCAATCAAAAGAACAGTAGATGCCCTTCGAGACTTTTTAACTATTATTACCTCATATAAAGCTAGAAAAACTTTATGCGTAGCGACATCAGCGTTAAGAGAAGCACCAAACAAACAAGAATTTATTTTAAGAGTAAAAAAAGAGTTAAATCTAAACATTAAAATAATAGATGGTCAAAAAGAAGCTTACTTAGGTGCAATTGCTTGTGCTAACTTACTGCCAACGCAAAAAAATGCAATTAGCATAGATATAGGTGGAGGTTCTACTGAATTAGCTCTAATTGATGATAAACGCATTTTAAACACTATGTCTATTAATCTCGGTACCATTAGGATTAAAGAACTTTTTTGCGATTGCCAAAAAATAGATGAAGCTATAAAATATATAGACTCAAAACTTGAAGTATTAAATGATAAAAATGTAAATACTATCATTGGACTTGGAGGAACATTTAGAGCAATTTCCACAGCTATTTTAAAAAATAAAAAATATCCGCTAAACAAGACTCATGCTTTTACTTATGATAGTGATGAGCTAAATAATTTTTTAAATGCTGTTTTGAATGCGGACAATAAAGAACTTACAAAACTTGGCATAAGAAGTGAAAGGTTTGACATAATTAAACCTGGAGTTATGATACTCCAAAGAATACTAAAAAAGCTTTCTATTAAAAAAGTTGTAACAAGTGGTGTAGGAGTTAGAGAAGGTGTATTTTTAAGTGACTTACTAAGAGGTTCTAAAGATAAGTTTCCAACACACTACAACACATCTATGAGGTATATTCTAGATGCTCATGTAAGTGAGAAAAATTTTGCAAATCTTTTAAACTCATTGGCTAAAAAAATATTCGATTTAACTTATCTACACTTAGGCATAGATAAACAATATCGTAAAGACTTAGCGATGGCTGCAAAACTATACCCAAGTGGAGGAGATGTACATTTTTACTCTAAAAACAAGCATAGTTACTATCTAATTCAAAGTGCATTAGAGTATGGGGTAACTCATAATCAGATTATTCTTATTGCAACTCTATGTAAATATGCTAAAAAGAAACTTCCATCTTCTTCGCATCTACAAAAGTATGCTCTACTTCTTCCAGATACTAATACTACAAATGTTCTTAGTTACCTACTGTCTCTTAGCATATCTTTACTTGTTCATAGGCCAAGAAATATTGACTTTGATTTAGTTTTTTGTGATGGAGTATTAAAAATCAAATCAAATAAAAAACTTCATCTAAGTAAAGAAGCAGTAGAAAAACTAGAAGCTATAACTAGCTTAAAAATAGAGTTTTAAAAGTTAAAATCTCTGTCCCATTGTAAATTCAAATGAAGAAGTTCTATCTCCTGGTTGTACATTAAGTGGTCTTGCAAACATAAGTTGAACTGGTCCAACCGGAGAGAACCACTCTAATCCTAGTCCATAACCACCGCGAGAAAATTCACTTAAAGACTCACCTCCAATTAACCCCCAGTCAAAAAAAGCAACTAATCGCATCTTAGCTTTTGGAACAAGTGGTAAAGAAAGTTCAAAGTTATTTGAAAAGGTTTGAGTACCACCGATTAGTCTATCTTTACCATCACTCTCTTTTATTCTCGGAGAGATAGAGTAAGATTCATAACCTCTTACACTCCCAAGACCACCCATATAAAATCTCTCAGCAATTGGAAGATAACCTGTATCTGCAGCAAAGTAAAACCTAGCCTTGTATCTAAAAATAGCATCAAAGCCTATATAATCTTCAAGGCCATTATATTTTCCAAAAGTTGTTCTAGATTTAAAAAAGTTCGCATCTCCGCCAAGACCAGATTTTTCAAAACTTTGTTTAAAAGCAAAACCCTCTCTTGGTAAATAATAATCATCTGTATTATCAAAATTAGCACTAATAGTAATAGCACTCTTTGCGTAACTCTCAAAATAATAATTCACTGTGTTATTGTTTTCATCAACACTAAGTACATCATGTAAAGTATAGTCATTCTTTGAGTAATTATATCCCATATATCCACTAATACTTCTAGAAAATCTATGTCCAACTCCAACCCCAGTACCTAAAGTACTTACATCATAATCATTATACTCGATATCTGACATATAAACAGAAAAATTACCACTAAAGTCACTATCATTTAATCTTGAATTTGAAATATTATAAGAGTAGTTGTTTGTCTTCCCAGAGCGTTCTATTTTAACACCCATGTTTATACCTGAACCCCAAATATTTCTATCATTTACAGCTAAAGTAACTAAAAGACCCCCATAACTTCCATATCCACCACCGATTTGAATATTACCAGTTGGTGCTTCTTTTAACTTAACAACTAAGTCCATAGTAGAGTTGTCTATTCTTTGTTCTTCTATTGTGTTGCCTTCAAAATAACCAAGTCTACCAAGAGAATTTCTTGAATCTTTTAAATCAGTAAGAGAATACATATCTCCTGGACCTAAATATAACTCTCTTCTTACAATTCTATCTAGTGTTCTTGTATTTCCAGAGATTACTACATTTCTTATTTTTACTTTATCACCAGGTGTAATTTTAAAAATAACTTCGACGGTTTGGTCTTTTTTATTTTTTCTTAAATCTGGTGTTACTTGAACAAAGGCATAACTTAAATCTGCTATAAGAGTTTTGATTTTTTGTGCATCATCACGAAATGTTTTTATATTAAAAGGTTCACCTTTTTCTAACTCAATAATTTCTCGTATTTTTTTATCATCTACAACTTCATCTACTTGGTGCAAAGAAATTTTACTTATGGTATAAACTTCCCCTTCTTCTATTTGATAACTCATTTGAGCTGTGTAGTGATCAAAATTTACCCTAACAAAAGGCTCATCAACAGTAGCATCTAAATATCCATGTTGCATATACATATCACGAATTCTAAGAGGGTCATATGCTAAATCAGAAAGTTTCATATCTCCACTATTTCGCCCCCAAAGCCAACCCATAAATTGATGTTCTTTATTTGCTATGACTTCATCAAATATATCTACATCTAAATTTTTAACACCGCTATACTCAAGATTTTCAATAATTATTTCTTCACCTTCATTTGCGATAAATATGATTTTTATACTTCCATTATCAAGGTGTTCTTCTTTTATCTCTACAACACTATCAATCTTTCCATCTTGAGAGATTGCTTCTATAATTCTTTTTTTTGCAGCAAGTAGCTTCTTTTTATCATAGAGTGAACCTTTTTTTATTTGGATAACACTATCTAAGATATCTTTATCGTTTTCTTTCCAACCCTCTAACTCAACTTTAGAGATAATAGCTTTTTCTTTAAAATGAAAAGTTAAATTTCCAGCATTAAACTCAATCCAAATATCAGTAAAATATCCCTGTTTAAAATACTTTTTTATTGCTTTATCTAAAATCTTTTCATTAATGTTGTCATTGACTTCAAAATCTAACATTCTTAATGCAACAGGCTTTGATATGTGTACCATGCCCTCATAACTTATTGATTTAATTGTTATTGCAGATAAATTGATACTTAATAGTATTAGCAAAATTGCTAAAAAATTTCTCATTAAAATTCCATAGTTATAAAATAGAAAAAGATTTTACCTTTATTAGGGTTAATTTGAAGTAAACTATGTATAATTCATATTAAAAAATAAGAAGAGATATGAATATAGCAATTGTTGGACTTGGACTTATGGGTGGCTCACTTGCTTTGAGTCTGAAAAAATTAAACTTTATAGATGAAGTTGTAGGTAGTGACCACAATAAAAAACACCAAAAAGAGGCTATAAAATTAGGTCTTGTTAGTAAAATCATCAGCATTGAAGATACAAAGAATTATGATGTTATCTTTTTAGCGATACCTGTTGATGGTGTTATTTCTGTACTTCACAACTTAAAAGATGTTGATGAAAATCTTACTATCATAGACTTAGGTAGTACAAAATCTAAAATAATTTCTTCTATTCCATCTTCCATACGAAAAAACTTTGTTGGTGCACACCCAATGACAGGAACAGAATACTTTGGACCTTCAGCAGCTGTTGATGGACTATATCAGGATCAAGTTGTTGTTCTATGTGATTTAGAAAAAAGTGGAGAGCATCAACAACAGGTAAGTAAAAAAATCTTTAAATCTCTTGGCATGAAAAAATACTTTATGAAAGCTAGTGAACATGACCGTCATGCCGCTATTATCTCACATATGCCTCATGCTATTTCTTACTCAATTGCAAATACTATTATGAAACAAGAAAAGAAAGATAACATCTTAGCTCTTGCAGCTGGTGGATTTCGTTCAATGAGTCGCTTAGCAAAGAGTTCACCAAATATGTGGGAAGATATATTTAGACAAAATAAAAACGATTTACTTGAAGCAATTACTCTTTTTCAGACAGAATTAACAGGTCTTAAAAAAGCAATTGAAAATGATGAATGGGAAAAAGTTCATCAAGAGATGGAATATGCTAATAAACTTCATGATATCTTAGACTAGGAAATATCGTACCTTTTAATTAACTCTTTTAATAGTTTTTTATCTACTTCTATTTTAGCATCTTCATAAATATTTTTTTCTAAAATATCCATCATATTTTTAACATCTTCATTATTTTTAAATGGAAGAAATTTTACTAAAAGTATTTTTGGCTCTTTTACAGATACTACCTGTTTTTTTTGTTTAAATTTATATGATTTTAACAACATTATTAAAGCACCAGATGCCATACCTACTACAAAAATAAGGATAAACCAATAGTCTGATATAGCTTTTTTATTTATTTTTATAACTTTTTCTTTTACCTCTTCTTTTTTTATAGTAAGTTTTTCTTTTATTTTAGAATTTTTTACCTTTATATTTATAGCTTGAGTTGAAATAGTTTGTATTTGCTTTGTTTGAGGATTAAAAAATTTCAGGGTAAAAGGTTTAATTATAAAATTATTTTCTCCAACAAAAACTATTTCTTGAGTTAAAACATTATCTTTAATAACTATTTTTTCATCAAATATATTTATCTCGTCTATGTATGGCTTAAAACTTTTTATATCTTCTAAATTGCCATTTCCTTCTACTTTAAGACTAAGGTTTATTGCTTCATTTGAATTAATCTCAGTTTTATCAACACTAGCACTAATACTGAAATCTCCTACTAAACTAGCTCCGCTTGGTAACTTTTTCACATATATATTTAACTCATTTGAGAAGTAGGTTTTCCACTTTATTTTTGGTATCCATGATCCCCAACTATCACGTGTATGAGATCTAGAAGCTATTCGCATCTGTGCTGAAGTTATTTTTAACTGCCCGTCTCTTTGTGCTGCTATTTTATATGTTATTTTTGTTATTGAATATTTTTTACCTTGGCTTCTTGTAGGTTGTGATTCACTTTTTATCCAAAAACCTTTTAACTTAGGAGGTGTAAATTTACTATCAATAGCCTCAGCATCTTTTTTTTGTTTTAACAGTAAACTAACTTCAAAAGCTTCACCAACAAAAACTTCTTTTTTTGAACTCTCTAAAATTAAAATAAAATCGGCATCTTTGTTAGCTAGAATTTTTCTTACATTAACCTCAACTTTATTACTTTTTTGTATTTTTCCATCTATATCTACTTCCATTGGTTCAATCACACAACTTTTTTGAGGAATAAACTTATAGCTTAATATATTGCTTCTTGTGACACTGCCATTAATCATCTCGATAGATGTTTGAGAAGATGTAGAGATAACATTAACCCCACAAAGAGAGTTTATAATTGGTCTTGTAATATCAGATCCTGATAGATGCAAAGAGTATGTTACCATTTCCCCTATTTCAACATTTTTAGCATCTACACTTGCTCTAACATTAGCAAATACAACTGTATGCGTTATTAATAATATAAAAATTATTTTACCAAGGTTTTTCATTATCTCTTGCCTCATTAGGTTTTTCTTTATTTAGTTTATACATGTAAGTATTTTTTTGCAGATTAATCTCGTTTAACCATTTTGCCTCTTCTGCATCACTCATTTTTGATTTTGAAGTATTTTGAGCTTTACCTGATGACTTATCATCTTTTTTATCTTTATCTTTTTCTAACTTATCAAGTTTTTGTTTCTCTCGTTCTTCTTGTTTCGCTTTATCATTTTGTTCTTTTTGAGAATCTTTTTCCTCTTTATTCTTCATATCATCAGATTTTTGTTTTTTATCTTTTGAGTCTTTTGATTTAGAGCTATCTTCATCTTTTTTATTTTTATCTTTTTCTTTTGAGTCTTTATCTCCATTCTTATCTTTTTTATTCATCTTTTCATTACCATCTTTATCTTCTTTTTTACCTTCTTTATCTCCGCCTTCTTGTGCTTCTTCTTTTTTCTTTTTTATTCTTTTTTTTACTTCTTCCAAATTTTTTTTAATATTATCATCCTCTACTAATTTTAAAGATTGTTCATAATATTTTTTTGCTTTTTCTAAATTATCTTGTTTTCCTTGCTTAGCATGTGCATTACCTAAATTAGCAAACTTCATAGCTTTATATTTATCTTTTTGAAATATTACTTTTTCATACAACTTTACAGCTTCTTTATATTTTTTTTGTTTATAAAAAGCATTACCTGCATTAAAATAACTATGTGGGTCTTGCGATTTATTCGCATACTCCTCATAAATAGATGCTGACTTTTTATAATCACCCTTTTCATAAGCTTTTTTAGCATCTCTAAGTTGCATAAAATCCATCAACCCTGCCCTAGCATCTATAGATGCTAACATAAAGAAAAGAAGTGCCAATCCACTAGCAGATGAGTTATTTATTTTTCTACCTATTGAACTAGTCGCAATTAGCAATAGTAAAAGTGACATAGCCAAAGGATAATAAAAAAGAGGTATATATTTATGAATCTCTTCACTTTTTAACTCTTTTGTACTGCTTATACTTTTTATCTCTTTTAGCATTGTCATAATATCTCTGTTTGAAGTTGTATTAGCTATATATACACCACCAGTTTTAACAGCTAAATCTGCTATATTTTCATTTAATCTTGATACTAAAATATCTCCATTATGTTTTATGAAAGTTCCATCTCGAAGTTTTATAGGTGCACCTTTACTTGTGCCTATTGCCAAAACAAAAACAACAATATTATTTTCCTTTGCAAATGATATTTCATCTGAAAAATCATCTGCATCTCCACCATCACTTAAAATTAAAAGATACTTTTGCATTTTACTTTTTGATGATAATGCAAAAGTTTCTAAGATGGAAAAAAAGTCTGTTCCTTTTTCTGTTATGGAAGTCGTGTCTAGTTGAGTTAGTAAAAAAGAAACTGCTTTTGTATCAAAACTAAGAGGAGAGACTAGGTAAGAATTTTTTGCAAATGCCATTAAACCAACTCTTTGATTTGTAGAATATTTTAGTAGTGTCAATGCTTTTTGTTTTGCTAAATTTAAACGATTTGGATAAACATCCTCAGCAAGCATAGAGTCTGAAATATCAAAAGCAATCATAATATCTGAACTTTTAGCTTTTACTAGAACCTTACCATCATCTATTACTGGTTGTGCTAAAGCGATGATGATAAAAAATCCCATAAGAAAAAAGAGTGCGTTTCTTGCACGGATGCTTAAAGTATTTGCACTAACTCTAAGCTTATCCATAACTTCTTTACTAAAAAAATGAGCCTCGCTCTCCTTTTGTCTAAGTAAAATAAAAAATAAAATAAAAAGAGGTGGCAACATATAGTATAAAAATTCAGGATGTAAAAAACTCATTAAACACTCCCTCTTTTATTTCTCAAATATACATAAAGCATCAAAGATAATAAAGATAAAAATAAAGGATATGTGTAGTAATATTTAATATATGAAAAAGTTTGAGCTTGAATTTTTGACTTTTCAAGCTTATCTATCATGGCATATACTTCTTCTAGCTCCATCGCACTAGATGCTCCAAATGCTTTTCCACCAGTTTTTTCAGCAATATTCAGTAAAACTTCCCTATTATATTCATGCGGCATACCTATTCCAATAGGGTAAACTTTGATCCCCTCTTTTATTGCCATTTCTAGCGCTACATCAAGTGGAATTTTATCTATGCTTGGTGTTGAGTCTCCATCAGTGAGTAAAATAGCTACCTTACTTTTAGACTCACTCATCTTTAAAAGGTTTACACCTTGAGCTAAAGAAGTGTAAAGTGCTGTATATTTTTCTGCCATTCCAATATAGAGTTGAGAAAGAATTTTATTTAAAATATTAGCATCATAAGTTAGAGGAGATGCTATAAAAGAGTATGATCCAAAAACAACCAAACCTATGTTGTCATTTTGTCTTGCTTTAATGAACTTACTAACTATATCTATAACAACATCAAATCTTGATAGATTCGGATTAACTACATCAAAACCTTTAATTCCCATAGAGTGGGATGCATCTAAAATAAGTGCTATTTCATAACCATCTTTTGGTTCTAACTCATAAGGCTCATCTTTTACAGGTGACATCAAAGCTACAACTAACATAACTACTCCAAGCCATTTTAAAAAGAATAAAAGCTTAGATGCTGATACACTAGAGTTCACAAAATCTTTTGTATGAGGAAAATATAGTGATGGCAATTTCATCTTGCAATATTTTGCACAAATCATAAAGATTAAAATTATTAGAAGAAGAAAAGGAAACTCAAAGTAAAGTCCATCAAACATCAAGCATACCTTTATAAAGTTCAATATAACCTAAAATATCACTATCAAATTCTGTTACATTTTGTCTATATTTATAAACTTCTAGTCTTTGAACTAAGTCTTCATACATATCTTTATGTCTTAAACTGTCATCTTTAAATACTAATCCTAAAGAAGTAATCTGATAAGCTGAATTTTTAGTCTCTTTTAGGTCAAGAGCATTAATGATTTTTAAATTCTCTTTTCTCTGATTAAATGCATTTTTTGCCTTTATCCATTTGTAAATAAGATAAGAAATTACAAGCAAAAGGATAATTACCAAAAAAACAAGAGCCAAAAAATAATACAAAGAATACTCTTGAATTTCTAAAAGTGGTTTTATATCATGCAACGGAATATCAAAACTTTTTTCTTGCATCTACCTACCCTCAAATAATCGTCTAAGTTCTACACTCTCTTGTGAGTGAGTATATATTTTTGTAAATCTAACCTGATCTTTTCTAAAAGTTTCATATAGATTATGGTCATGCATCTTTACTTTTTTTGCATAAGCTTTTACACTAGATGCATTAAAATCACCTTCTAGTGTTGCTCCACTTTCTGGGTCAACTAAAGAAGCGAAACCCATCTGAGGTGGATTCTCTTCTAATGTATCTCTAACTATTATAGATATAACCTCATGTTTTTTTGCCAAAAGTTTAAAGTTTGGTATCTCAAAAAAATCTCCCATAATTATGATTAAAGATTTTCTTTTTAGTCGTTTATAAAGGGTATCAGCCACAACTTTAAAATCAACCTTTTTATTTATGGCATCAAAATCTAAAATATCTGATACATTTTTTTGAATTTGATGAAGTTTTTTACTTGGTTTAGTATTTGAAATCATTTCATCTGTAAAAATATATGAACTTAATAAGTCACCATTTTTAAGTGTCGAAAAACTCAAAAGTGCTGATATATCAGCAATGGAATCTTGTTTAAATTTTTTAGAGCCAAAATGAACACTTCCGTTTAAAATAGAAACTAAAACAACATTTAACTCTCTTTCTTCACGAAAGATTTTTATAAATGGTTTTTGCATTTTAGCTGTGATATTCCAATCAATATGACGAATGTCATCTCCTGGCATATACTCTCGTAACTCTATAAAATCGTAACCTTCACCTTGAAAAATAGATGGATTGTTTCCAACCATTTCACTAAAAACTTGGCGTCTAGCACGAACTAAAATCTTTTGCAATTTACTCAAAATATCTAACCGACCAAAACTTTAAGTCTCTCTTGCAACTTTCCATTCTCAAAAGGATTTTCCATTGTAATAGTTCCATCAGGAAGCTGATAATATACAACTCCATTTTTACTATACACATTAGGAATACCATTTTCAAGGCTTTTTCTTTGAGCTTCTCTTACTGCATTATTTCCTATTTGCTGTATAAGTTCATCTTCTGTTAGCTTTGTGTCTATTGGCATTTTGTGTCCTTTTTAAATTTAGTATACTTTTCACTATCAAGAACTATCTTATTATCTGCAATTTTTTCAAATATTTCATTTGAATTATAGTAAATACTCCATGATGATACTATATCTTTATAAAGAGTACAAAATAGATTTTTACTTCTGTAAAATCTTCTTATTATATCATCTGTTGGAACATTATGCCCACCATTTAACACTCTGTTTTTCACTCTACCAATATTTGTTTGAGGTTCTTCTAAGAAAAGATAAATCAGGACAACTTTATAACCTAAATCTTTGGCTCTATTTATATATTTAACTAAATATTTTCCAGATAAAGTTGTTTCTATCATAAATGATTTTTTAAGCAATAAACTAGAATTAAATTCTTGAAAAAATATCTTTCCAGCTTTAATTTTATATTTTGTTAGATTATCAGCATCCAACTCTTTTGCAATCTCATCTGCATTTATAAAATAAAAATCATTTTTTTTAGAAAACTCTTTAGCAAAGGTAGTTTTACCACTTCCGTTTGCTCCTGCTATTATGTATAGAGTCATTTTGTTATCTCCATTTCTTTAAAAGCTCATATACCATTCTGGATAGCTTTGTAAAACTCTCTTTTGAAATATAGGTTTCATCTATGGAATCGCAATAGTCTCTAAAACTTTTTGAATTATCTCGTCAGTTGTAATGCCCTCTGCTTCTGCTTCATAAGTCAATATAATACGATGACGCATAATCTCTTTTACTATAAATGCAACATCAACAGGAGTTACAAAATCTTTACCTCTTAAATATGCCATTGCTTTAACTGCTTTAAACATATCTATACTAACACGAGGAGAAGCTCCAAATTGTATATAGTTTTTCAATTCTTCAAGACCATAATCACTAGGATTCCTCGTAGCATTTACAAGTTCTATAATGTACTTTTGAACTTCTTCATCTATATGAATTGCTTTTATTTCTTCTTTTAACGCTTCTAGTTCTTCATGTGTAACAACAGCTTTAATCTCTTCAATATTTCCACTAGAAATTCTTTTTGCTATCTCTAACTCTTCTTCTTTTGTATTGTAATCAACAACAATTTTAAGCATAAATCTATCTAATTGAGCTTCTGGAAGTTGGTAAACACCCTCTTGTTCAACTGGATTTTGCGTAGCCATAACAAAAAATGGTGGGTCTAGTTTAAATGTTGTATCGCCAAGCGTTATCTGTTTTTCTTGCATAACTTCAAGTAAGGCAGATTGAACTTTTGCAGGAGCACGGTTAATTTCATCTGCTAAAAGCAAGTTTGTAAATATAGGACCTTTTTTGATTTTAAAACTATTGTTTTGAGGGTCATAAATTTCTGCACCAAGTATGTCAGAAGGAAGTAAGTCAGGGGTAAACTGCACTCTTTTGAAATTTAAACCCAAAGATTTTGAAAGTGCATTTACTGTTGTAGTTTTAGCAAGTCCAGGAACACCTTCTATAAGTATGTGACCTTCACAAAGCAGAGCTATTAAAAGCCCATCTATCATCTTGTCTTGCCCAACAACTACTTTTGCTACTTCTTTTTTGATTGTTTGTATTTTAGAAATCATACTCAAGTGACCTTATTTTTAATGTAATAAAATTATATCAAATAGGGGTAAATCATTGGTAAAACGACAGCTTCCTTCCACCTTTTTAAAAAAAATTCTCTTGTATAAACTTCACAACCAAGTCGTTTTTTATATTCCATATGCGGATGACCTAAATTCCAAAAAATAAAGCCTTTTTTTTCTAAAAATTTTGAAAGTAAAACTAGTTGTAAGTTACCATAATTTGCATACTTTTTTTCTTTTGAAGAAAAACCACTTAAACTCGTATATGTTTTACCTATGATATAACCGATTTCTCCTGATATTAGTTCATCTGTATTTTTACAAATAACTTCAACTGAGACTATTTTAAAATTTTTTTCTTGAGTATTACTTCTAAAAAGTTTTTTTAAAAGTTCTACATATTCATCTTTTAACCAATTATATTTATGTTTAGAATCTATCTTTTTTAAAACCTCATCAAACCTTGTATTTATGCAAAATATATAATCATTTTTATTTATAAGTGTTTTAACTTTATGTGAAATATGAAGGTTTTTAAAATCTAAAATTGCATAATTAAATTGTAACTCTGGAAGTAATACTAAAGAATCTTTAGAGTTGTAAGTTGTACATATAAAACCTGCACAAGCTAGTTCTATGTAAAAAGACTCACTCCAATCCTCACTCCAATAGTAATTATTACTCATATCTGAACAGATATAATCAAAAAATAGTTGGTCTTGAAGTTTTTGCGATGAAATATTATATATTTGAGGTTGAGAAAACATAGATGCCTAATGTAGGTAAATTAATCCAAACTTGGATTAATTACCTGTAATAAAAGAGATGATACCTTTCTTTTCAATCATAGCTTCATATTTTGAAACTCTCGCGATTGCATCTTCAAAACCTTCTGAAGAACCAGCTTTTGTTTTATACATAACATTTGAAACTATATTTCCTTTTCTATCAGTCGCTTTAATTACTGTCTTTCTAAGAGCAATTGTAAGTTTTTTAAACTCCTCATTTGTAGAGTTTACTTTTCTAATTTTTGCTTTTGTTGTTATCTTTATAAGAACATTGTAATTTTTATTATTAAAAGTAGCATTCTGTACACTTAGTTCTGAACGAATAAGTGAAGCTAAAGATTCTGAATTTTTATCAGACTTTATCTTAAAAACCAACTCACTCTTTGCTTTTCGCATCTCTTTTGTATATGTCAAGTATCTATTAGTATATTTTGAGTCATCATAATTTGTATTTAGCGCATGTAAAAGAGGAAAAAATGTATCTGTTTGCTTTAAATACTTATTTATAACAGAAGAAAGTTTTAGTTTTTCAAAATAACTAGCATCTTGATATATTTCCCATTCTGCTTTTATTTTATCATCTACTTTTTTCAGTTTTCTTTCATAGGTAGCAGTTAATATAGCTCTATCAACTTGAACTAAGAGAGTCCATTTTCCGCCCTCGTTTAAACTCTCTTGTACTTTAACATCACTATACTCAATGTTTTTACTTTTACTCACTACTTCATTCTTTGTATTTTGTAAAATATCTTCATTTCCATCTTGACGACTAGTTGTTAATGAGTTTGAAAAGTTAGATGTAACATATACAGAAATTTTAGCACTTATTACCCCTAAGGCATCACTTTTAGCATTTTTTTGAGTATCTCCATACCCAACTGCATAAAAGTATTTACTTGTATCAGAAGGTGGATTAGTTAACCAACTAAGCACTGCACTATTTGCTGATGGTGAAGCCGAAGCTCCACATGCACTAAAAAAAGTAATTGTAAGTAATAAAAAGAATGCTTTTATTTGCATGAATATCCTTGTTATTTATCTAACTTCTGTGCTTCTTGAGCCGAAAGGTCTTGTTCTACTTTAGTCTGATGAGCCAATAAAATTATATTTGTTACGCTCTCATATTTCTCAGCTAAACTAGACTGTTTATTAGCATAGTATGTACCGATTAAAATATTTGGTAGTAAGTATACAGCATTTTTAACTAACCTAACCAATCTTTCATCATAATTTGCTTGTAAATTAATTGGGACATTAGCTTTAGCAATAGCTAAACTTTCTAGCTCTTTTGGAAACATAAGAACAATATTACTAGATATGATATTTGCAGATGCTAAAGAAAAAGAAGTATATGCTTGTACAGCACCTATTTGAATTTCATTTGAAACGATATTTACATTTTTTGCAAGTTTTACATAGTTTTCATTATCTATATTTATGTCACTCTCCAATGCTACTACCGCTTGGTCAAGAAGTTCAAAATAAATAGCTTCTTTTTCATCTGCAACAGATTCAGCCACTTTTATTCTTGTTTCTACAAAACTTATTTCTTTTTCTATATCAAGTTTTTCTTGTGTTCTTGTTATATATATTTTATGTTTAGTTTGAAGATCACCTTTTTCAGATTTAATAGATGCAACTTCAACATATCCATCTAGCATTTCATCCCTAGCAACACTTAAGTCTTTTTGTAAGTTTATAGGAATTAGTGATATAACTGCTTCACCAAGAGTTTCATATACATCACCAGTTACTGCCTCTATATCTTGAAGGTTTCCATCGTTAAATTCTACGAAGTTATCAAGTGTACTATCAAAATTAAATATATTTGGCCAATTAGCTTTATCTTCACCATAAAGAATGATTATTTTTTGTATTGCTCTTTTTGTTAAAGGTTTTACTTTTTGATTTAAAAGTGATGAAGCAAAGTCAGCATAATCCCCTAACATGCTCATACCAGAACTGCTTCCTAGCATCTTTCTTTGAATAGCATCACTATAATGAACAGTTGAAAAGTATGGATCATCCATCAAAGAATCAATTATAAACTTATCTTGTGTTTCACTTATATCAGCCGATACTAAAGCAGGCCATTTAGCATCTGCTGAAATTTGCTTCTTAAATGCCATTATATTATTTTCACGAACAATTGTCATACCAATTGCAACACGATTTGCTTGATTTTCTAAAGTTGGGACTTCCATCTGTGACTGAAGTCCTTCCATCATTGAGCTACACCCTGACATTACTAAAGCTGTTAAACTTACTATTATTGTATGTATAACTATTCTTCTCATCAATTTCTCTTAATTTTACTTATATTCACTATCACTGCTTCCAGTCATAGAATTTCTATCATGTCTAAGTGCTTGATTTGATTTATCTTGTTCTTTTATTTTATTTAAAAGATTGTAAAAACTATCAAATCTTGAACTTGCACTTACAACTATTTCATCATTAATTCCACCTAGACTTAAAGCTTTTTCATAATACTCAGATGCTCTGTTTAAAAGTTTCATATCTTCAGTATTACTAGCTTGGGCTTCATACAAAATAGCTAAATCATAAAAGTAATTCATATCTTTCTTGCCTTTATATTTCTCCATTATTTTTATTGCACCTTGGTAGTTTTTTCTTTTTGCATAAGTTATAACATGTGTTAACTCTTGAGATAAAGATTTAAACTCACGAAGTTGATTTGTCTTTAGTGGTGATATATCTGAAATAAAATACTTAACTACCTTACTCACAGCAGCAGAAGTCAACTCATTTTCACTTGGCAACTTACTAGCGTCACGAGATTGACGATTTTTTCTATCACTATATATTTTAACTAAAAACTCATCACTACCACGAGAAAGCGTAAAACTCACTTCTAAAGAAAGGGATACTTTATTTCCATTTGGCTTGTACTCATAACTAAGTATCTTCATGCCCAAAGCTACATCACTGTTGCTTCCCATTGGGTCTAGTGTTATGAAGTTAGTTTCAGTAAGTCTTTGTTTTACATTATATACAAGCATATCTTCAAGCTTCCTATTAGCCTCTAGGGCATCTTTCACTTTTGGATTTAGCCATACAGCCAAATACGCTCCATCTGATATAAATTCATCTTTTGTCTGAATCTTTGATAATTTTGCTACTTCTTTTGGTGCAGTGTATGATGGTATAACTATTTTAGCACCACTGCCACAACCTGTAAAGAAAAAAATTATCATCGATAAAGTAATTAAAGAAATCGTTTGTTTCATCTTTTATCCCCTTAAAAATAATCATCAATTTTAGTTAAAAAATATTTAACTTCACATTAATTTTATAATTATTTTCTTACATTCGCTCAAAGAAGTAATTTTATTGTTTTGTATATCATTAATCAGTTCTTTATAAGTTTTAGAATCTTCCAAAGCCAAGGTAATAAGAAGTCTTTCTAATGATTTGGTATTTTTAACTTTTTCCTCAAATATACTACTTTTTATATCTTTATTTTTTGTTTTTTTAGAACTAATTTTCGCCAAAATAAAACCTGCTATAAATGTTAAAATATAATACACAAAATCAAAATTTAAGGCAAAAATTTCTTCTTTTTTATCAAGAAGTTCTTCTTTTACATAAACATTTTGTATATTAACTCTTGTACTACCTACAACTAGTTCGTTGATTTTTTTTTGCTCTATGTCATAATATTTTATTTTTAGACTTGGAATAATAAAATTTTTATCAGCTACAAAAGCAAGCTTTTGGCTCCATCTTCCTTTGTATCCATCTCTTGTTAGTTTTATATCTTTAATAATTTTTTGTGAAAATACTTTCACACCTTTAATATTAAGGTTTATTGGTTTTAAACCTTTAAAATTACCGACTCCATCTATTATTATTTCATAATGGTATGGTTCATAAGAGTTGATAGATTTCTTTGCTTTTTTTACTTCTATGCTAAAATTTCCGACTATTATGGAACTACTATTTTCTACATTAACAACTAAACTTTTTTGTTTTAAATATCTATTTGTAAATGACTCTTTATCTCTATCATTATCTCTTCCACCAATAGTAGCATCTATAGATTCTTGTGTTGTTTTTTTCATAACAATGTCAAAATCAAATACTATCTGACCTTCACGCTTTGCATAAACAATGTATTCATAACTGTTTATTCTCTTGCCTTCAAGTATTTTTTCTTGTTCTGCTAAAAGTTCAACACTATAGTTTTTATAATCTCCAACAGGATTAAAGTCAATCGTATAAAGCTCACTCTTATCACTAAACTCACAAACATACTTTAAGTAAATAGCCTCATTAACTATAGCTTCACTTTTATTTATCTGAGCGCTCCATTTATATGTAGAAGCATCTAGCTGTAGAAATATTAATAAGATTAAAACAACCTTACCAAGGTTCTTTTTCATTTACTTTCCTTTTATTTATTAGTTCATACTGTTTTGAACTAAGTTTTGCTTTTGCAGTATTTAAGTTTATTTTTGTTTGTGAGGAAATTTTTCTTCCACTATCTTCGGCACCACTACTTGCATTTGCACTTACTTTCATGTTTGAACTTCCACCCTCTTTTGCTTTTTTATTTGAACTCTCTTTTTTTGCAATAGAAGATTTTTTAGAACTCTTTTGTTGTCCTGTATTCATTTGCTTTTGTTCTTTTACATCTATGATATAAAGTAAGTTTTCATAAGCCTCTTTTGAGTAAAAAAGAGTAAGCGATTTTTTATAAGCTTCTCTTGCATCTTTAAACTTTTTCAACCTAACTAGAGAATTTGCTGTATTATAATAAACTCTAGATTTAAACTCAGCATCTGATGATTTTACATTTTTATATACTTCAAATGCTTTTTCGTAATTACCTTTTTTATAATAATTACTTGCTATTTTAAACTGCTTAATATTTTCATATTCAAATATTTCAACTATATTAGCATCTAGATTCACACCAACAAAAAGTAAAAAAGCCACTAGATACTTTTTTAAAGTTGTAATGCTTAGTAAAAAGAAAACAATTGCTAAAACTACCAAATAATAAAATAATTCAAGATTCTTAATTATAATAGTTTTAGATTTTTCATCATCTCTTTTTTGCTCATTTAAAGCATCTGTTAATTCACCTAAATCTTTTGTATATACCCCACCAGTTGCATTACTTAAAGCTTTAATATTAGGATTTTCTCTGCTAAGAACTATGTTTTTATTTTCATCTTTTAATAGTTCTCCATTTTCAAGACTTAAAGTACTTCCATGTCTAGATGCTAACATGAATATATTTACCACCATAAAATTATCTTTTACAAATCTCACTTCATCCTCAAAACTTCTAGCATCTGTACCATCGCTTAGTATGACAAGACTCAGATGCTTAGATTCTGACATCTTTCTTGCTAAAACTAAGGCACTCATAATAGAGCTTCCCTTTGTGATAATCAGTTTATCATCAAGAGAATTAAAGAGATGCTTTAAAAGCTGTGAGTCTTGTGTCAATGGCGAAAGAATAATGGCATTTGTTGTAAAACCAAGCACTCCAAACCTACTCTTTTGTTCTACTTTAACTAAAGTAGTTAAAATCTCTTTTGCTTTTTGTAATCTAGTAGGTTTTATATCTTTAGCTTGCATAGAAAACGATAAATCTACCGCAATAACAACATCACTTACAACTTGCTCACTCTCTATAGGTTCTTGTTCAATTACAGGACGAGTAAGAGCTAAAACTATAAATATAAAAGTAATAATATAACCAAAAGAAGTTATGCGTAAATCTTTAAAATCTTTTTTTATAAATCCTACAAGTAAAAATAAAAAGAGCCAAAAATATTCAGGATTTAAAAAACTCATTTTTTCAGCTCCCGATACAAAAGAAAAAGAAGTAGTCCAGATGCTAAAAGTAAAAATATCTGGTAAAAATAATCTTTAAGTAAATACTCTCTACTTTTTATTTTTGATGATTCTAGTTTATCTATATCACTATAAACTTTTTTTAACTCTTTTGCAGACGCTGCACTAAAAAACTCTCCATTACTCTGAGAAGCAATTTCTTTTAAAAGTGCCTCATCTGCTTCACCTTTATTTCCCATAGCTATTGTATATATTTTAATTTTTTTATCTAGTGCTAATTTTACAGCATCTTTAGGAGAAATGACTCCACTATTGTGTTCTCCATCACTTAGTAGTATAATGATTTTTGTTTTAGCAACTGAGTGTTTAAAAGCTCTAACACTCATAGTAATAGCTTCACCAATAGCAGTATTTTGACCAGCCATTCCTTGAGTCATATAACTAAGCATTTTACTAACTATCTCCTTTTCATAAGTGATAGGTGAAGCTATAAAAGCAAAATCTCCATACAAAACAATTCCAATATTATCACTAACTCTTTTTTTTATAAACTTTGTTGCTATTATTTTAGTTATTTCAAATCTACTAAGCCTTTTTCCTTCACTTACTTCATCTTCAAAGTCAAAACCAGAAGAGTTCATAGAACCGCTAGAATCTATACTTAAAACTATATCTTTTCCATTCCTATTGTAAGGATTTAGTTTATCTATGATTATTGGAGAGGATAAAGCGATACATAACATAATGAAAATGAGAATTTTTACAATCCACTCTAATTTCAAGAAGTTTTTTTTAGCAGATAAAAACTGTAAATGGACAAAATATATTGGTTTCATATACTCTTTGCATCTATATAAACAATATATAATAGGAATCAATAAAAAGATAAGATATGGGTATTCAAAACTGTAATAATTCATTACATATATTTTATCTAAAAAGCATTTTTATGCCTAATCGCAACAAATTTCAAAATATCTTACAATTTAGCATGATTTATCTTGACAACAAAAAACAATTTGTCTATAATTTCGGCTCACAAACAGAAATGTTTGAGTTTATGTCTTGTTAGCTCAGCTGGTAGAGCACGTCACTTTTAATGATGTGGCCGATGGTTCGAATCCATCACAGGACACCATCAATTTGTACGCAAAGCATACAAAAACAACTTAGTGGCCCCGTCGTCTAGCGGTTAGGATCCATGGTTTTCATCCATGTTACAGGAGTTCAATTCTCCTCGGGGTCACCACTTACTTATACCTATTTTAGGTACTTTCAAAAACACTCATTCTTCACTATTACTTTTAACTCCTAAAATATTTATGATACAGGTTTAATACAAATTTATTTTTTAAAACTTAAATTGTTTCTGAAAAGTACTTGAAAGGTCGTATTTTAGGCATTTTGAAGTGGCTCCGGATGCTGGATTCGAACCAGCGACCAAGTGATTAACAGTCACCTACTCTACCGCTGAGCTAATCCGGATTATTTAAAAAGGGTTTCAATAAGTAATGGCTCCGGATGCTGGATTCGAACCAGCGACCAAGTGATTAACAGTCACCTACTCTACCGCTGAGCTAATCCGGATTATTTATTGAGCCGAAATTATACTTTAGAGAAGCGTAAAAGTCAAGCTATTTCGGTTACTTTTTGAGTTTTCTTTTAAGATTTGCATCTGGTATGAAAAAGTCCAAATTTCCAACTACTTTTTTAACAATTTTTGAGTTTTTAATAAGTATGTTTAGTCTTTGTTTACTTTTATCATCAAAGAGCAAGTTTATATCATCCATTGTAAGTGGTCTTTTATCTAAAGTGTTAAGTATTTCTTCATCAGAGTACTCACTGTTGTTAGGTTCAGCGTGAACTCTAGATGCTATATGTATAGGAATTGAGCTGTCAAAGAGTAAAGAAGCTTCATGAAGCTCTTTGTAGCTTATTCCCATGACAGGATAGGCTGGAGGTCTATCTATGGTTCCTAGATCAACTCTGCAAGCATCTATGCTTAGTAAAGCATCATTTAGTTTGAGTATCTCTTCTTTTGTATCGTTTAAACCATGAACAAATAGTATCTCTATAAAAAGTTTACCTTTAAACATTTTACTAAACTCTTGTACATTTGTTATAACATTTTTGATGTCTATATTTGCATGAGGTCTATCTATCTTTTTAAACACATCATCGCTAATGGCATCTAAAGACAACTTTACCTGGTCTAGTTTCAAAAGTGTTGTAAAAATTTTATCATCAACAAGTGTTGCACTATTTGTAAGTATGAGTGTTTGAGTTTTGTTTTTTATCGCATCTATTGCATCTATAAGTTCATCTAGGTTTGGATATAGAGTTGGTTCACCATTTGCTGTAAGAGTTATTACATCTATTTTAGCATCTAGATGTTGTTTTAAATCATTTATAATTTGTGAAACTAAAACTGTGTGACTTTGAGCATCTACGGTAGCTGTTGGAGCAAGTTCACAGTAAAGACAGTCAAAGTTACATTGTTTAAGAGCAGGAGAAAGGTCTATACCCAAAGAAGAACCAAATCTTCTTGAGTTTATTGGACCGAAAATTGTTTGCATTTGTACTACTTTTTACTAACTCTTTGACACTCTTTAACGAAGTGTATTGCATTTTCAACTGGAACATCTGGAAGTATTCCATGCCCAAGATTAAAGATATGTCTTGAAGTTCCCATAACTTTTTGTATATCTTGCACACTTTGTGTAGTCATCTCTTTTGAATATAATCTACATGGTTCCATATTTCCCTGAAGAACATATTTGTCACCAAGTTTTTCTTTTGCTAATTCCATTGGAGTTGACCAATCAACACCAAATACATCAAAATTTCCATATACTTTATCTAAAAATGAAGGTATTCCTTTTGGAAACATAATTATTGGAATATGAGGGTATTTTTCTTTTAAATATTCTGCTATTTCTACCATATATTTCCAAGAAAATTCATCATATTCTGATGGTTCAATTGCAGCTGCCCATGAGTCAAAAATCTGAACAACATCAATGCCAGCTTGGATTTGTTTTTCCATATAAAGTTTTATAACTTGGGTGACTTTTGCAAGAATTTTATGCAGTAAAACAGGGTTAGAGTACATCATTTTTTTACAAATATTGTATGTTTTTGTGCCTTCACCTTCTATCATATAAGTTGCTAAAGTCCAAGGTGCACCAGTAAAACCAATAAGTGCGATATCTTCACTTAGTTCTTTTTTTATCAGTTTTATAGTGTCAAAAACATAAGTAAGTTTACTAGCTGCCTCATCTCCACCAATAAGCCTATCTACATCAGCTTCAGTTTTTATAGGATCACTAAATTTTGGACCTTCACCTTTTACAAAACTCAAATCCATTCCCATTTCATCAGGAATAACTAAAATATCGCTAAATAATATAGCGGCATCTACACCTACAATATCAATAGGTTGAAGTGTGACTTCACAAGCTTTTTCAGGGTTATGACATAGGTTTAAAAAATTTCCAGCTTCAGCTCTTACAGCCATGTACTCTGGCAAGTAACGACCTGCTTGCCTCATCATCCAAACTGGAGTGTATGGTGTTTCTTTGCCTAAACAGGCATCTACAAATATTTTATTACTCATGACTTTTTACCTACTTTTCCTAAAAAATATAAACCAACTGCTATAGCAGTTATAGATAGTGCGAAGAATAGCATATCTAGCGGATTATTATATTGCGTATGACCAACTTTTTGAAAAAAGCCAACAACTAAAACCATCACTATTACTTTGGATATTTTATCTTTTAACTGATCTAGTGAGTGTATAGCCAAAATTTTGTTTTCTTGCCCATCTGCACTTTTTGCAGCATCTATATCAGATATAAACAACTCATAAAGTCCAAAAGAAAAAAGAAGCATAACAACACCGATAAGGTATAAATCAACTGCCCCAATTATCCCACCAACAACATCTTCATGAAAATTTTCTGGATGAGCATGAGTTATATAAGTATTTAATACAAATTTTGCCGTTTCATATATATCAAATGAAGCAACTACAAAAAGAATAACTGCTCCTAGTAGTCCAAAAACAACAGCAGTTATAACCATAAACCTTGATGCCCATAGTGTACTCTCGAATATTTTTTCCATATTGATTATTTTTCACCTTCCATTTCTACCCATTTTTGAGCGATTCTGACAGCATTTGTAGCTGCCCCTACTCTTAGGTTATCTGCAACTATAAACATATGAAGCATATTTTTTCTATATGGGTCATTTCTAATACGACCTACAAAAGTTTCATTCATATCCACACAAGTTGCAGGCATTGGGTAAAGACTTTCAGCTGGATTATCAAGTATAACTATATTTGGAGCTTTAGCTAAAACTTCTCTTGCTTCGTTAGCATCTACATCTGAACCAAAAGTAAGTGTTAAAGATTCTGCATGACCACGAAGTGTTGGAACACGAACACATGTCGCACTTACTTCTATATTTTTATGCATGATTTTACTTGTTTCATTTACCATTTTCATCTCTTCTTTTGTATATCCATTTTCCATAAATACATCGATTTGAGGGATAACATTTAGAGCTATTTGATGTGGAAAAGCTTTATGCTCGGCATCTTCTAATTTAAAAGAAAAAAAGTCTTGCATCTGAGTAACAAGTTCTTTCATAGCAGTTTTCCCACCACCAGAAGTTGCTTGGTATGTACTAGCATCTACTCTAATTAAATCATAAGCTTCATCCAGAGGTTTTAGTGTTTGAACCATTTGAATAGTTGAACAATTAGGGTTAGATATGATTCCTGTTTCTCTCCATAAAGAGATATCTTCAGGATTAACTTCAGGAACTACAAGTGGAACATTTTTATCCATTCTAAAGTGTGAAGTATTGTCAATTACAACTGTCCCAGCTTTAACTGCCGCAGGAGCAAATGCTGCTGTTACGCTTCCACCAGCACTAAAAAGAGCAATCTCAATATTTTCATCAGCAAAAACTTCATTTGTTAATTCTTTTATAACTATATCTTTGCCTTGAAATGAAACACTGTTTCCTGCACTTCTCTTACTAGCCAGAGGGATTAAGTTATTTAATGGAAAATCTATCTCTTGTAGAACTCTTAAAATTTCTTCACCAACTGCACCATTGGCACCAACTACTGCTAAATTGTATTTTTTTGACATTTTGTCTCCTTATTGTATTTTATTTTGTAAAAAAAGTTCATCTACTGAAATTTCTTGTGTTTCACTTAAAATAACGGCTCTCTCTACTACAGAGATTAGCTCTCGAATATTCCCTGGCCAGTTGTATGCTAAAAGTTGTTCTTTTGCTTCTTTGCTAAAAGTTTTTAACTCAAAGCCATATTTCTTAGAGTTGACTTCACTCATTGTATATGCTATTTGTAAAATTTCATCTTTTCTTTCTTTTAGCGGAGGAATATTAAGTGGAATTGTATTTAAGCGATAGTATAAATCTTCTCTAAATTCTCCATTTTTAATTTTCTCTAAAAGATTAGCATTTGTTGCAGATACTACTCTTATGTCTATTTTTATATTTTTAGATGCGCCTAATCTTCGTATCTCTTTTTCTTGTAATGCACGAAGAAGTTTTGCTTGAACACCGTAAGGCATCTCGGCAATTTCATCTAAAAAAAGTGTTCCACCATTAGCTAGTTCAAATTGTCCAGCTTTTGCTTCTTGTGCGTCTGTAAATGCACCTTTTTCAAAACCAAACAATTCACTTTCTATAAGATTATCTGGAATAGCTGCCATATTAATCGCTATAAATGGTTTTTTTGCTCTAGGTGAATTTTTATGGATGTAAGAAGCAAAAACTTCTTTTCCTACTCCACTTTGACCTAAAAGAAGTATACTTGCATCTGTTTTACATGCTTTATCGGCAATATTTATAACTTTTGTAAGAGCATCTGATGTTCCCAAAAATACATCTGCTTTTTTAGTGTTATTTTTAATAGTTTTTTGTACTTTTTGTATTTTATCTTCTCTTTTAATTGCCGTAATTAAATCATCAACATCAAAAGGTTTTAATAAAAAATCTTTAACACCAAGCTGAATAGACTCAATTGCACGAGTAAGTGTTGCATTTCCTGTCATAATAATAACTTCAAATTTCCCATTTAGCTCTTTAACAAATTCTATACCATCCATTTTTGGCATGTTAATATCTGTAATTATTAAGTCAAAAGAATCATCAAGTTTTTTTAATGCATCTATAGGATTTTTAAATGTAAAAATTTTAAATTCTTTATAGTCGCTCATAGCTATTTCAAGAGATTTTCTCATATTAATATCATCTTCAACTATTGCAATTTTCACTACTTTATTTTCCTTATTTTAAAGGTGCAATTTTAGCAAAATTTTCATTAAAATCGACTTTGAAGCAAGTTGTTTTTAAAGTTAGGATTGTAGTTGATTTATTTTGTGCATTTGTTGTTACTTCATCGTGTATAACATGAAGACCAAGTTTATGAATATAATCTAAAAAAGTGTTAGAATTTTTTTCTATCGTTAGTTTAATGTCATCATCACCAAAACTAGGCAATAGCAATGGATTATAAGGTTTACCAGTGCATTTTTTCATAGATGCTGATATGTATAGTGATTCGTTGTAAATAGTAGCGTCTTTTACCATATAGCGGTAAGATATAAGAAACTCTTTAGCATCTAGAGCTAAAGAGTTAAGTAATATTATTGAGAAAATTGCGCGTGTGATAGAACGATTTCCATCTCTACTTCGCATAAACCATCTTTAAAAGTTGTTTCAACAACATTAGCATTTCTAACCATTGCTTTTACAGAAGTGCGAATAGTTGATCTTTTAACCATCATATTTTTGATTAAGTCTTGACCATCAATGCGAACGCCTTTAACTTTTTCTGCTATTAGTCTATAGGCGTCTGCCGTTGCAGCACGCTTTGCAAGTGCATAAGCTTGTGCAGGAGATAAAGTGTTCATTGGTGCAACACCTTGACCAGTTACGCTGATTCTTACATTAGTAGTTTCGCTTAAAACTTCTTCTGACGCTTTTTTTTCAACTTTTGCATTTTTAGTAACTTCATCTACTTTTGTTTCTAAAGAAGCGATTTTGCTTTCTACATCAGTCATTTTTGTATCGATGCCTGTTACTTTTGTATCGATGCCTATTACTTTTGTATCCATTCCCGAAACTTTAGTATCCATATCTACTAACTGAACATCGATAGAATCCATTCTATCATAGTTTTCAATAGTTTTTGGAGCAGCAGCTACTAATGAAGTGACACTAATTAGTGTTATTAGAAGTAGAGAGTATTTCATTGTCAATCCCTTTATTGTTAGGCACCAAAGAAGGTGCCTAATTAGTTGTGTAGTTAGCTAGAAGCAAATATTATTCCAAGCCTAGTATGTTAGTTAATTTTCATCTTCATCATCATCTTCTTCTTTATGTTGTTTAGGACAACGGGAAACACTTGCGACATCATCACCTTTTACTATATAAACCCCAGAAGTATTTCTGCTCGATTTAGAAATAGTTTGCATATCAACTCGTATCATCTTTCCAGCTTTTGTTAAAGCCATCATGTCCATTGCTTCATCAACCATTAAACAACCAACAATATTTTTACCAGTTTTTGGAGTCATTTTCATAGCTATAACGCCTGAACCACCACGGTTAGTTAAGCGGTATTCACCAGCATCTGTTCTTTTTCCAATACCTTTTTCAGCTATTATGAGAATTTCTTGTTCATCATTTTCTATGATATTAGCATCTATAACTACATCGTCATCATGTTTAAACTTAATCCCTCTAACACCTCGAGTGCTACGACCTTGCTCTCTTGTTTTTTCTATTTCAAATTTTATACATTGAGCGAGTTTTGTAACAATAAACAGGTATTTAACATTTTGATTTGCTATTTTTGCTGTAATTAGAGTGTCATTATCATCAAGAACAATTGCTCTTACTCCATTACTTCTTATGTTTGAGAACTCACTTAGATTTGTTCTTTTTACAACTCCTCTTTGAGTGAAAAACACAAGACCTTTGTCTTGACTAAAATCTGTTGTTGGTATAACAGAACATATTTTTTCATCAGCTACTAGATTTATAAGATTTACAACTGCTTTACCTTTAGCAATTCTGCTTCCCTCAGGAATACGGTAAACTTTTAACCAGTGAAGTTGACCACGGTCCGTAACAAAAAGTAGCGTATCGTGAGTATTACAAGTAAAGAAGTTTTCTATAAAGTCATCTTCATAAGTTGTAACAGCAATTTTACCTTTACCGCCTCGTTTTTGTTTTTCATAAGACGCTAGAGGTACGCGTTTGATGTAACCTCTATGCGTAATTGTAACAACCATTGGCTCATTTGGGATAAGGTCTTCTATATCTATATCATCATAATCATCTTCTATATCAGTTCTTCTTTCATTACCACCATAAGTTGCGAGAACTTCATCAAACTCTTCATTTATGATACCATGGAGAACATCTTCACTTTTTAAGATTGATTCTAGATACTCTATAAGTTTTACTAACTCAGCTAATTCTTCTTCGATTTTTTTGATTTGTAGACCAGTTAAACGACCTAATCTCATTGCAACAATGCTAGATGCTTGAATCTCAGAGAAATCATATTCAGTTACAAGATTATTTTTAGCATCTTCTTCATCTTCTGACGCACGAATAGTTTTAATAACTTTTTCTATAATATCTATCGCTTTTTTCAGACCTTCTAAGATATGTGCTCTTGCTTTTGCCTTTTCTAAGTCAAAAATTGTACGACGAATTATGATTGTTTTACGGTGATTTATAAAATGTTTTAATATCTCTATGATTCCAAAGATTCTAGGCTCTTGATTTAATATAGAGAGCATTATGATACCAAATGTAGTCTGCATACTTGTTTGTTTAAAAAGATTGTTAAGAACAATTTCACTCATTGTGTCTCTTTTTAACTCAATTACAACTCTCATACCATCTCTATCTGATTCATCACGAACTTCAGAAACACCATCTATCATCTTGTCTTTTACTAGGTTTGCAATATTTTCAATAAGACGAGCTTTATTTACTTGGTAAGGTAATTCATCTATTACGATAACTTCTTTTTTACCTTTTTGTTCTATATGAGTTTTAGCACGAACTTTTATTCGACCACGACCACTTTCATAAGCATCCATAATCCCTTTTTTACCAAAAATGATACCACCAGTTGGAAAGTCAGGTGCTTTTATATGTTCCATGATTTCTATTAAAGACATATTTGGGTTTTCTAAAAGTGCTTTTAATCCAGTAAGTATTTCCCTAGGATTGTGAGGAGGGATATTTGTAGCCATACCAACTGCAATTCCTGATGAACCATTAATTAGAAGATTTGGAACACGAGTAGGCATTACATCTGGCTCTTTTGTGGTACCATCGTAGTTGTCTGTCATATTTACTGTGTTTTTTTCTAAGTCTTTTAGAAGTTCACCCGCATATTTAGTCATACGAGCTTCTGTATATCTCATAGCAGCAGCACTATCGCCGTCTACTGAACCGAAATTCCCTTGACCGTCAACAAGTTGCATACGCATAGAAAAGTCTTGAGCCATTCTAACAAGGGCATCGTAAACAGAATTATCACCATGTGGATGGTATTGACCGATTACATCACCGACTATACGGGCAGATTTTTTGAACTTTGCACCATGAGAAAGACTTAACTTATCCATCGCATATAAAATTCTTCTATGAACTGGCTTTAGTCCATCACGAACATCTGGTAGGGCACGACCTACAATTACACTCATTGAATAATCAAGATAACTGTTTTGAAGTGTTTCTTCAATGTTAATAGTTTGAATGTTGTCGTTATTTAGCAAATCACTCATTAATACACCTAGTAAAATAATTTTGCTGATAATATCTTAATATCGTTGAGTACTACCTTAATTAGGGCTAGGTTTTGTGAGTAAGTATCCTCCTATAAGAACAGGTATGATTCCAATAATTTGTCATTTTTGAAGTACTCCATTGCTGAGATGCTAAGAATTGGAAAACAAATCTCTCAAATCGCTAATCCTAACATTAATATTTCACCTTGACGCACTTTCTTCATTAAATATTTTTTACTTTAAATCTGAGATTCAGTCAAAAGATAGAAAAATTAGTTGGCTTATTCGGAGGGTTCAATTTGTTGAAATGCGCTTATTTTTAAAGCCGACAAAAACACGACAAATTTATTATATAATATAATATAGAATTTAAAAGGAGGCTAGTTTTGTACAAAAAGTCATTTTTTATATTAACAGTATTTTTATTTTCCCCACTTATATTAAGTGGAATAGAAATGGTTGGTTTAGGAGGAAGTAATAGTCAGGCAGATGCAGTTAATTCAGATGGAAGTGTTGTTGTCGGAACTAGTAAGTCTACCAGCAATAATACTAAAGCTTTTCGTTGGACACAAGCAGGGGGAATGGTAGATTTAGGAGATTTAGGAGGAGGTCATAGTCAGGCACATGGAGTTAATTCAGATGGAAGTGTTGTTGTCGGAAATAGTAAATCTGCCAGCAATAATACTGAAGCTTTTCGTTGGACACAAGCAGGAGGAATGGTAGGTTTAGGAGATTTAGGAGGAGGTTCTAGTCATGCAAGTGGAGTTAATTCAGATGGAAGTGTTGTTGTCGGAAATAGTCATTCTGAAGCTTTTCGTTGGACACAAGCAGGAGGAATGGTAGGTTTAGGAGATTTAGGAGGAGGTCATAGTGAGGCACATGCAGTTAATTCAGATGGAAGTGTTGTTGTCGGAAATAGTAAATCTACCAATAATAATACTAAAGCTTTTCGTTGGACACAAGCAGGGGGAATGGTAGATTTAGGAGATTTAGGAGGAGGTCATAGTAAGGTTAAAGCAGTTAATTCAGATGGAAGTGTTGTTGTCGGAAATAGTAAATCTACCAACGATGCTACTGAAGCTTTTCGTTGGACACAAGCGGGAGGAATGGTAGGTTTAGGATATTTAGCAGGGGGAGTTTTTTTTAGTAAGGCAAATGCAGTTAATTCAGATGGAAGTGTTGTTGTCGGGGTTAGTAAATATACCAGTGGTCATGAAGCTTTTCGTTGGACACAAGAAACAGGAATGCAAAGCTTAACTAAATGGCTTCAAAAGAGTGGATATACCCTAAGCGGTTGGAGTAAGACTAGTGCAACTGGAGTAAGTGCTGATGGTAGAGTAATTGTAGGATATGGTACTTCTTCAAATGGTCGAGAGGCCTTTATAGCAAGAGGTGGAAGTGGTCTTCCTGATGGAGGTGGTCTTATTGGATTAAGTACATTAACTATGTCGCTTAGTAGTATAGCAAATGTAAATGTACAAGGAATGAGTATACTTAACACTACAATGCATGGAGCCCATGGACATCCAGGTTCAAATAGAGCCTCAGATGATAAATATACCATGTGGACAGCAGGTGACTTTGCATATAATGATAGATATGAAACTAAAGATAACTTTTACTTAGCAGAAGTAGGCTTCGGATATAGACAAAATGATTATGTAAGATATAGTATGTCTTATGGGCAAACAACGGGAGCTAGTAAACTACTTTATGAAGGGAAAAATAAAATAGATGGGTATTTTTTTGTAATTGAGGCAGATATAAGATTACCAATAGAATTACCAATATATACTACACTCTCTTATATGTACGGTAAAAATGATTTAGACATAAAAAGAGGATATGAAAATGCAGGTAGCCTAGACTACTCAGAAGCTAAAACCGATCAAAATATGCAAGCCTTCAGACTAAGAGTACAAGGGCAGTCAGAAAAAGATTATATTTATCCTTATGTTGAATATAACTATGCAAGTGTAACAACAGATGCATATACAGAAATAAATGGAGGATTTCCTGCCAGTTTTAATAAAAACAAAGAGAATACAAATGATATAAGAGTAGGATTTGATTCTAACTTTAAACTAAATGAAAAAAATAGAGTAATAACAAGCCTTGAAGGTATACACCGTATGGAAAAAGAATCAAATGGAATAAGTGGAACGGTGATAGGCTTTAGCTCATTTCATTTAGCTAAAGAAATATACAAACAAAATTGGATAAAAGCAACTGTAGGAATAGAGAGTACTTTTAATGTTGGAAAATTTACCTTAACACTAAATTCCACTTCAAAGAGTGCAGACCCTCAATACTGGGTAGGAGCTAATTACTCTTTGTCTTTTTAGTATAACTTTTAGATTTACAAATGGTTGTACCCCAAGGGCAGGCTTTGCGCTCTTTTTTACATTGACTATTTTTTTTAACTCTGTTATTTCAATATAAATTTACTAGCAAATATTAATCCATCTCGAACTTATTTTTGTCTTACTACTCACTAATTAAACATATTATTGATTAAAAATTAATCAATTTATTGACTCTTTAGTGCTAAATAGTTTGTATAATTTTGTCAGTTTAAATTATTAAGGATAAATAATGAAGAGATATTTACTTGCTTTATTAGCATTGCCAACCTTGGTCTTTGCAGAGGATATATTAAATAGTGGTGACACTGCTTGGATGTTAGTTGCTACGGCTTTTGTTATGTTAATGACTCCTGCAGGACTTGCACTTTTTTATGGTGGTCTTACAAGAAGCAAAAATGTACTAAATACAATGGGTATGAGTTTAGGTGCTTACGCTGTTGGTACTTTAGTATGGGTTTTAGTTGGTTACTCTATTGCTTTTGGTGATGGAGATTTTATAGGAACAGGTAAGGTAATGTTATCAGGAATCACTTCTGATACTTTAAGCGGAACTATTCCAGAGTTACTTTTTGTTGCCTTTCAAGGAACATTTGCTGCAATCGCTGTTGCAATCGCTAGTGGTTCTATGATTGAGAGAGTTAAATTCTCAACTTATATGGTATTTGCAGCTTTATGGATAGTGGCTGTTTATGCACCTGTTACACACTGGGCATGGGGTGGTGGTGAAACACTTAACTTCGGTGAGATGGACTTTGCTGGTGGTACTGTTGTTCACTTAAATGCAGGTGTCGCTGGTTTTGTTGTTGCTTTGATACTTGGAAGAAGAAAAGACTATGGCAAAGTTGCAATTAAACCTTTTTCTCCGATGTTAGTTGTTCTTGGTGCTGCTCTATTATGGTTTGGTTGGTTTGGTTTTAATGCAGGAAGTGAAGTTGCTGCTGATGGTGTTGCTGCTTCTGCATTTCTTGTAACAAATGTTGCTGCTTCACTTGGTGTAATTGGTTGGATACTTGTTGAGTGGCTAGTTTACAAAAAAGCTACTTTAGTTGGTGGTGCTTCTGGTGCTGTTGCTGGATTGGTTGCAATTACTCCGGCATCTGGTTCTGCTGGTATTGAAGGTGCTATTATAATAGGTCTTGTTGGTGGTGCACTTGGTTTTTATGGTGTTTCTAAGCTAAAAGGTATATTTAAAGTTGATGATTCTTTAGATGCATTTTGGATTCATGGTCTTGTTGGTATTTGGGGTTCAGTTGCAACTGCAATCTTTATTGCCGACTATGCGATGGCAGAAGATTATAATATGGTAACTCAATTGGGCGCTCAATTCTCAGCTATTGGTTTAACAATTGTTTATTCGGGTATAGTTACGGCAATTGTATTTTATATAGCTTCAGCACTTACAGGTGGCGGTAGAGTTGATGAAGAGACAGAAAGTCGTGGTCTTGATGAAACAGTTCATGGTGAAAAGGCACTTAATCTATAAAAGTTGATTTTAGCCACAAATATGGCTAAAATGTTAAAATTAAATTTGGAGTAATATAATGAAAAGAGTAGAAGCAATTATAAAACCGTTTAAACTAGAAGATGTTAAAGATGCATTAGCAGAAATTGGTATAGAAGGAATGACGGTAAGTGAAGTTAAAGGTTATGGTCGTCAAAAGGGACACAGTGAGCTTTATCGTGGAGCTGAGTATGTAGTTGATTTCTTACCAAAAATAAAAATGGACATTGTTGTAAATGACGAGATGGTTGATAGTGTAACAAGTACAATCGTCGAAGCTGCTAGAACTGGTAAGATAGGTGATGGTAAGATATTTGTTAGTGATATAGAAAAAATTATTCGTATTCGTACAGGTGAAACTGATAACGAAGCGGTATAATTAGTACGCGAAACGAGCAAAAGCTCAACTGCTTAAATTTTAATCAATTTAAAAAAATACTGTACTTTTTTTAAGCTACAATTCCCCTTTAATATAAAAAAGGGGTTACTTACATGTTAGAAGCTGATTTTAAATATATTATAGATACTTTTTTTATACTTTTTTCAATGGTACTTATAATCTTTATGGTACCAGGTTTTGCTATGCTAGAAGCAGGGCTAGTTCGTACAAAAAATGTTACTTCTGTTTTAACTATAAATGTAATGATTTATACTATTGCATCTCTCGCTTTTTTGCTTATTGGATATACGCTTGCTTTTGGTTCATGGGAAAATAATTCTATGAGCATCTGGGCAGCATTTATGTTTCAGATGGCATTTGTTGGTAAAACAATTAATATTATGAGTGGTGGTGTTAGTGAGCGTGTTCGTATTTTTCCTTTAGCTATGTTTGCTGTTATTATGGGTGCTTTTATCTATCCTACAGTAGTAAATATTAGCTGGGGTGCAGATATGATAGCAGGAACTTTTCTTGATTTAGATATGTATGATTTAGCAGGTTCTACTGTGATTCACTCTACTGGAGGATGGGCTCTTTTAGCTGCTATTATGATTATTGGTTCTCGTAAAGGTCGTTACTCAAATGGGAAAATCAGAGTTATCCCCGCTTCAAATATTCCCCTAGTTGTTTTAGGTGCTTTTTTACTTTGGATAGGCTGGTTCGGTTTTAATGGTGGAAGTATTGGCTCTATTTCTAGTGTAGAAAATGCAAATTTGGTAGCAAAAACTATAATGAATACAAATACAGCTGGTTTATCTGGTGCTTTAATTGCCGGAATTATGATGTATGTTAGATATAAACTTTTTGATATTACGATGATTTTAAATGGTGCTTTAGGTGGCTTAGTTGCAGTTACTGCTGGACCTGATTTATATGATATGTACACTCCTATCTTAATAGGTTTAGTTGGTGGTACCTTAGTTGTTTTTGCTGTTCCTATCTTTGATAAATTTAAATTAGATGATCCCGTCGGTGCTTTATCTGTGCATCTAGTAAATGGCATCTGGGGAACATTAGCAGTTGGGATTTTTGTAGATAGCATTTCTTTTATGGCTCAACTTAAAGGTGTTGTAGTTGTTGCATTTTTTGCTTTTAGTGTATCTTTTGTAGTTTTATATCTTATCAATAAAATTTCTAAGTTTAGAGCAGATGATGATGCTCAACAAGAGGGAATGGATGTTAATGAGTGTGGGGTGGAAGCATATCCAGAATTTAGAAGGGCAATATAATATTTTTTAGGATTTTAACATTTATGTAACACATAACTTGTTATTATTCTGCTTATGATTAGACACTGCAGTTCATTTTTTATATCGATTATCTTTCATATTATCTTGCTTGTGTCTGCTTTTTTTATTTGGAAGAGTATTCCATCTGTTAAAAAAATTGAGTGTAATGATAAGATTTGCATTAAACTTTGTGATGTAGTAAGTCAAAAACAAATCATAAAACCACCTTCAAAACCTAAAGCAAAGCCAAAAAAAATAACAAAAGCTAAACTTGAACCGATTCTTGTACAAAAAGTTATCCAAGAAGAGTTTATAAAAGAACCTGAAGTTATTGAAGAAAAAAAAGAAGTTTCACAAACAATGGAAGTAGTAATAGCAAAAAGTGTTGCAGTAGAAGATACAATGACTAAACAAAAAAGAGTCAAAAATGATTATTTACAAAAGCATATAGCAGAAATACAAAGACTTTTACAAGAAAACTTATACTATCCAAGAAGAGCGAGGGAAAGAGAAATAGTGGGAGAAGTGAGAATTGAGTTTACACTATCTACAGATGCTAAAGCACACTCCATTAAAGTAATCTCATCAAATAGTGAAATCCTTAGTAGAGCGGCTGTAAAAACTATTGAAGATTTATCTGGTAAATTTCCAAAACCAAAAGAAGAGCTTACAATTACTGTTCCTATGACTTACTCATTGATAAAAAATTAAAACACTTATTTACATTAAGTTGTGAAACTGAATGAATATTCATTTTATTGCAATAAATTATTAAAATTAGTAGTTATTTTCGTTATACTGCCTTTTATATAGTAAAAAAAGGTGCAAAATGAGAATAATAGCGTTGTTAATATTATCTAGTACAATAATTTTGGCTAGTACTTACACTAAAGCAGACAGAATTAAAGATATGCAAATTATGGAAAAAGCTATGTCAACTATATCTACAGGAATTTTATATAATAATCCAGATATAGTTAAAGAAGGTGCAATATCACTCTCAGACGCAATAAGAAGAGTTAAACCTCCAATTGAGGTAGAAACTGAAAAAGACCCAATGGCTAGATATATGAATAATAGAGTAACATTTAGTTATAAAATTGTTAGAAATATTGATAAGAAAGTAAAAACTATTTTGGAAAGATTTAAGGCTGGTGATTCAAGAGCGGCTTCTCAAGCTCATGCAAAAATAATGAAACAATGTATTCAGTGTCATTATGAAGTTTTAGACTGGTAATAGACTGTTCAAAAACTGTATCAATCTGGTAAAATACCAATTACTTAAGGAAACACAGATGAAAATAGAAATAGATTTAGAGCAATTTACTCGTGATATCAAGGTGCCCCTTGAGGGTAGAAAGCCGGTAAAAGTATCGGTGGAAAAGATGAAGCGTTAGGCTCTCTAATTAAAAAACTTATGCCCGAATAAAACGACAGAAGCACTTGGGTACAGAAGCTGCACTTGCAACTAAAAGAGAGTGTAAAATATACTGTGTAAACCTTAAAAATTAGATTCATTTGATAAACTAATCAAGTGAATTATTTAAAGGATTTACATAAGTTTAATCAACCACGAAGAGTTAAAAAACAATTAGCATCAGGAGAGATAACTTCTCTAGATGATATTGCAAATGAGTTTAAAAATATACTCAAAGAAGTGATACAAATTGCATCCCAAGAAGAGCTAACTCCGCTGTTGACAGCAATAAAAGCCGTTTATCCTAAAGCTGAGATACAAAGATGTATTGTTCATCAAATCAGGAGCTCCCTGAAGTTCGTATCTTGGAAAGATAGAAAGGCAGTTGCTAAAGATCTTAAGTCTGTGTATTCATCCATAAATGAAGAAGATGCTCAATTAGCACTTACAGATTTTAACGATATTTGGGGTAAAAGATATCCTAACATTACTGTTTCTTGGACAAATCACTGGGCTGAACTCTCAACTTTTTTCAAATATCCAGATTCAGCTAGAAAACTAATTTACACTACAAATCCAATAGAATCTATAAATGCAACAATAAAAAGAAAGACTAAATCTAAAGGTTCATTTCCTACTGTAGAATCTGCTTATAAGCTAATGTATCTCGCTACACAAGAGCAACAAAACAAATGGAATATGTCGAGTGTCAGAAATTGGTTTGAGATTTATACCCAAAGGGCAGAACCTCCTCAACTTAGTATATTTTTCAGTGAAATTATGTCAAAATATACTAATTGATTAATGGATAAGAGGTAGGTTTACACAGTTAGATTTACACTCTCGTTTATTTTACGGTCTCCTATTTTAAGAATTGAACCCTCTGAACAAGCCAGATGATTCTTCTTTATACTAATATTCTATCATTTTAAAAATTCTCTTTCAATTTTGAAGTGAGTTTCTGTCTTGTTTTTCTATATTTCTACTATTTATTAGCATGTTAGAACCTTATTTTGTTCCTTTTGTATCAGTTCCTAGCCCTTACCAGTGCAGGTGTCCGTCTCAGATTATAACAAGCAGCCAACATAAAAAAGTGTTGTTGATTTTTCTCTATTCCCCGATATCTGGTTTTTCTGAAGTTCATATGTTGTTTTATAAATGCGAATGGTAATTCCACGAGACATCTTATCTTTGAGAATCTTGTATTATTTCTTGATTGTTTAGGTCTTAGTTTCGATTGACCTCTTACTCGTCTTTCAACTATACCAGCAAAAATACCTTTTGCTCTTAGTGCCACTTTTCTTGCCTTTTGCATATAGCCACTATCTGCGAATATTGCTTTATTTTCATCTTCTGTCAGCTTATCAAACTGTGTACTATCGTGTGTTGATGCAGTTGTAGCTATTACTTTTTTGATGATACCGTTTGTATCAGTTGCTATATGCATCTTTAATCCATGATGTTTACGACCTCTTTTTGAAGTATAGGTTGCATCAGAATCATGGGCTTTATTTGAAATAACTTTATCCTTGTCATCTTTTTTTCTCTTTGGTTCGCTTGAGTGGATGAGAGTAGCGTCTATAAGAGTTCCCTCATTGAGTATAAGTCTTTTAGATTCCATCATCTTTTTTACTTCTTCAAATATATCACCAAGTATCTCTTCTTTGATAAGCTTGTTTCTAAATTTACAAATAGTTGTTTCATCTGGAATAGTATCTTCATCTCTTATATCAAGAAACTTTCTGAAGCTTATACGGTCATGTATAAGCTCTTCGGTCATTGGGTCTGACAATCCATACCAGTTTTGTAAAAAAAGTGAGCCTACTAATATCTTTGATGGAATAGATGGTCTTCCTGTCTTACCTTTGTTGGGTTTGTATACATTTTTCTCTATAAGTATCTTCTCAATAGCTTCAAATGGAATAATCTCTTTCATCTCATTTAAAAACTTCATACTCTTCTTACCACCTTGGTATTTCATGGCATGGTCAAAAAAACTTAGTTGCATATTTATCCCTCAAACTTGGCTTCTTAGTATATCTATTTTAGCTAATTATTGGTTTAAAGGAGGTTAAGTTAAATTGCTTGATTGTTCAGAGGGTTCAATTAAACTTTAAAAAGCATTTTTTTACTTTGCAACAATTCTTAATTGTTTTAAAAAAGCAAGTGCAATTTTTTTTGTTTCTCGATGTTTTGTAGCTTCATTTAAACAACTTATACATTTTTCAATTATATTGTTTTCATGGTAAAGATAACTTAATTCTAAATTTGATATTGGAAACTCTTTTGATTTTTTCTTTTTAATTATTGATTCATATGACATAATTGCTTTTTTATTTTGATGTAACATAACATATAATCTTGCTTTTTGTAAAATGTATTTATTTTTATTTGTTAGATTTATTAATTTATTTAAAATACTTAAGGAAGAAATATATTCCCTTGCATTAAAGTATGCATCAAAAAGCAGTTTTAGATTTTTTTCATTTGTTTGTATCGTTTTATTTTTTAGATGGCTAGATAAAAGTTCAGCTCCTTTGTAATATAGTTCATTTTGTAATAGAAAACTTATAAATTGTAAAATATCTTTTTCTTCTAATATTTTTAGATTATATGTTTGTTCAAAAATACTTAAGCCTTTTTGGACTTGATTTTCAATAGTATAGATTTGTGATAAATACAACCAATAATTCTTATTTTTTGGTTCTATGTATATAATAGAATAAAGTGTTTTAATCGAGTTTTTATAATCTTTCAACTGATAATAATTTGAAAATAATAATTCATACCAATTGATTGGAATTTTTCTTTTGAGAATACTTTGCAGTTTAATAGCTTGCTTTATACTTTTTATTGCTTTTTTATTTTGTTTTATTGCAATATAGCTTTGAGCTAACAATATATGAGCTTTAGGTTTTTTTTCTGTTGTTTTTTTTATCCAAATATTTAAATATTTTATGGCTTGTTTGTACTCTTTCAAAGACAGATGAAGTTGTGCTATATTATATGTAGTATTTAAATAATTTTTTTTATTCATTATATTTAAATTATTCATTTTTTTAAAAGATAAAATAGCTTGTTTTAAGTTTTCTACAGAAAGAAATAAAAAACCTTGGCTTTGGAGTATGTATGCTTTATCTGCCTTATTTAACTCTTTTTTTAAAAGTTCATTTATTATATTGAGTGCTTTAGTATATTGTTTGCTCTCGCTTAGTTTTTGAATATGAGTTAATTTTTTATATGTACTTGAAGAAAGTGTTATATTTGCATTTAAGACCCATATATATGTAAACAATATAAATAGTATTTTCATTTTTTACCTTAATTTAAATTCTAAAATTTGTTCAGCCATTTGCTCTATTCTTTGTCCATTTACTTGTTTTGGTTTAAATTTCCAACCATATACGCTTTGTAATGCAGCATCATCAAATATGTTTTTTGGATTGGAATCTAAGATAATTGCGTTTTTCACTAACCCATCTTTACCTATAAGTAGTTGCACTTTTACATAACCCTCTTTTTTAAGTATTTTAGCTCTTCGTGGGTACATAGGAGGTATCCTAAGTATTGGCATTGCTGAAGTATTTTGTGTGATATCCGATTTAGTGAAAATTGCACCATTTAAAAAACCATTATTATTTATATTCATTGATAACTTAATAGGTGAAATATTTATATTTAGTTTGGTTTTTTGCATCGCAAAGTTTACTTTATTTATATTTGTAGTTATTTTTGGAGGAGTTTTAATTTTTTTAGGTTTTGGCAACTTTTTCTTTACTCTATGTTTTTTCTCGATTTTACTTTCATTGATCATTCTTATAAAACTTATATTTCCGTATTTAGTTTGAGTAGATTTATTATTGCTAATTATAATGGTTTGATTTAGCATCCAATATAGTGTTAGAGTAAAAAAGAGGGCAACAATAGGTAAAAAAAATCGTATAATTGTCATGTTACTCTTTTTTTGTCGCTATTGATATACTTTGTATACCCGCCATTTTAATTTGATCCATAACCGCGACTAAAAGACCAGTTTTTGATTCCATATCTGCTTGAATTATAATTGAAGTTTTATCATCACCGTTAGTTAATCTTTGTATATTTGCTCTTAATGCTCTTAAATCAATTTGCCTTTTATCTATCCATATTTCTTCATTGCTTGTAATTGCAACTAAAATATTATTGCCTTTATCTTTTTTTTGAGATGTTTGTGCAATTGGTCTGTTTATGTCAATACCTGATTCTTTTACAAAAGATGTAGTAACTATAAAAAATATAAGCATTATAAAAACAATATCAAGCATAGGTGTCATATCTATGCCTGCATCTTCATTATCTTCAAAAAAATCTCTTTTTCTCATTTTCTTCTTTTTCCTTTAAATTCAATATGAAGTTTTTCACTTAAAAAGCGTAATTTTTTTTTGTTAACTTGCTCCAAATATGTTTTAAATATCATGCCACTAAGTGCAACACTCATTCCTACCATGGTAGGAATAGTAGCTTGAGATATGCCGCTTGACATTGCTCTTGCATCAGAATTTCCCAATATTGAGATAGTATCGAATACTTCAATCATCCCTGTTACAGTGCCAAGAAGACCTAAAAGTGGAGCAACCATAATAGAAATTTTAATAAAGTTCATTCCATTTTCAATTTTATTTTTTGTAGACAAAAAAGACATCTTATTTAATTGTTTATTTTGTATTTTTATTAAGTAAATTTTTTTTTTATAAACAAAAAAATGATAAAATAATTTATCTAAGATAACCGACCACATAGCTAAAGCAACAATGAAAATGACAATTAAAACATCTCCTCCTCTTTCAATGAAAGAGTTAATCGTATACAAAAAATCAAGCATTTCTAGTCATCTTTATTTAAAAGGGAAATACTAGTTTGCTCTAAAATACTTATAACTTTTTTCGCTTTTGAGCTTAAAAATGTATGTGCAAAAAGCAGTGGAATGGCAGCAATAAGTCCTAGCATTGTAGTTATAAGTGCTTGAGAAATTCCTCCAGCCATAAGTTTTGGGTCACTCGTTCCAAAAAGTGTAATTGATTGAAATGTCAAAATCATTCCCGTTACAGTTCCTAAAAGACCAAGTAAAGGAGTAGTCGCAGCAAAAAGTTTTAGCATAGAAAAACCACTTTGGAGAGAAGGTACTTCTTTGTAAAAGGCTTCATCTATTTTGTACTCTAAATCAACTTCATTTATATGTTTATTTTTATTGTAAACTTTAAGTATTCTTCCTAATGGATTGTTTAGTTTTATATCATTTTTATGTTTTAACTGTTTTTTTATTTTTCTAGCTACTAAACAAAGCCAAATATACTTTATAAAAGCAAAAAATAAACCTATAATTCCAAGACATATAATGATATAACCTATAATTCCACCTTGTGAAATTCTTTGTTCTAAATTTGGTTTTTGAGATATAATGTCAAGTATAATTCCTCTCGTAGGATCTATGGCTATCTCACTTATTTTTTCATTTGAATTAAAATACTTTTTTACAAGAGAAAGGTATTTTCTGTTCGGTTGAAAAGATGGTTCGACAAACAGTGAGTTTGAAGCGTTGTACTTTAAAAATGAGTTTTTGCTAATGGCATTAAAATTACCAAATCTTATGATATTTTCTACTTTTTGTGTTCCTTCTTTTGAAATTATTTTTGTTTTGTATTTTATAACTTTTCCAGATTCAATAATTTCTTGAAACATTATATACCAGAGTTTTTCAAGTTCTTTTATATCGGGCAATGCATTTTTTGAAATAAGTTCTTTTAAAAACTCTTTTCTTTGTGGAAATTGTGATGAGATCAACGAAGCTTTAATATGTACATTCATATCTGAACTCACTTGCTTAACTGTCCCAAAAAGTTCACCTAAGTCTTCACTAGCTAAGTCAAGCTCATTGCTTAGGTTTTGTAGTTTTACTTCATTGTCTTTTATACTATTTTTTAATTTTTGCGATATTTGTTTTGCTTGTTTTATTTCTTTTTTAGTTTCTAAAAGCACTTTGTTTTGTGTGTTAACATCAAGAAGAAACTTTTTTTCTCTTTTTTTATCTTGTATAGTTTGTGTTTTATACCCAGCCTTAACTTTTTCTAATAATTCTTGAAAAACTTTATCACTATTGTTCGCAAATGTATTTGTTATAAGCATAAAAATTAAAAGTAAATATTTCATTTATAAAACCTCCTTGGCACTAAACATAGGAAGATTTAAAAGATTAGGCACACCTTTTTTTGCAGCAATTTTAATCGCTTTATTTAATTTTTTAGAATAACCAGCATCTAAAATATTCCAATCTTTTGTTTCTTTGTCCCATATAGCAGATTCTTTATTGTTTTCTGTTACATAATACAAAGCAATCCTTCCAATCCTTAAAAATTTTACATTTTTGCTTAATCCTTGAGTCTCTAAAATATCATTATAAGTTTCAATTGTTCTACTGTATTGGGTTTCTATTTCATATGCTTCTATAACCGCTCTATACTTTGTTGCTATTGAAACATCAGATCTTTTCATAAGGTGCTTAAGTCTTTTGATTCTTTTTGCTCTCTCTTTTGGTAAAAAAGGTATGTCATTTTGTATCATTTCATCTAATGAAATAAGCATATTTTTTATCAGAGGTAAAATTTCTCTTTTTGTTTTATCAATTTCATCAATCTGATTTAAAATAGATTTTTTTTCACTGTTTTGTGAATTGATGATTTCATTTAATTCTATATTATAATTATTTAAAGATTTTAATTCATAATTTTGAATTTTGAATTTTGAATATAATTTTTCTTTTTTTATTACCAATAAATCAATCTTTTTTTGGGAGTTGATGGAGTGTTTATTTGCCTGCTTGGTTAATGTTATTGTTGTGTCAAGTTCTTTAGCTGTTATGTTTGTGCATAAGAGTGCCAATAAGATAAATAGTAAGTTTTTTTTCATAGTACCTCTTGATTGTAAAATACTTCACATTATAGTATACATGATAGTTATAATCAATATCATAGTTATTCTAAAAGGATTTTTTTTTATGCTAAAAGTATTTTAGATAATCTATTTTAAATCTTTACATGTAAGAATTAAAATTTTCTTACATGTAAAATGAATCTAAATTTATATAGGAAAAGTTATTAAAATCTATAATTGAAATTAAGACTAAATTCTCTAGGACTTCCAACTGTTCCCATATAACCAAGAGTAGGATCTTTAAAGCCATCTAAAAAATATTCTTCATCTGTTAAGTTTTTAGCTGTTAAATATACATCCCAATTATCTCTTTCATATCCAACTTTAAGGTTATATATAGTGCATGATTCTATTTTTTTACTATTTGCTCTATCAAAATATTTCTCACCTGTATTTTGAATCTCAAAATTGGTAAAATAACCTAAAGAACTTCTATACTTAAATGCTATATTTAAATCATATTTTGGTACCAAACTAACTTTATTATCTTTATAATTTTCACTAGTCATAAGATTTATATAATCTCCATATTTAGCGTTGGTTATACCAAAACTAGTGTTTATGCTAAATTCATCATTTAAAGTATAAATAGATTCTAACTCAAACCCTTTTATATCAACTTGTGTAGCATTTTGTTGCAAAATTGTAGTAGGGTTTATTTGTACTCTATCTTGATAATCATCTACTTTGGTATAAAATGCTGCTAAGTTTAAAGTTAAACCTATATCTCTAAAAGTTGATTTTATACCTACTTCATAAGAGTTTGCTATTTCTGGGTCAAATTCACTTAGCGTAGCATCATTTACCGCATATGAAAAACCACCTGCTTTATAGCCTTTTGCGAAACTACTATAAAGCATTATATTATCTTTTATAAAATAATCTAAAGCAAGTTTTGGTAAAAGTATCTCATTGTTTTTTTCTAAATTATTAAAAGGAGCAACACTATTTACTCCTCCAAAAGTATGTCTTCTATTATTCATCTCTCTTTTTGATTTTTCATATCTTAAACCAGCTGTTAATCCTAACTTATCATTAAAAAACCTAAGTGTATTTTGAGTAAAAATAGCAATATCTTCTGTTTTTAGATTTGCTGACATTTTATCTTCTGTATAGAGAGGCACACCATTAGCAGTTGCATAAACTTCATCAAGCTTATATCCTGTTTTATCTTTAATATCTTCATGGCTAAAATAAGCACCAACAAGCCATTTGAATGAGGTATTATTTTTAGACGATAATCTGAATTCTTGAGAAATTGAACTTAAATCTCTAGCATTGAATCCTAAATAATTCTTAGCAGGAGAAAAATCACCATCTAAAGTACTTTCATTATTCATATCCCTATATCCTGTTATAGAAATCAGATCATAATTATTTTGTTTATATTTCATTTTTAATAAAAATGTTTTTGTTTCAGAAGAACTTTCCCCGTTGTAACTAAAAGAGGATTGAAAATCTTTTAAGGAACTGAGACCTGTTGCTGCCATATATGTACTTTTATCAACAGCAGTCATAGGAAAACCTCCATCATCATCAAACTTGTTATATCCTAATATTAAGTTAATATCAATATTTTTGGTTGCTTTTAAAAGAAAATTTCCTCTTACAGATGTTGTATCTTGAGAATCTATCTTGGAATTATCATATAAGTTTTCGATATATCCATCTCTACTAGATTTTAAGGCTGAAAATCTTAAAAATAGCTTATCATCTATAATGGGAGCATTAAAAGATCCTATAATCTCTTTTTTATTATAAGAGCCATATTTTAAAGCCATAGATCCTTCTGGACTATTATTTGGTTCTTTTGTAATGATTTTTATAACTCCAGCTTCAGTATTTTTACCATAAAGTGTTCCTTGTGGTCCTTTTAAAACTTCAATCCTTAGTACATCAAATAAAGGAGAATTAAAAGCGTATAAGTCTGCATAAGAGATGTCATCTATATATAAAGCTACAGCAGGATCTCCAATACCAGTATTTGAAATACCTCTTATTGATATTCTAGTATAATAATCTCTTGAACCTTCATGCATAGTAGTCAGGTTCGGAATATAAGATGAAATATCACTAGTATTTTCAATAGAAGAATCTAAGATACTATACTCATCTAAGACACTTACGGATATGGGAACTTCTTGTATGCTTTGTTCAACTTTTTCAGCAGTAACCACTATATTTTCTAAATTAGTATTTTGTTTAGCAAATAGAGGGAAAACGATAATAGCTAATATTGCACCAATTGAGAGTAATTTTTTTTTCTTCATGATTTTATACCTTTTAAATGAAAATTTAAATATTTTTAGAGTATATTAATAATTGATAATTAAAATCAATATTAAAATAAAGATTTTAGTATTATAATTAATGAAAAGGGTATTTTGTGTATCAAGAATCTATTTTAGATAATTTAGAAAATGTTTTATATAACGATAAAAGAAGTTCTATATCTATAGGTTTAGAAAATAATTCAGGAAAAATAGATATTAATAGCGTACAAATAAACAATGATATATCTCTTTATAAAAATACAATGAATTTTTTTAAAAGTACTAGCATGAATTCATCTTCTAGTGAAAGTGGTTTATTTATTGATATTACATTGAACGGAAATGTGAATTATACGGACAATATATTAAATTCTACAATAGAGAAAAAACAAAACACAGTATTTGTAAAATACATGAATTTGAGTGAATCAACACTTGAAGCAGAAGAAAATACAAATTCAAAAAATATAGGGATAATTGTTAAAGGAAATTTCTTAGAAGAATTCTTTTTGCAAAATGTAAAAAATTACGATAATTTACAAAAAAGATACGAACAAAATATCCCTTCATTATTAAAAAAAGCAAAAACAGATGCAAAAACAACTATAAGTGCAAACGAAATATTTAATTCTCCTTTTTGTGGTAAATTAGATTATATATATCTACAAAGTAAAGTTTATGAAATTATACATAATGAATTTAAGGATATTCTTCAACCTCAATTGCAAACAAGGTCAAAAAAGATAAAGTTAAATGAAGACGACATACAAGCACTTTTAAAAGCTAAAAAACTAATATCTCAAGAAAAATATTTTTCTACACTTATCAAGTTATCAAGAAAAGTAGCACTTAACGAATTCAAATTAAAATATGGCTTTAAAGAACTTTTCAATACTTCACCAACAAGTATGATGCTAGATTACAGGATGATTGAAGCAAAAAAACTACTCGAAACAAGCGAATATAGTATAGGTGAAATATCTGCTAGCGTGGGATACAAATACGCTCAAAGCTTTACAAATGCTTTTTCTAGTAGATTTGGCATACTTCCAAAAGATTTAATGAAAAAAAGAAAGTATTATTATTGAAATAATTTTGAATAAAACTAATTTGAAGTTTTTTTTGGCATTAAATATGTAAGCATTCCCTTAAACTATACTAGTTTAAGGGAATAATTCATTGCTAAATTTTACTTATCTAATTAACTGATTAAATTCTTGTCTACTTTATAGGAAACATTCCAGAGCCACAACATCAAAATCAATCAATGTCAAATCATAAGTTTATTATTTTAACTTCTGTGCAACAAGTTTATTCACTACTTTTGGATTTGCTTTGCCCCCAGTGGTTTTTAGAACTTGCCCCACAAAGAATCCTAGAAGTTTAGTATTCCCTGCTTTAAACTTAGCAATATTTTCTGGATTTTTTGCAATTATCTCATCTATAATAGGCGAAATTTTAGAGGGGTCACTTATCTGAACAAGTCCTTTATCTTCAACTATTTGTGTTGGACTTTCTCCAGATTGTACCATCTCTTGGAGTACTTGTTTAGCAATTTTACTTGAAATAATATCATCATCAATCATTTTAACAAGTTCAGATATTTGATTTGCAGTAAATTTCAATTCATTTGCTTCTTTTAACTCTCTTGCTACTTCAGTCGCTACAATATTAGCTAAACTCACTGGACTATTCAACACAGATAAAGCTTCTTCATAGAATGAAGAAAGGTTCGCATCACGAGCTAAAATATTAGCTACTTCACTATTTAGTCCAAATTTACTACTATACTTTTCAAATAATAATTTTTGCTCATCGCTCATAGCTACTTCTTTACCATCTACTTGCACTTTTTTAGTTTGAGTCTTTACTACTTTTTCAGGTGTTTTTTTCTTTTTACCCCAAGAATTCTTTAGACCGACAATTTTATTAAATACAGGTTTTGAATCTGTATAGTCAATAGGGTCAGCATAAAAATAGCCCTGTCTTTCAAACTGGAATCTTTCATCTGGTTTATCTGAAATTACAGCAGGTTCAATAAGAGCATTTTTAATAATACTTAGAGAGTTAGGGTTTAAGTCTTCTAACCCTTCAGGTGCTTCTGATGAGTACAATCTATCATAAACTCGTACTTCTACAGTTTTAGCACGAGAAGCATCTACCCATTGAATAGCACTTTTAACTTTTATACCGCTACTGTCTGAGCCACTTTTTGAGTCAGGATAATACTCTGCTATTATCTCTACAATATTTCCATTTGCATCTTTAATCACTTCTTTACAAAATATGATAAAACCGTGTCTAAGTCTTACTGGTTGCTTAGGAGTAAGACGGAAATATCCTTTTGAAGGGTTTTCATTAAAATCATCACGCTCAATATAAATCTCACGAGAAAAAGGCAACTTTCTTGAACCCTCTTTTGGTATATCATGTGGATAGTACGGGGCATCTATCTCTTCACTACCCTTATAATTTTCGATAGTTACTTTTAGTGGGTCAAGTACACACATCACTCGTGGCACTATTGTATTTAAATTATCTCTTATACAAAATTCAAGTTGTGCAACATCAACCATTGAGTTTGCTTTTGCTATACCTATTTGATCACAAAAGTTTAAAATAGACTTTGGAGTATAACCTCTCCTTCTATATCCAGCAATCGTAGGCATACGAGGGTCATCCCATCCGTTAACCTGACCACCTTCTACTAGTTCTAAAAGCTTTCTTTTACTCATAACCGTATAGTTAATATTTAATCGTGCAAACTCATGTTGATAAGGGCGCGGCAATGCAAGTCCTAGAGTATCAAGTACCCAATTATATATATCACGGTTATTTTCAAACTCTAGTGTACAAATAGAGTGAGAAATACCTTCAATATAGTCAGATAAGCAATGAGCAAAGTCATACATTGGATAAATAGACCACTCTTTCCCTGCTCTAAAATGATGTGCGTGTCGTATGCGATATAAAAGAGGATCTCTCATTTTCATATTAGCAGCACTCATATCAATCTTTGCTCTTAATACATGTTCACCATCTTTAAACTCACCCTTTTTCATTCTCGCAAAAAGATCTAGATTTTCCTCAACACTACGCATGGCATATTTACTGCGTATTCCTGACTCTGTAATTGTTCCACGAAGGGAGCGCATCTCTTCTTCATTTGTACTATCAACATATGCCTTGCCCATTTTGATAAGTTCTGTAGCATATGCATATATCTTAGGGAAATAATCAGAAGTAAAATACACATTATTACCCCAGTCAAATCCAAGCCACTCTACAGCATTTTTTAGAGCCTCAACATATTTGGTATCTTCTTTAGTTGGATTAGTATCATCCATTCTTAAGTTGCAGTGACCATTATAGTCACTCGCAATTCCAAAATTTATACAAATTGACTTAGCATGTCCAATGTGAGGAAATCCATTAGGCTCTGGAGGAAATCTTGTAATAACCTCTTTATATTTGCCTGACCTTAAGTCTTCTTCAACGATTGTTCGTAAAAAATCTTTGTTCTCACTCATTATTATTAAACCTCTTGATTTTGAAACTATTATAAGAGTAGTATTTTATCAAATTAGAGCTTATAGTATCTTAGATTATATACATATCATAAGGTTTGTAAAATTAATTTTTAATACTCTTTACACTGTTTTTATGATAGTATATTTCAAATTAGATTAAGGAAACTTTATGCAAACAACAAACTTTAATGACTCTACTGTAAAATTAACTGGAAATCAAATTAATGTTGGGGATAAAGCACCATCTGTTATAGCAATTGGAACTGATTTAAGCAATATCTCAATCGGTGGAGCTAAAGATAAAATACAGTTGATTATTACCGTTCCATCACTCGATACTGATACATGTGCAGCTGAAACGAGAAGATTTAATGTTGATGTAAACAACTTAGATATTTGTGAAACAACTGTTGTTTCTATGGATTTGCCATTTGCCGCAGATAGATTTTGCACTACTGAAGGTATTGAAAACCTAACTGTTGCATCTGACTATATAAATAAAGAAGTAAGTAGAGCATACGGTATTTTAATGGATAACAATAAGCTAAAAGGTCTAAGTGCTAGAGCTATTTTTGTTGTAGATAGAAGTGGTAAAGTTGTATATAAAGAGATTGTTTCAGAAGTAACTGATGAGCCAAACTATGAAGCTGCATTAGAAGCTATAAAAGAAGCGAGATAGAACTAAAAATAGCATCTTAGTTCTATCTAAACTTACTTTAGATTACATCCCCATTCCTGGCATCCCCATCTGAGGAGGCATTCCACCACCCATATCAGCTGAAGCTGGATTGTTTTCTGGTATTTCAAAAATTGCGGCTTCTGTTGTAAGAAGTAATGATGAAACTGATGTTGCATTTGTAAGAGCAACACGAGCAACTTTTAGTGGGTCAATGATTCCTGCTTTGAACATATCTACATATTTACCTGTTGCAGCATTAAAACCTACATTTTTATCTTTAGCAATTTCAACTGCATTAACAACTACACCAGTATCAAAACCAGCATTTTCTGCAATCTGTTTAAGAGGCGCTTTTACAGCACGAAGAATTATCTCACAACCGATTAATTGATCACCTTCTAAATCAAGAGAAACTTTTGCTGCAGCACGAAGAAAGGCAGCTCCACCACCAATGATAATACCTTCTTCAACAGCAGCTTTTGTAGCACTAAGTGCATCATCAACTCTATCTTTTTTCTCTTTCATTTCTGTTTCAGTTGCTGCGCCAACTTTTATAACTGCTACACCACCACTAAGTTTTGCAAGACGCTCTTGGAGTTTTTCTTTATCATATTCACTTGTTGTAGCATCTAGTTGAGTTTTGATTTCAGAGATTCTTGCTTTTACTGCCTCTTCAACTCCAGCACCATCAACGATAACAGTATTGTCTTTATCTATTACCACACGAGAAGCTTGACCAAGAAGTTCAATACTTGCACCTTCAATAGTATGACCTGTTTCTTCAGAGATAACAGTTCCTGCTGTAAGAGTTGCTATATCTTGAAGCATAGCTTTTCTTCTGTCTCCAAAACCTGGAGCTTTAACAGCAGAAATATTAAGCACACCACGAAGTTTATTTACAACTAAAGTAGAAAGTGCTTCACCATCTACATCTTCAGCAATAATTAGAAGTGGGCGAGAAGTTTTTTGAACTTGCTCAAGAACTGGGAGTAAATCTTTTAAAGAAGATATTTTACTATCTGCTAGTAAAATCCAAGGATTTTCTATCTCAGCTGTCATTTTTTCTGTATTTGTAATGAAGTACGGACTTAAATAACCTCGATCAAACTGCATACCTTCAACAACATCAAGCTCATCAGAAATACCCTTAGCTTCTTCAACGGTTATAACACCATCTTGACCAACTTTTTCCATCGCTTCAGCAATCATATTACCAATATCATGATCAGAATTTGCAGAAATAGTAGCCACTTGGGCTATATCTTGCTTTCCATTTACAGCTTTGGATGCAGCTTTTAAATTTTTTAAAATTGATTCGCATGCTTTATCCATACCACGCTTAACCTCAACAGGGTTAGCACCAGCAGTAATATTTCTTAAACCTTCAGAAAAAATAGCATTTGCTAAAATGGTTGCAGTAGTTGTACCGTCACCTGCTTCATCAGCAGTATTAGATGCTACTTCTTTTACAAGTTGAGCACCCATATCTTCTAGTTTATCTTTAAGTTCAATCTCTCTTGCAACTGAAACACCATCTTTAGTTATTATAGGTGAACCGTAACTTTTTTGAATTAAAACATTACGACCTCTTGGTCCCATTGTAACTTTTACTGCATCTGTTAGTTTTGCAACACCACGAGCAAGAGCATTTCTTGCATCATCTGAAAATATTATCTCTTTTGCCATAAATTTATCCTATTATTCCAAAAATATCATCTGTATCTATTACTAAATATTTTTCATTTTTTAAAGTTACTTCATTACCTGAATACTTGCCAAATAAAACAACATCACTGTTTTTTAGCTCACTAACTTCTTTACTAACTGCTACAACTTTTGCTTGAGAAGGCTTTTCTGTAGCGCTATCTGGTATGATTATTCCAGAAACTGTTGTAGTTGCTTCTTCTACCCTTTTTACTAAAACTCTTTTTCCTAATGGTTGAAAGTTCATATATATCCTTCATCTTTTATTATTATTTGTGATAATATCTAAATATAAGTAAATGATTGATAAATAGTATTGCCATCTTAAAACAAATAAAGATTCTTTAAAGCTTTTCATGGTTATAATTCCGACCTACAAACGGATGTCACGGTAGCTCAGCTGGTTAGAGCACTGGTCTCATAAGCCGGGGGTCGGGGGTTCAAGTCCCCCTCTTGACACCATCTTTTTAAGATACTTTACTTTGTAGGTCATACTTTAGGTCATACTTTTTACAAGTAAATCTAAGTAGTAACTACACAATTACCCCATAATTTTTTAATTACCAATCATTAATTTTTTAATTACTAAGTAGTAACTACACAGTTACTAGTCGAATATTTATTAATTATCCACCAGTAACTACACAGTTACTACCTACCTCTTTAAACAACCTTATATAGGTTCATAAATAAATAATTTTTCTACATATACCAAGTAACAATATCTTTAACAATATCTTTAACACTACAGTATTAAAAAAATAAGTATAATTATGCACTTTAAACCCAACAATATATTTATCTCAATGAATTTAATAATAAAGAGCCATTAATACTACAGACACAATGATAAACTCATTTGACACACACATTTTCATATATGACACAATCTAAAATTCTATTGACACAGTCTAAAACTCTACTAACACACTTTAAAAACACTAAAAACACTAATATATACAATATTTTTCTTTTCAACCTAAATTAATTTATTTATTTAGGTTGGCAGGATAGGGAATTTGTATGACAAATTCCCAAAACCGACTATGATTTTTCTTTCTTTTTAGATACAATTAGTTGCTAATTAAACTAATTGTTAGGTGCTTATATTGACAAAAAATAAGAGAGTATTAACTAGAATTGATGATAGACTTTTGCTTAAAATCAACCGTAAACTGGCGTTAAAAAAATTTAGCAGTTACGACATAAGTAAATTAATAAGAGCATCTATCGAAAGCTTTTTTAATAAGGATTTATTTGCTTATGTGCAGAATACAAATATAATTATTAAAGTTTTAAATGAACTAAAACTTGATTTATCTGGAGTTATCTCAAACTTCAGTCAAATACAAAAACATATAAAAAAGTTTACAAGTTCTAGTGAGCTAGTCAATTCTTTAGAACTTATGCAGCAAGATGTTAAAAAGCAAATATTAAATATTAATTCTCTTGTCCTATTATTAAAACCATTTAATGATCTAAATACAAAAGACAATATAATAACTCTAAGAATTGGGTCTAATGTCTACTCCCAAATTATGTCTAAAATTGAAGAGTACTCATTTATAAATTTTGATAGAAGTAAATTCATAAGAACTTCGTTGAAATACTATTTAGATAAAAAGTATTTTGTTATATCAGATAAAAAAATAGTTTTGGCTCGTGAGCTTATGAAAAATGCTTCTCAAGTAGATGCTGTATCTAATGACATTAATCAAATAGCATTTTATTTTAATGTTGAAAAAGAAGTGGATATCAATGAGATTAAGAGTGTTTTTAACAGTTTTGATAAGTATCTAGGAGATACTTACCTTTTAGTTAATAAACTTCATCATGAGAGTTTAAAAGAGTTTTAAGAGTGCTCATAAAAATATTCCAGAGCTTCGCCAATAGTGCCTATTAGTTTTTCTAGCACTATTAAATCTTTTTTTAGAAATCTTACTTCAAATCTTAACGAATTATCAGAGAACTCAACCATAATCAATTGAACTTCATCGTATTTTATCTCAGGTGTATCGATTATCTTTACGCTCTCGGTTGTGTCTTGATTTTTAATGCATGTTTCAATATAAGTTTGAGTGAGCTTCTTGTCAAAACTCATTCCAGAGCCACTCATGTTTATCACTACTGAATTGCCTTGACAATCAGTAAATTCAATCAGATTTGACATTCTGTATCTTTTGTTTAATTCCAGTATGCTTTGTTTCCTTGGATATTATTTTATAGCCTTTAGCTTTAAGACACATATCTCTAAGTTTTTTAACTCGTTCATTGGCAGCGTATTCGCTAATCATGCCTTTTTGAGTATTTAAATTTGCTTCATATACACATTTATTTAAATCTTCTCTAAACACTGTATCGTTAGTTACAGATGTATCCCAGTGAGTTGTAGTTTCTACACAACCTGTAAGAAGTAAGCCAACAATAGTGGCGATTAAAACTATTTTTTTCATTTTGTATCCTTGTTATAATTTAGATGAGCAATTAAGCTCATCATTTTGTTTATGCTATAATTTCTCTGTTAAGACAAATTTAGCAAGGTCGCTAATTGTTTTCAATGCAATGCCTTGTACTGTCGCCAAACTCTGCAAGGCTATCATTTTTTGATAACTCATACTTTTTTACCTCCTTTATAAATTTAATTTTTTATTATTAGTCCTTCTTCTTTAGCAAGTTTTAGCCCAGCTCTTTTCAAAAAACCGCTCAAACTTTCTCCAGATGCTTCCGCAGCATCTTGTAATTCTACAGATATGCCATAGACCATTCGATCTATCTTTTTTTTTATCGGAACTGCTTTAGCAGTTTCTTTTAAGTGACTATCTTTTTTTAAGTTTTTTACTTTATCAGTTTTCAATAAATCAAATTTATCTTTTACCACATTACGCCTTTTCTATAATTTCTTGAACTAACGATTGAATCTCTTTAGATGGCTTACTAAAAAATTGTTTTTCTACAACATTTTTCCCGGTTGATAATAATCTTGTGTGCAACTTGTTATCTCTAACTACAGTATCAAATACATTGAATATAGTATTTTCTACATATTTTGTTAAGCCTCTATGTGTTGATTTATCAGCGTGATGAACACGATTAACTAAAATAAATGCTTTGGAATCTGTTCTAATCTTAAAAGTTTTTTCTATTAGATGAGAAAACTCTCTAAAACCATCTATATCATTATCACTATCTGACATGGGTATAATAATCATATCTGCAAGTAGTAGCACAACTCTGGAGAGATCACTGTCGTAACCACCTAAATCAATTACCGTAAGACCTTTATCATTTCGCAAGAATTGCTCTAGTTTTCTTTCATCCTTAATTACAACACTATTTATAGGTTCTTCTCTATTATTGTTATACTTTGTCATTTGCTGTAGCTTGTCAAAGTCTATGAATGTAGTTGTAAATTGTTTAGATAGCTCAGTAGAAACATTCATACAAATTGTACTTTTTCCACTACCCCCTTTTTGATGAGCGAAAACAATTACAAAAGGCAACTTATTTAATAACTTCTCAAGTAGTTTATTCATAGATATCCTTTAATACTTAGTTAAAATGATAGTATAATTAACTTTAAATAGATATTAAACCAATATTGTATAAATATCTAAACAATGCTATATAAATATTTATACAATATTGATTATTTATCTTTCCATATCTCTTTGTTTTAGGTTTTTTACTTGTTCTTTATGTAACTTAGAAATAGTTCGTTCTTGCTTCCAAGTAGGGTTTAATTTATTGAAATCTTTTAATAGCTGTGATGATTTATCCAATAGTTCTAATTTAGTTTCTTTATCAATCTTTGGAGTTTCCAACTGCTTATTTATCAATTTAAAATGCTCTATACCTCTATCTAGCATCTCATTTTTAATACCTGGTATAGCATCTATAATTCGTTCGCTATATCTATATTTGGCTAACTCATCATATAAACCTAATTTATACTCTAGTTTAGATTTATTATCTAAATCACTTTTATCTATTGTTTCTATATATTGTTTTACTGCATCATTAGTTTTATTAGCTTTATAAAAGAAATCATTTAAATTTTCTTCTAAACACTTCTTTTCGACCTTGTAATTTTTTGGCATCTCTTCTAATACTCTCTTAATATCTTCAATTTGGTTTACATTTCTTTTGAGTTCACTGGAGAGTGTTTTAGAAGCTTTAAATATCATGTCTTTATAATCATGTGCCTTTTGCTCATTTAGTGATTTATCAAGCGTTACGATGAGTTTGTTTATAAACTCTTTTTCTTTATTAACATATTGCACTTTTAGTTTGTCATGCTTTGTAGGACTAATCGGCTCTAGTTCCTCTTTAATTTCTGTTGGTATCTTTAAATCAGTCTCAAGCTCTTTTGCAATTTCTTTAGGTTTGATGAATACTTGTTCTTTTTTAGGTGGATATTTATGTTTATCATTTTCAACAAAATCTTCTAAAAGATATGTTTTTTTATCCAATTCATTTTCTTTATTTATATGTAATGCAGCCGACTCTAAATCATTAGCAAACATATCGATATGCTCTTCATAATAGCCATCTAAAATCTTTATATCAACCTCACCAAGATTTGAATTTTCTATAACTTCTCTAGCCGATTTGAACTCTCCATATTTTAAGTGTTCTTTTACTGATTCTATGTTTTTTTGATATTCTTCATTTAAAAAGTATTCTTCTTTAAAATCTTCTAATCCTTTATTAAACTCGTCTATATTTTTTTGAATAAGTTCTCCGGGTATATCGTTTCTTTCAGACATAAATAAAAGATACTCTATAGAAATTTCATTTACATATTCTTCTATAAACTGTTCTTTATAATCATGCACCAATGTTTCTAAAACCATATCATCTGCTTTACTCCAAACTTCTGGCGGTGGTTGTTTAGTATTGCTATACCAAATATTTTTTTTAATATTTTTCGGATTTACATTTAATGCTTTTCCAAAATCCTTTATCATTTGGCTTTTGTCACTAAAGCTATCTAATTTGTAGGCTTCAACCAGTGTATCAATATCTTTGGCATCTTTGGCATTTGAGATTACAGCAAATAGTTTATAAAAGTCATTTTTATTCTTTTTCATAGATAAATTTTCAAATTTCATATTTTCTATTTCAGTAAAAACTTCTTTGTAGTTTTGATTTTTAATAATCTCATACGCTTCATCGGAAAATGAATCTAAATTAATAGGAGCATCTGGATTATTTAACTCTTGAATATCATCAATCTCTCTATTTTTAAATAGCTCTAAGTTCTCTTTTGAACTCATGGCTATTGTAAATACTTTTTTATCTATCTTCTCAACAGGAAGGTTAGCTGTATCTATATTTCTTGACTCTAAAAAGCTTTTAGGTACTTCTTTGATTTTGTCTTCATTTATCATGTACTGCATACCAGATAAAGTTTTAGTGTCTAAAACAGCTGCTAAATACTTTTTACTTTCACTCTTGTTTGCAGCTGCTTTAATGTACTCCTTTGCTTTATCTTTGAACTCTGCTTTTGTCTTATACTGGTTCTCTAGCTTATTAATAGCTTTTAAATCTATTTCATTTATCTTTACTTGCACTTTTTTGTCATGAGAGTTCTGCATCATAGTGTCAAATATATTATTAATACCTCCTCTAGTGTTATCATTAACTGGTACTACATCAACTTTTATAGAAGTTTCCATTTTGTCTTTAAACTCAAGAGTGTTTAAATTTATTTTACGCATATCGCTTTCAAAGATAGGATATAAACCTGCATTTTTTTGTAAAAATCCGGTTAAATTATTTAACTCTTTTTCTTCATTGCTTAATTTAGTTTTTGAAGCTTTTTTAGTTTCTATTTTGTCCAGGTACTTTTTAAATGTATTGTTGTCTTCTAGTTTATGTACTTTTCTAAAATCATTAATATTTTTATGTATTTCATTATCAATTAATTTTCTTAGTTCTGAGTGTTTACCTATTTTATTCATATTTTGAGATAACTGTTCTTTAGTCTTTATCTCAATACCAAGTTCATTTTTTAGTCTACTTGATATAGTCTCTAAAAATTTACCACTATTAAAAATTGCAGTCGATACAGTCTCATAGTAAATAGTATTTTGGTTGTCATTTAAATATTTATGATAACTATCAATATTTAATATCTCTACCTCTACTTCTCTCTTCTCTAGTTCTAAAGATCGCTTCAAATCAACAGGAAGCAATTTTATATTTTCATTGTTTGTAGCTTTTTCTAAAGCATAATTAAAATTTCTGTCTATTAGTTTATTTTCTTGTAGCTCTTTAACTAAAGTTTGATAGTTTTTTTTATCAAAATACTCTTTAAACTTCTCAAACTCTTTTAGATTCTCTGGAGTATTTTTTATATGATCAACCTGATAAACTTTTGTTGAACTCTCAAATGTGTTTAAATCAAATCCTATACTCTTCATGTCTCTCGCAGACACATCTTTATTGTTCTTGACATTGTTGATAACAACATCTAGTTTTTTATCTATATTCTTAATGAAATTATTTGTAAATTCATCATTTATAGGAATAGCTTTATTGCTGCTCTTTACTTCATTTAGTACTTTTAAAAAATCTGATTTGATTGTAGTGTGGTATTCATCATCTAAAATATCTTTTTTTAGCTCTTTTATCTCTTTAACTAACTTTGATTTTGGCATCTTTGTTTCTAATGTATTAAGTCTATATAATAAACTATTTATATCTTTTTTTGAATCATCCTTTAAATAGTCATTTAAATAATACAAAGTGTCTTTTTTTATCTTACTATTAAATGTAAGTTCGCCTTTTGTAGTTTCAATATAAAGTTGAGCTTTATTTAGCTCAAGCTTCTTTTGAATAACTAGCTCTTGAGCTTCATTAGTTCTTTTATCTATTTCTTTATAAGCACCTGTTTGTTTTAAATACCACTCTATGCTGTCTCTTTTTTTTATTAAGCTCGTATAATTCTTTGTTGCCTGTTGCAAATCATACTCCAAGCCATTTAGCTTGTGGATAATAGCTCTTTTATCTGCATATAAATGACTTATATTATCACTTATGACTTTTTTATCTTTTTTTAAAAGTTTTATATTTTCTTTTTGTTTTATTAAAATTTCTAAATCTTTGTCTATACTTTTGATAGTTTTAAGTAATCCATCGATGTTTTCATTTTCAAACTTTTTCATGTTTGATTGAAACCAACTTAAATCATTATGTTGCAGATATTTGAGTTGGCTATTAATGCCTAAAATTTTATTAAAATTTATAAAATTCTCGTAGTTTAATCCTCTTGAACGAAGTTCACTAGCAAATGTGTCTTTTACCTTATTTATGTCATCTTTTTTTATATCTAATCTCTTATCTTCCATAGCATTGTGTACTCTGACGATAGCATGTACATGTGTATGTTCTCTATCTCTATGTAAAACAAATATATAGTTATAGCCATCTTTTGCAAATTGTTTAGATAAAGTTTGTCGTGCTGCATCTAAAATTTCTTTATCATGAGTACCTGGTGCTTCTTTAGTTGAGAGTAAAATATGTTCAAAATCTTTACCATTTTTTCTATTTGTAAAAGTTTCTTTCCATTCGTTATATAAAATTAATCTGTCTTGTTTTGATTCAAGTTTTCTACCATCATCACACTCTAAAACCAAATTTTTATCTAAAAAATCTGGTCTATTTTGTTCCATCTGTTCTATTTTATCAGGTGCTGCTTCTTCATTAAGTTCGTCTACATCACGAGCTAAATAATCAAGAGCTTTCATCGTTGAGTAGCCTACATTTCTATTTGTTTTACCAGTTGCTTTATCTATATTTTTTATTATTTTAAATACAACTGGTGTAGGTACTCCATCATAATATGCAATTTGATTGCTGTTAGGTGATTTAAAATGCATGACTTTACTTCTAATGGCTTTAGCCTTTTTACCGGCTCTGTCATACTCTTCATATTCCTGTGCTAGATTCATAGACATATTTATTTATCTTCATTACGGGGAACAAGTTTTTTTAATTTTCTATCTTCAAAATATAAATATGGTTTTGCTTTAATTGGATGTTTGTAATAGTTCTTAACAAGTATATAAATTTGACCATCATTCATATTTAAGATATCTTGCTTTGATATTAGAGCTTGTCCTGAAAGTTGAGTAGATAAACTTTTGTTTGTGTGTCCATTAGCTCCAGCTGACCTACTTTCACTTCTGGTTTCTCTTGTAAAATCACCAATATACTTACTTGTCATTTCAGCTGTTTCTACATTTGTTTGAGGGAAAATAACTTTATATGCAGTAGAAGTGTTAATTTTACTAATATATGCTTTGCCATATAGTAACTCTATCTGACCATAATCTTGTGCTATTAAAAATGATATTATTTTATAGCTACGACCGAGTTCCGGCAAATCCACTAAATAAGGAATTTTACCAAATCTTGGGAACTCATCAAACATACCTAAAATATCTAAGTCACTTTTTTTAGGCTCTTTTGATAATAATTTTCTTAAATTGAAGTCAATAAAAATCCTATTGACAGTTGCTAATCTTTCCAAATCTTTTTCAGCTATCGTAATATAAAGAGTTGATGATTCTTGTCTAAAATCCTCAATAATTAAATCATTTGTTCTAAAACATTCTCTTACTGTTGTAGTAGCAAATATATTAAGTGGTGATTTACATGATGAAATTACACCAGAGAGTTCTTTATCAACTTTCCTTAAAAGTGAAATAGCTTCTTCTCTTATTCTTAAAGGTAAGGCTTCATCTTTTATCATGTCTTCTCTAATAAAATACATCATAGCTTCTGTTTCATCTTCAAATTGATACTCTTCACCATATAACTTACTAAAATCAGATATTATCAACTCTCTAACATCTGGTATTGAAGTAAATCCATTTTTAAAAGTTAAATATAAGACAAACATTATAAATAAACTTCTACCTTCTTCCATCCAATGATCATGGTGTTCTTTTTGTTGATAAATTAAATATCCAATTTGGTCTATAATCTCTTCTTTTTCATGCCATTGTAAATGTTGAAAAATTGATTTATCAAATGGATTAAATTTCATCGTTTCTAAAGATGCAGGATTGAATTTATAAATTTTAGATCCAAACTTTTTTTTTCTATATTCGTTTGTTTTATCGTAAAGCTCTCCTTTTACATCAAGCACAAAAGCAGAACCCTCATGAGTCAGTAAATTTGGTATAGCAATACCGGCTGTTTTACCTTCCCCTGGAGGAGCCAATACCAAAACAGCTAATTTTTCATTATATCTCAATAGTTTATTTCCAAATTTACCTAAAACAACACCTGATTTTTCAAGCAATTTCATTTTTTTTATTTGTGCCGCAGTTGCAAAACTTGCACTGCCATGTTCGCCTTTTACACCTTTTTTTGGTAAAAAGACTAAAAAAGGAAATACAAAAGCAACAATAGTAGACAGTTTAAATATTGGTTGTGCCGTTTTATTTACTATACTCTCAAGAGCTTCAACATGCTGCCAAAGGTGCAACTTAAGTGGATCTATTTGAAATATAAAATGTATGCTATACAAGTATAATATAGGTGTAAAAGTAAATAATAAAAATAAAAATAAATAAAATCTATGTAAAAATTTCATAGTTGGTTCTCCTTTAATAATTCTTTCATGGGCATGATTTCTACTATTTGATGGTGATACATTTGAATAATATGATCAACACCACTTCGCATAAGGTTATGCATCGCTTTTAGTGAAATTGGATTCTTTGTATGTCCTAAATTTGACTCCAGTGCAGTGATTGCATCTACTGGTGTATTTGCATGTAATGTTGCTATCATTCCTTTATGACCTGTATTACCTAGTCTTAAGAATGTTGATGTGTTGTTAGTGTCAAGTTCTCCAACTAATAGAACAGTTGGTCTTATTCTCGTTGAAATATCTGTAGCTTCTTTGTATGTAGTTTGTGAAATATTTGAACCACTTTTTGAAATTAGAAGTTGTGTTTTATTTCTATGTGGTATGTTTAATTCTGGAGAATCTTCTATAGTGACAACTCTATAATTTATATTGATAAATTCTATTAAAGCATTAAACAGTGATGTTTTACCGCTATTAGTTCCACCAGATATTAGAACATTTTCTTCTTTGTCCATAATAGCTTTTATTTTTGCCTCAAAACTATCATTTTTATTATAAGTTGGATTACCTGCTTCTTTATATGAGTCTGGTATTTCAGATTTTAAAAAACTCTCAAGATGAAACTTTGTAGGTTTTTGAATACGAATGTTTATAGTGTTACAGTCATGAATTGAGCGAAGTATAGATTTATGAATTACATTTACACGATTATATGTTCCTGGTATTGCTGTACTTAAATTTATAGTCTTTTCATCAAACTTTTGATTTGACCAAGTAGCTAACTGTTTTGGGAAGTTTTCCAAAAAAGCTTGAGTTATTACTTTGCTATTTATGTATTCCCATGTTTCATTACCTAAATCAAGTTTAGCTATACCAGGTTCATCTAAGATAATCTCATTTATATCAGTCCTTTTTAGTATAGGACTGATATCGCTTAACAAGTTCTTTAATATTTGTGAAGATTTATGAGGCATATTAGCTACCTATTAACTCTTAAAATCTCTTTAGTACTTTGATGAAAAATAGAGCTATCAGGTCTTAAAAAATCTGTTATAAGATTATATTTATCTATTTTTTCATAGTAATTCCATTTTCTACAATCTTTGTGAGTGTATGATTTTGTAAAATAACATTCTTTTAGTGGATACTCATCATCACAACCTATTCCAAGATTTTTTTTGTATATTTTGGTTGAACTAATTACATCGCCTCCTGAGCAACTAGAATATGTAACACGCAAATCCTCAAAAAAAGTGCCAATAAATAAAGTTGTAGTAATATTAATAACATCGTCATTATAAGTTGGATACAAGCCACCACCAAAATCTATAACCTTACTGTCATCACCATAAAATATATAATCATCATTAACTTTATCAAGTCTTTTATATCCTAATTGTTCTACAAACTCTAAGTTTTGTACACTCTTGACATAAGGTTGAGGAGCTAATGCTACATCATCACTACCATCATCACTTATGTAAACATCTGTATTTTCAAACTGATTATCAGTAAAAAAGAGTTTTACATGTTTTGTTCCAGTTAATTTTATATCATCATTCTCCCATCTAATTAGCTCTTGTTTATGAGGAAAATTGAAAGGTTGCTTTAAACACTGTGTAAGATATTTTTTATTATCTGTATCTGGGTCTTTAAACCATTTTCTACTTTTTGGATAAGACTGATGATTATTAAAATCATGTTCATACCCACAAAATTCTTCATACAGTTCTAATGCTCCATCTGTTGAAGGTTGACATTTAGTAATATATTTAACTATATTATTTACATCTCTATAAGCTACTCTTTTTTCAAATACTACCTTATCATCTCCAATTTGTTTAGGAGTGCATGTGTCATCAGTGATATAATGTCTAAAATCTACACTTGAGTCTTTACATTCTCCGGCAAAAACTTTTTTATTTTCAAACATATAATAAAATTTTTCTTGCTGAACACTTATCTTATTTGTAAAATCATCTCTAATCTGACAATCTTCATAAGTAGAGATAAGTTCATTAGTATTTTTTTCATAAGCACAAGGCTTTATCTCTTTTATAGACCCTTCTACATTGGCAACAGTTCTGTAACCAAATTGTACCTTTTTAGTTTTGTAATTAATAAGTGGAGAACATTCTTTATTTATCTCAATAAAAGTAGACACATCAAATGTTATATCACTATCTACACAACTACCGATGAGTATATCTTTTGTATTAAATATATAAAATAGCTGTTCCTGTTGTACTTGCTTAAGCAAGTCTTTTCTAAAAACTATGTCACAACCAACAGTTTTTGATTGAAGTTTTACAGGAGTTTTATAATCAACTGTGCAATCTTTAACCAAAAATTCTCCACCATCTTTAAAAGCAACTTTTCTTGAAGATACAAATACTTCTTTAGTTTTATAATCTATAATAGGATTACACTTTTTAGTTGTAATTTCTATGGGTACTGCATCACCCTTATTTATACAAGTATCTCCTACAAGCGTTCTAAATTGAATAGTATTACCATCAATGATATTGTCACAACCAACAGTCTTTTCTTTTTTAGATGCTGGAGGATTTGCTGTTCTAGGTTTATCATCTTTGCGGTATGGAGATGAAGATGGTTGTCTAGTACCTGAACTTGTAGCTAATGTACCTGCTACACCATTTGTCGGAGAATAATCACTTTGGTACTCATCTCTTTTATTTTTACTATCATCATCTTTATTCTTAGAATTTGAACTATCTACTTTATCCTTTTTATTAGAATTTGATTTATTACTATTTGGCATCTTTGAAACAGTGTTTAAATCATTATTTAAACTTTTAATATCTCCCTGAGCCTTAAAAATAGAGTTAGCTTCTATATTTGTAGAAGTTACTAAAATTGAATTAAGTGGTTTTTTAATTCTAATTGTAGCTTTACCTTTTTGTATTTCTGTCCATAAAATATCAATTTTATTTTTTCCACTTAATAATTTTGTGGGTTTATAAACTCCTTTTATTTCGTAAGTACCTTTAAAATTTTTATCAAATAAAATTTTTGCTGTTACTTTACCATTCTTATTTTTAATAAACATACTATCTATCGACTCAACTTTTATTACATCTTTAGCATTTAAAGATATAAACAAACTTAGTAATATTATTACTGTTTTTATAATTACTTTCATCTATTTTTTCCTTTTTTATAAGATTGAATTTTATTTACCAATCGAACATCTACTTTGTTATTCTCAGCTTGAGAAAACCAAATATCATCTATAGGTACTATATAAATACGAGTACCGGCAGGTATTTCAAGCGTTGGCTCAACTTTTTGCTCCTTTATAATTTGATTTGTGATAGAAGAAATGTCATTTTTATAATCTCTAATAATGTCATTTCTGGCATCGGTTGTTGTTGCCGAGCCAATAGTAGTTGTTTTTATTCCATCTGTCGCAAGATAACCTACAGCATTTGATACAGTTGATAAAGTAATAGCTAAACCAAACCTCATGAACCAACGATTATCTAGTTCACCTATTGCACCACTTCTGCCCATAACATCTGCACTTGATGCAAAAAGATTTATATTTACACCTTGAGGGGTTCTTATTTTGGTCCAGGTAATAGCTAATCTTTCATCACCAATTTTTTTAAGTGGGATATATCTACCATATGCTTTACTTCCTTTTGGTATTAAAATATTTCTCCCATGGGAAGCATATATATTATCTTCTATCATTGCCATGACAGGACCATCTAAAGTTGAGTTTACTGTAGGAAGAAGTATCGCACTTATCATTGTATTTAGCTCTATAGTTCTTTCTAAATTAATATATAAAGAGGCAAGATTTTTATTTTTACTATAATCAGATGCTCTTAGATAAGGGTCTTCTTCATCTTTTTCATCTACCTTGAGATTATTATGTAAAACATCATTTTTTTGAGTAACGATTTGTATCTTATTTTTAAAACTTGCTATCATCAATTTTGCAAGTATTTCTTTTCTTTTTTTTTCAGCTTCGGTCTCTTCATCTCTTTTAAGAAAGATTGAATAATCTATATTTGGCTCCAGTACTATTTGTTTAGGTTTCGTAGCTTGTTTAGGTTTATAATATTTTTTTGGTGTAGGTTCAAGCTGAACAATAGGTTTTTGACGAGGGAAATAATCAGCTGGTAGACTCAGGTTAAAGTCCATAAATTTAATTGCTGCATCTTCATCACTTGAATTAAAATATTTAGGAACAAGTATTATTCCTAAAGTAACTACTGTTAAAATTGCACCAAAGATTGTAAAATATTTATTTTCTTTAGTCATCTTCAAGCCTAATGCAGTTATGCTTTTCGCCTAATCGAAGAGTAAATTTTTTGTTTAGAGATTTCACAACAATAAAATCATCAATGATTTCAAAAATTGCAGGATTATCATAGCCATCAATTACTTTGTAGATTGCAGGAAATTTTTTAAATCCATCGCTTATATCAAATTTGAAATATGTAAATTCTTTATCTCTAAATATTGTTTCCGGTTTAAGCTCTTTAGCACCAGAAATACTTTTTAAATCAAATTCAGTTTCTGTCATATCCACATATATTTTTTTAAGAGAAAAATTTGCTTTAAACTCTCCAGTCTTTTCAATTGTAATATATGAACCATCTAGTTCTAGTTGCCATTTTTTTGACAACTTATGAATTTTAATAATATTTTCAAACATTGTGAAATTCATATTTACTTTGTCATGCAAAGTATCAACTGTAAAAAACTTAGGAATATTAAACTCTTTATCAAATTTGAAATATGTGTATTCTTTGTCATTAAATATTGATTGAAGTTGAAAATCTTTTTTAAATTTATAATCAAATTGAATTTTTGTTATATTAAAATTTTTTAGATTTTTTGTCTTTTTCTCTTTTATAAGATTTAATTTTTGTTTATACTTTTTTATCTCCTTGCGGAGTTTTGATATCTTTTGATCTTTCACATCAAAATCATCTAAATAATTTGCAGTTGGTATCTTTCCATTTTTAGTTATATATACTGTGCTGTTTGGAATTTTGGCACTATCAGTGCCAATAGAATAAAGATAAAAATTATATACTCTTCCACTTTGACCAAAAATTGTTAATGTTGTATCTGTACCAATATATCCAGCTGTGATAGTAAAAGTATTATTTATGTTGTATTTGAAGTCTATACCTTTTGAAAACTCAATTTTAAAGGCTGCTGGATTACCATTTTTTTTACTTACAGGTATTTCACCCTTTGGTAATATTACCGTTGTTTGTCCTAAAATTCTTGTTCTAATTTTCATTAGATTTTTTGGACTATATTTATATGAAATTATTGCATCGTTGGTTGGCTTAGTTAAATATACTTTTTGTAAGCTATCTAAATCTATAATATTTCCGATGGAGCTTTGCATTATTTCAGAACTTATATCTTCAACTTTTGTAGTTTTTTCAGATATAAAATCTTCAAAGGCAAAAATATTTATTGATATTACTATGATTAAAAAGATTTTTTTCATTTTTTATGTCCTTGATTTAAAGTAGTGATTGCGTAGCCAATAATATTGGTACCCAATGGATTTAAAGTTAAGTTTTCAGTGCTAATTTTTTGATTTATAAAGTTGTATCTAACAGTCACTTTAAACCATCTCTTTAGTGGAACTGTTCCATCTGCATACTCGTCGATAAGGCTATACTCTGCTATAGCTATGTACTCATTTGCTTGTGGTTCAAAAAGAACATCAGAAATAGATTTGATTTTGCATTTTCTTTTAAAACCTTCTAGTTTCCACAATCCTTTATTAGCTTGATAACTATTTAAAAAAGTCTTATAAATGCTATCGTTGCTTTTTAATCTAACTATCTGCGTATATCTTCTTACTTCATCTATCTGGTTAATATTTTCTCGTGCAATTATGTAGCCTTCAATTTCATTATGAAGTAAAGCCTTGTTGCTCAAAATTGTTGCATTGGCTTTTTTTACTACAACATAATTTTCTTGAGAAGATTTAAACTCTACAAAAAAAACTTCTTTTTCTTTTAGTGGAAACAGTGTCGCTATTGAAATAGCCTCAATTATTACAACAAGTACAAGAGCAAATATTACTTTCATTAAAATGACTGGTAGCTCTTGTAATGCCTTCTGTGATTCTAAGCCTTCTGATTTTTCTTTCATTTTTATGCCCTTTTTACATATGTGACATTGTTTATTGCACAAGGCGATTCTTCAAGCTGTATAGCTTTGGAAGCACATCCACTAAAGACAACTGTTATTAAAATTAAAATTACTAAAATTACTATTCTCATCTTCTATTTCCTTATTTTCTAAATTTTGAATACAGCTCTTTTGATTTTTTTGCTGCATTTATTGAGTTCATCGCACCACTTTTAAACCCTTTTCCCGTATTCATACCTGGCGTTATTTGACCTCCCATACCACCACCATCACTTGTAAGTGATGACATGATTCCGTTCGCAAATTCTGGTATCATACGAGTTAAAAATAGTAATACCCCCAAAGCTAGAATCACAAAAAACATTCCATCAAAATCTGTGCTAATAGATGCCGCTGATACTTTAGTTACATAGTAAATAAATATCATCATTATCGCCGATATTGGTCCGTAAAGAGCATAAGTGATAGTAGAGCGAAACCAACTACTAGATATATTTTTTGTTTTCTCAAATGCAAAAAGTGCGAGAGGGATAGGACCGGCTGTTAAAAATAGACCAGGAACTACAAATGAAACAATATGAAATGTTCCTATTGCTAAATATAATAATCCAAGTTCTAATAAAGCTGCGACTGATAATATCAAATCTACTATATTCCAATCTGTCCAACTAAATTCAAACCCATTATAAACTGTATCTTTCATACTTAAAAAGATTGTGTCTAGGGCAATAATATTATTAGTGCTTCCTTCATTGGCAATTGCTGTAATATAAGTTACAGTAAAATCTCTTATGATCATGATTGGATTCATTATATAATCTCTGTACATACCATAATCCATTACAATCATCATAATAATTGGGAAAATTAGAAATAATCTGATAAGATTTTTTTTACTTGTTTCTTCTTCGCCAAGAATTATTTTTATACCTATAAAAACAAGATATAAATTTATTACTGGGATAACAAAAGGTGTTAATGTGTCTTGAAACACACTATATATAGCATTACTAATTAATCTCAACGCCTCTTGGAACAAATATGACAACTTCTCAATCATGTTAAATCCTAGAACCTAAAGCCAACACCCAATGCATTAGCTCTTTTCAAACTATTGTATTTTGATGTGTCTCTTTTGTAAGGAATGTTTTTTAAATCCTCTTGTATCTTTTTTTGATTGTCAACTAATCGTGCTAAATATGCAGGATTATTTATATTTTTAATATGAAGAGTTGCAATTGCATTTCTGTATCTAAGAGCAGATTTATATTCTTTGTTGAGGATATTTAATATCTCAAGCAATATTAAATTAGATGTTTGTGTCTGCTGCATTAAATCATCGCTACTCTCTATGTATTGAGTAAAAGATTTTAATCTTTTTATATTCTTTTCTCTTTTATATTTTTGTTGAGCAGTAGGATGAAAAAAACTATTATAATTTTCTTGTACATTGGCAAAAGAATCCTGTTTAATATCATCTTTTGTTTGTCTCTCTAACTTTTCTAAATATTTAGATATTAATAGACTTTGATTTATTTTTTTATCATCTACTTTTGTAGCCATCATCGCTTTAAAATCATTAAGATTTGTTTTGTCTAAAGCTTTTCTAAAAGTATATAATTCAATCTCTAACTCTTTAAGTTTTTGTTTTCCACCCATCCGCTCAATTATCTCATCATCAGCAACTTTAAAATAAGCTCTTATTTTTTCAGAAATATCATCATACATTAAGCCACCTGACCCACCTCCTATTGAACTTCTTTTAATAGACCATAACGATTTGATTTCGGTGTTACGCATTGCATCAGTTAAAGTTTCCATACTTTCCAACATATTACCCATAACATTTTCTAAATTGTCTTTAGCATTGTATATATTTTTTTTTGTTTCATCTATTACTGTTCTTATTCCACCTAAAGTTTTAATCTGCGTAGTTATCAAATCAATTTGTTTAGTAACTTGTGTGATTTGTTGCATATAATAAGCATAAGAACCGGGGTCAGAAACTATATCCCCAGCTCCGCCTACTCCAAACAAATTTATATTTAATAAAATTGTGAGTAATATACTTTTCTTAATCATTTAAATACCTCTCTTTCCAGTTTGTTGGGAATTTCTTCTTTAATCTATCTAGTTTTAAAACAGCAACTGTTGAACTGTTGAATATATTTAAGTATTTTCCTAACGATGATAAATCTACATTTAGTTGCACAGAACCACCAGTATTTACTCTTTTTAAGAGTGGTTTTCTTTTATTTGTTTGAGTTTTTATATAGTTAAATTCTTCACTTGTGAGGTTGAGTATTTTTTTAGCTTCTTCTATTATTAAAGTGTCAGGAAATAATATAAAGTTGGCTATTGATGAGCCAATTATTTTTCTTCCTGCTTCCGTATCTAAAAAAAGACTCAAGCTTTGCCCCATTAAAATAGCTATGCCATCTTTTTTTCTTATTTCTAAGATTATCTCTACAACTTTTTTACCAAAATCTATATTTGCCAGGTAATCAGGTATTTCATCTATTACAACAATAGATGGGGAAGTAGTTTCAGAAACAATCATTTTTAATCTATGAAATATGTAATAACTTATGAGTGTTGGAGCTTTTTTATTATGAAATACGCTATCCATATTAAAAGCTGATATTTGTGTTGAAAAATCTAAGCTGTCTTTGGTAGCACTAAAAAATCTTTTATTTGCTCCAGTTGACCATATCTCTAAATTTGCTTTTAAACTGTCCTCTTCATTAGTTCCTGGTATTGCAATTACAAACTCTTTTAAATTTCTTTGTGCTTTTGGTAGATGCTCGTAAACTTGACTCAATGCATCATCAATATCTTTTATATCTTTTGCACTATTCTTTCCACTCATAATTTGAAAAAATGAATTTAAAAACTCTCTATTGATATCATTGTCTTCTAGTTGCAGAGGATTAAGAGAGATGTCTCCTTCAAACTTTGAATAACTTCCGTCCATGAACTCTGTAAAAACTTTCATACCTTGTAACTTGTCAAAATATAGTTGTTTCATATTTGGATATTTCAATGCCATCATGCACAAAAAAGTTATAAGTGTAGTCTTACCAGATGATGAACCACCGATAACAACTGTATTGCCAAGAGCTTGAGCGTTGGTACTCTCATGAAAAATAAAATCATAGTTTGTACTTTGAGAAGTTAAAAATTTTGTTAAACTCTCATTTCCCCAACTGCATCTATCATCACCTTGAGCAACAGTTGTAAAAGTTATCATTGAGCTGATGTTTGTAGATATAAGATGTCTTTTTGTTGCGTTATATCCTGCATAATCAGGCAGAGAAGACCAATACAGTGGTTCAATATTTTCAGTTTCTATATAAGAGCGATATCCATACCCATCTATAATATTCTTAATATTTTCAACATCATATTCTAATCTATTTAAATCACTGTTTTTTATTTGTATTGAAAATGAATAATTAAACAAAGAAATAACACTTCGCTCAATTGCTTGTCTAATATCATCTATTTCATCATACGCTAGAGAATTTGATGAGTCAGTATTGTTTTGTAAAATATTTAATTTTTTTTGAATAACAGCAAGTGCTTTATCTTTTGGAAATTTTTGAAAAGATTGGTATATTGTAAATACAGCTTTATAGCTCATAAGTTCTTCTATTAAAAGTTCATCAAATTTTTCATTATCAAAAAGTTGTATAGAAACCCATTTGCTGTAAATATTAATATTATTTTCGTAGATCATATAATCTTTATCTTTTGGAAATTTCAATGTCATACCAGGTAGTATATTTGTTAAACTTTTATTTTGTGGAATTTTTTGATTTGTGCTTTTTCCGTTTATGTAACTAGAAAAAAATGAAACCAATTCTTCATTCTTTAATATGTATGGTTCAAAATCACTAAGTTGTGCCTCTATTTTTTTACTATTGTCTAATACTTTTGATTTTTTGATTTTTTGGTTCGTTGATAAATTTTGAGATAGTTGTGTCATTATTGATAAATCAAGAAGTGAAGAATTTGAAATAACTATATAATGATATGTTTTATAGCTTTTTTGAAAATTTTCATTCCACTTTTTTGTAATAATGTCTTGATACTTTTTAGAATTATTTATGTAACTGTTGTTAATATCTACTTCTCTTACAGAATGTGTTGTTACATTAATATCATCATCAATCATTTGCAATAGTTCTGTTCTTATATTGAAATACTCTTCTATTTTTGTAATGTCGAGTCCACTATATTCTTTGCCTCTTAATTTTAAAACTCTTACAAAGTTACTATTTTTTGTTAATATTAAACTGTCTTCTTCTCTATCAAGTTCTAAAAATGGATTCATTTTTTCCCATGTAGTTTGAGCTTGAATTTTAGTAGTCAATAATTTAATTACTGTAGATATTATATTATGAGACATAGCAATTTCCTTTAAAATTTCCTGCATTTATCGTTGATTTTATTTTAATAAATAGTATGAGTTTTATCATTATGAAATCTGGGTTTATTTTTGACTTTAAAAGTATGATTCCATATAAAACTAAGACAGTAGGAAGAGTCACTGCTATTGCTATCATTACATTTGAAAATATAAGGGTGATATCAAATAATACTAATGAAACAACGGCAATAACAAGCCAACCTAATATACTAATGCCGTTAAGTATATTAGGTGCAGTAATTATTCTATAGTTTTTCATCGCTTATCCAAAAATAGCAGCTATTGAACTGGAAACGAGGATTAATACACCACCTTTCATTATTTGAATCAATCTTTCTTTCTGCTTTTCATCGTTTTGACCAAACATGTAACTGTAACCAACAAAAACGAGAGCTAATGTCATTATTATTGCCACAAACTTGCCTGTTAAAGCTACTGTTATTGATTCTGTAGGCTCTATCGCATTTTCAATATCAATAGTTGCTGCATATATTTTGCTCATAAATGTCATGAATAAAAAATAAATTTTTAACATTTAAACAACCTCTTCTTCAATATCTTCATCTCTTTCAATTTTTAAGTAATATCTAACTTCTTCCTTCTTTTTATTTTTACCTATAGTTGGATTCTTTGCATCTATAAATACAGTTAAATTATTTATGCGTAGAGTATCTTCACCGACAAGTGCTTTTAATTCATCTTTAAGCAGTAGTTTTGGTTCTAAGAGTTTTTGATTTGAGTAAACAATAAAATCACAACCAACATTTTTCTTTTGTTGTTGATCATATATATTCGTTGCACATTTGATTGCTTTTAATTTTTTTGTTGTTGGGTCTGTAGTGAATTTTACACCAGCACCACAAACTGGACAATTATATGCTTTTTTTTGCTCATTACCTTGCTCATTACTTATCTCTTTGCTCATCATCTTTACCTTTTTTTTTAATTACTTTTTAGTTAAAGCAACTTATATCTTTTAAACTCGCTAGTACATTATTCATAATAACTGAGTCACTAATTGTTGTTTTTTTCTCTCCTTTATTCATAGATTTAATCATATTCTTTACTGTATCAATCATATTTTTATAGTAATTTGGTGCATATACACACTTAAGTCTGCAAGACACTTTTATACTTTCTGAAACATAATTATCATAATTTTCATCTACCATAACCTTGTCATAATATATTTTGATAGCATTTCCAAAATCATCTTTATACTTTAACAATTCAGGATATATTTTTACATTCACACTATATCTTTCATTCATTTTTTTTCCTTAGTGAATCCCAAATAATTGTAGATTCAAACTCTTCTTTGAATTTATCAAGAACTTCTTGTTCTTTATAGCTCAATCCCTTACTAGCTTCTAAAAATGCGTAATCGATTCTATTTGTTGTTTTATAACTTTTTATAAAAATATCAATAGCATTCGAAGGAGTTTTTGCATCTATTAAATCAGTAGAAATATTTTGTTGTTTAGGTGATTGTTCTGTTTCTATTTTTTTTCTTTCACTTTCTAGTAGACCAGCATAAAGTAAGTCTATACCATTAAATGTATTATTTTGTATCTGTTTTTTTATCGAGTTTTTATATCCACCAATATTTTTAATTTTACCTTCTGCAATTTTAGTTTTTATCTTTTTAGTATTCATAATCCATTCGACAGTTTTATTTATATTTTCTACTGGTATTGTTACATTTGGACTTTCATCTTTTATCTCAACTTTCAATTTACTTGTTAAGCTTTCTAGTTGTGTTGCTAAATTATCTTTTGAAATGTTTCCTTCATTTGCAAGTTTTGTGATTAGTGATAGCTCTTTATTAATTTCATTTTCTGTTGGTTCTGTATCTTTAGTGTCATCATTAAAGTATTCATCAAATTCTTTTAGATATCGCTCTTTTGACCACTCCAAATCTACTACTGCATATGATTTAGTATTTATAATTTCCCTCTTAATTACTCCCAATTTTTCTAATTGTCCTTTAATATTTTTAACTGTCTGAATTGCATTTTTGATTTTCTTTTTTTTGTAAGCTATTTTTTCATCTGTTGTTAATGTCTGAAAATACTTATAATCTTTAGTATCACTATTTATAAGACCAAAGCCACCATAAAAAGCAATAGTTTTATTTGAAGCAAAACTATCTTTAGAGCGTGTTACATAATCGGCATGTGCAACAATCGCACTTAAAACTTTTAACTGTCCCGCATTTAAGTATCTAAAAAACCATGGTTCAAGCTGAACAGGTCTTGTTTTTGGTTTTAATATTTTTAAATATTTTATATTTACCAAATTTCAATCCTCAACTAGCTAATGTATTTATTGCACTTTTTAAAGCAACTGGGTCGACTTTGTAAACAATCGAATCAACTTTATAATTTTGAAGATGATCATATATTTCATCTATGTTAAAAACTCTATTCTTTTTAGTAACTTCAATAAATGGAACTAACCTAGCTCTTATTAGCTCTTCAAATTTTCTCATTGATATTGGAAATATTTTAATAATGTTTTTTTTTGATATATATGCTGGAGTCGTTGAGAAATTCTTTAATAAAAAAAGTTCTAAAGTGCTTGATAAAGCTTCTTGTGGATTAGTAGCACTTTCAAGATTTAAAATAAGTTGTTTTATCCAATTGTCATCTGCATGTAAAACAATTTTATCTATAATAGTTTCAGAAAGTTCAAATATTTGAAGATGTGTTTTTAAGTCTACTTGATTTTTATTTGCAAATTTCATATTTAACCTTTTTGTTTAGATGCTTCTAAAGCCTTTTTAACATCTTCAAAGCTATATTTCCATCTTGCTATTTTAGTTTCTGGTGTTCTTACATCAACTGCTGGGATTACCTTAGAGTTTCTTAATTTAACTATTGTTCCTGTTGAGAAATTAGAACTAAAATGTTCATTTAGAAAAACTACAAGTTGTTCTATTTTTATTAGATTCGATGATTCTTTCATATTTATTAATCCTTTTTTCGATAGATAGACTTCTTTAGTTTTTTAATAAGTTTTTGTTTGGATGTTATTTCATCTCTAACAAAATCATTTTTATGCTTATTAAAAGCTTCCCAACTCTTTAAATCAGTCTTTAAAAGTTTAATTTCAGACTTTATTTTTAAGATATATTCATTAATCATTAAAATTCCTCGTAGTTTATTTCATTACAATTTAATCTTTTAATTGGTATCCTAAAAGATTAAATCGTAAGAATATGTATAAATATTATGTATATCAATAATTATACATCTATTTATAACATAAGTCAATAAAAATAGGTTAATAATGAATATAAATAGCAATATATTGAATATTAGAAAAGAACTCAGGTTAAATCAAACAGATTTTGCTAAAAAACTCAATAGTACACAGGGTCAAATTTCTAGTTATGAGAAAGGGCAAGTAGAACCTCCGCTAAAAATAATTATAAACATGAATAAAATATTTAATGTAAATATTAATTGGTTAATAACTGGTAAAGGCGAGATATTTATTCAAGACTGTAATGGCATTAATGTTAATCATTGTAGTAATGTAGCAATAAACGGTTTTATCAAAGTGAATACAAATGACTACGCAGATAGTGAAGAGATTCAGGAGCTTCTTGAACTTCTAAAAGAAGTTCCTAAGTCTTGGATTGATAAAATCTTAATTAAACTAAAAAAACAACTTCAAGCTTTTGACGAAGAGTTTTAAATAAAAAAAGGATAACAATATGAAAATAGTAAAAATAGGATTAATAATATTAAGTTTATTATTGAGTTTAAATGCACAAACAGCCGATAGATTGACAGATGAAAATATAGCATTTATATATGAGTCGAGAGCTGACCTCCCTATAACGAATGAGAACCTTGTAAAGACCTTATCACAAGAATATAAAAATGCTCGTGACGAATTTACTCAATACGAATTAATGAAAAAAATCAAACCTGTATTTAAAAAGAAGCTCACTGATGCAAAAGCTAACAATAGTTATTTTGTAAAAGTTGGTTCTACACTTGGTAAGTATGATTTCAAAAACAATACATTTTCTACTGGTTTTTCAAAGGATACTTATATACCATTTAAAAATGGATATGCCTTATCATTTAACAATGTTGAGGATATAGCAAATATTAAAGTAGCATTTGTAGATGCTAAAAGATTATCAAAAAAACTACAAAGAAATAGAAAGATAACTGCTATTATTTATATTAAAACATCTAAAGTTCAGGTAAAAAAAGTGCATTGGAATCATTCTAAAGTTTTAAACGCAGATATAACAAGTATAACTATTTTAACAGATGATGGAAATGAAATAATTTCTAAAAATTTGTAAATAGTAAAAATAAATCAGGAGCTGTTTTTTCATACTCATAAGAAATAGCATTAATGCTCAGCTCTCAATGTATCAACAAACAGCCAACACAGCCAAAAAACAGAACCAACCACATTTCCTATTATTCCCCACAGAAGAGGTTCGAAAACAACATCTGAAAATCTAAAATTATCAGCTCCTAACCATCCAAGAAGCGGAAAAATGTTATCACCTCCACTAAATAAAACTACTATGTAAAACACAAGATACATCATCATCCCAACTACACTAAAAGTTAATGTTAATCCTCTATCCATCTAATTTTCTCCTTTTTTATTATTTTTATCTTTAGCTTTAGATTGAAACTTCATTGTATTCTCCAGTAGAATAATATTTAGCTATGAGGAATAAATTCCCAAGAACTAAAGATACCGAACTCATATCTAGTATCATTTGAAAGTGTCATAAATATTTCAGGTTTTATATCTTCACAATAAATAGCTTTTTCGTTAAGGTCTTTATTTAAAAAACCTTTACCTGAACCATGATAACCAATTCCAAAACCGTCTGATTGGCTATCTTTATTATAAAGCTTATGTTGCTTTTGTAAATTAACTACTTTCACAATACATGCTTTAGTATCATAAAAGAAGGATTAACTCTGTTCCATTTTTTTGGATTAAATTCTTCTGCTAATTTGAAAGTTTTTGCAACTCCATTAGAAACAAAAGTAACATCATTACAAATTGGTAAATCTATATTTTCTTTTGTTAAAACCTTAATTTCTTGAGGGTTGTAATTTACAAAACTACATTTTCCATGAGGAACAACAATTTTTAAACCATTTACTTCTTTAATATAAGTTTTCATAATTTAGCCTTTTCTTTTAATATAGTATATTATTACTATACTTTTTTACTTTTATTTCTTTTAACCGCCACAATCCATGTATCATTAAATCTCTTTTAATTTTAGGATATTGTTTGACGGTCTGTTCTGAAACTGATAGATATTTTGCTAGTTCTTTGTATATTGGTTTTTTTATTTTATTTATAATTTAATCCTCCTCTGTCTTGAAAAATCTTTTTTCAAAATCTTGTGCCGATAATTCTATTTCTTCTATTTTTTCATGTGAATTGTGTTTGCCTTTTCCATTTCTAAAAAGTTTGAATGTAAAGTTATCAGTATAACCAAAAGATAACTTATAGCCATCTTTCCCACTTTTTCTAATTAATTTTGATGGATGCCAAAATAAAAATTCTGTTTTTGGAACTTTAATTAAAGTCGCTTTTATTGTTTCAGTTTGAACGCTGTTTGAGTTAATTTCTATGTTCTTCCACATTTTAAGTCCTTTTTCTTTTGATATAGTATATTATACCTATACCTTGCTTAAATATAACTTAAAAAGTATATTATTACTATACCTTTTTCTATTTTAAATGCTCAAATATTAAATTAAGACCTTTTGATATAGTGTCTACTCTTACATCGCTGTACCGTTCTTCTACCATTGCATTAGTTGAATGCCCTAAGATTGCTGCTGCAACATTAGAACTAAGTCCAAGCTCATTTATTGTTGTGTTACCTATTAAATGTCTTATATCGTGTATGCGGAATGATTTAGTAATTTTTGCTTCTTTTTTTATTCTTACCCATGCTTTTCTAATATCTTTAAACTTAGTTCCAGTTACTGGAGACTTAAAAATATATTCACTTTTATCATCTATGTTTAAAAGAATCTCAAATAAAATATCTGTAATCGGATGTTTTTTATTTTTCTTTGCTTTATTTATCTTTGCCGGTATTTCATAAACTCTATTATTTAAATCTATATAATCCCACTTAAGATTTAAAATCTCTGATTTTCGATGTCCATGAAATAAAAAAGTGAATATACCTCTATACACTAACTCATTAAAATTTAAAATTGTAGAAAAGAGCTTTTTTGCTTCATCATTTGTAAGCGTATATTCAACGGTGTTGTCAAATTTTGGAAGTTCTACATGATTGGCAGCATTAAAATTTATGTATTTCATTCTAATAGCATAGTTTAATGTTGCTTTTATAATATTATTTAAATGCTTTGCAGTCTGAGGAGCATAACCATTTTTTAACATTTCGTTTATAATTTTTTGGATTTCACCTGGGACAATATTATTTATTAGCTTATTAGCTATTTTATTTTTTATATGCTTTTTAAAGTAGTATTCTTTCGTTTCTATTGTTGCTGTGGTTTGCACTTGTTTAACTGATTCTATATATTCATCAAAAAGTTTTTCAAATGTATAAATTTTTTTAATCTCTTGAGAGTCTTTATTTTTATATTTAGCTCTAAGAGTTTCTTTATTTATAAATGCCATTCTGGCATTTGTCTTATAATCGTCGTTACTATAACCTACTGTTCTTTTATATTGATCTTTACCTATTTTAAATGAGCCTACAAATACAGTTCCTTTAATTGGATGTTTGTATGTATAGATTCCTTTATGTTGTGTTGCGGTTAACTTTGGAAAAGCCATTTAAATCCTTGGGTCATACTTTAGGTCATACTTAATATTGTAAAGATATGTAATTATATTCGGAATATTACCGCATATAAACTTAATAATCAGGCTCAATATCGTGAAATAGCCCCTCTGTATCAATTTGTATATTTAGACCTTCTATCTCATAAGCCGGGGGTCGGGGGTTCAAGTCCCCCTCTTGACACCATCATTCTAAGATAATTTACTTTTTAGGTGGTACTTTTTGTAGGTAAACACATGTTGTAATTACACAATTACCCCTTCACTTTTAAATATACCAACCGTTACTTTTTCAATTACTAAATAGTAACTACACAATTACAAGTCCAACCATGTAAACTCAAATACCCAAATAAGACCTATAAGATATACCTTTTGAGCCTAATATTGCAGGAATTGCCCCATAGAAAAACCTAATGCTACAAACTGCAATGTATACAATAAAAGTAAAAAGAGATATTTTGTTATCTAAAATTTTAAAATTCATTAAAATCTATAGTTAAGAGCTACTCCAAAACTTTGTGGTGCTCCTGCTCTTGCATACCAAGCATTACTTACTTCGAAGGCTCTTGTTTTATACTCTTCATCTAAGATATTATTTCCATAAATATATACATCATAATCATCTTCTTCATATCCAATCTTGATATTTGAAATAGCATAACTTTGTGATTTTGTATTTCCATTATCAAAGTACAATTTACCAAATTTTGAATAGTTTACACTTGCATATATACCACTTGCATCTCTATAAGTAGAACTAAGATTAAAAGTAGTTTCAGGTACATCAACAACTTTTTTCCCACTATAATTTACTGTTCCCCTTGAATAAGAATCATATTTAGCCTCCACTTTAGATATTCCCATAGAGATACTTAAGTTATCTGTTGGCATATAGTCCAATTCTAATTCAACACCTTTACTTGTAGCTGTTGAAGCATTATCAGTATATACAGAAGTTCCTACTAAAACTTCTACTTGCATATCATCCCATTTTATATAGTATAAAGAGCCGTTTAAACTTAAATTATTTGCAAGTGATGATTTGAAACCTATTTCATAATTTGTAGTAAATTCAGGTTTATAAGATGTTCCCATTTTCTCTTTATCATTAAATCCACCACTTCTATATCCTTTAGAAATAATGACATAAGGTATAAAATTTTCATTTTTTTCATACATTAAAGATAGTTTTGGTAACCAAGCATCAAATGTTTTACTTTTATTGCCAGTTTCGTTAGCATACCCCATTGCTGCTAACATACCAACTCCACCAATACCAGTTTGGGTATAGTTAAATTCTTTTTTCTCTCTATCATACCTAAGACCAAAAGTAATTTTTATATCATATATTATTTTACTAACTTCACCAAAAAGGGCTGTTCCTGTTGTTTTGGTATCACTTTTTTGATTTAAAGTTTCTCCCGGTACTCCCATACCCATATTGGCAAAATTCATCCAAGTATTGTATTCTCTTTTATCTTTTTCTAATAATAAAAACACTCCACCAATCCACTCAAAATCATCATTGTTATTTGACATAAATTTCAACTCTTCACTTATATAATCTATATCTTTTGCTAAATCTAAATATACTAAATCAAATGGATTAAAATCTACATCATTTGCACTTTTATATTGTTCATCTCTTACAGAAGTTATTGATACAATTTTCATATCTTCAGTATCATACTTTAAGTTTAAATTTAGTCCTTGTGACTTTTTAGATGTTTTACCCAAGGCATCTACATTGATATCTTTTCTTAAATCTTTTGAATCATAAGCTGCAAATTGTGCATAAGATGGAGAATCACTATCTTGCTTTTCATACCCTAAAGTAAATTTTAATTTATCATTTATTCTTCTATCTAAAAATACTCTAAAGTCTGTAGTTATATTTTTACCTATCTTATCATCATTGTTATACTTATTTGTAAAATAGCCATCTGTTTTTGTATATCTAATAGCTGCTCTTAATACTGTATCTTTATTGATAATCTTATTTATATAAGCATTTGTTTTAATAGTATTAAATGAGGAGTAATCAATCCCAATTTTAGCACTATCTTTCATTTTACCTTTTTTTGTTACTATATTTACAATACCAGCTTCAGAATTTCTACCATATAAAGTACCTTGAGGTCCTTTTAATATTTCAATTCTCTCTATATCAAATAAAGCCATATCTAGCCCACTATAATATATATCATCTACATAAAACCCAACAGCAGGTATTCCTGTCATTCCACCTGTAATCCCTCGCATAGAAGCAAATGTAGTCATGGCAGTTGGTCCTGTTTTGGTTATGTAAAAACTAGGAGTCAAGCTTGTTAGTTTTGTTGTTTCATCAATATTCTGATCTGCAATTTTAATATCATCTACAACACTAACACTTCCCGCAATTTGAGATACTTTTTTGTTGCCTTGTTTGTTTGCTGTAACTGTGATATCATTGAGTATTGTTGTTTCTGCCATCAATATACTTGATGTTATTATACTCAATACTATTGCTACCCATTTAGTTTTTTTTATCATTATTTCTTTCCTTTCAAGAATAGTTAAATTTAATTACACTATACTTTAGTTAATAATAAATATCAATATCAATATCAATATCATTTTTATTATAAAAAAATTATGAAGGATTAAAATGTCTAAAGTAATATCTTTTTTGGATATAGAAGAATATACCAAACAGAAACTAAATACAAATACTAGTGATGAACTTATTATTCCAGACACTTTGGGTATAGGTACTTTTAAACATATAAATATTTCCAATGGTATTGGATTGACTCAAATAGATATAAAAGTAAAAAAAGATTTCATAATAAAAAATAAATTTGAAAAAAAAATGTTTTCCTTTACTAGTTTTCTACAAGGAGATATGCTATATCATAATTATGATTTTGATATTAGTAAAAAATTTGAAACAAATCAACTCAATATTTCTGCTTTAAATTGTGAAAATGGTACAAGCTTTTACAAAAAAGGCTCACATGTAAAAGCGATAAATATTTTTACATCTAGTGATTTTTTAAAACAAAATATTTTAGAAAAAAATTCTGATTCTAAGATAAATACAATTTTGTATAAATTAGAAACAAAACCTTATTTTGATTTTATAAATCAATCCCCCTGTAGTTATGACACAATATGTAAATTACATAATATTTCATCATTAAATTCTCATAATAAACTTCAAAAACTATTTATACAAAGTCAAACTTATGAACTCTTATATGATTGGCTCTCATCTATACAAAATATACAACAGAGTTCTATAAATCAACAAGAAAAAGCATATTTAGCTAAAGTACAAGAGTATATAATACTTAATTTAGATAAGGAGATTAGTCTAAAAATACTAGCAAAATTAGCAGCTACAAATGAAACAAAATTACAACAAAATTTTAAGCTTTACTTCAAAACTACTGTATTTAAATATATTTTAGAATGTAGAATGATAAAAGCGAAAAATCTATTAAAAAAAGGTAAACATTCAATCTTTGAAATTTCTTCATTTGTAGGTTATAAATATCAAAGTAATTTTTCTATAGCTTTTTTTAAAAAATATGGAATCTCTCCAAAAAATATAATTAAGTCAGCTTATTGACATATACTTTTTTGCTAAATACTCAACTATTTCTTCGCTTGAACCTCTAAACTCTACTTGTTCAAATCGTTTTTGAATTTGATAGTCATACATTGGATCATAATACTCAATTAAAAGAAACTCTATCCATTTTTTATGTCCTTCAATCGAGTTTTTTTGTAACTGCTCATTAAAAGCTTTTTCAAATATATCACAGACCTCTTTATGCCTCTGGCTCCCAAGTCTTTTTTTTATTCTATGCATCGCACCCAGTATTTCATCCCTCCATTTTTCAATATTATTTGCATACATTGTTTGTGCTTGGAGTACATATTCATAAAATGTTATCTCTACTCTTTTCTTTATTGGTGTTTCAAGTATTATTAGTGGAGCTTTGGAAAGATAGTCTGCAAAAATTTTAGGGATAAATACACTACCAATACGATTACCTTCATCTTCAAAAACTATGTATTTTAAACTCTTATCCAGTTTTTTAATAAGCTCATAAGCCATATCATTTTCAAAATTTATTTGTGAAGGTTGTGGAGTATTTTTTTGACCAAAAGATGAACCTCTGTGATTTGCTAGACCTTCAAGGTCTATAGAGTTTTTTAAAGTTTTAAGTAGGATTGTTTTTCCAGAGCCTGTACGGCCACCAAGGATAACTGGCTTAAAATTGTTGATAGACTCTTCTATTTCAGTTATAAGATAATTTCTAAAGGCTTTATAACCACCTTTAATTCTTGAAATATCGTTCCCTGATTGGCTAAGCCATTCTTGTGATATTTTTGAGCGTTGACCACCTCTAAAGCAAAAAAGCTTGGCATCAGAATTTTCTTTTATAAAGTTCGACCATGCTTGAACACGCTCATTTTTAATCCTACCGCTAACAAGTTTATACCCAAGTTTTACAGCTTCGTTATTACCATGTTGTTTATAACAAGTCCCTATTTTATGTCTCTCCTCATCATTAATAATTGGCAGATTTACTGCATGAGGAAATGAACCTTTTTTAAATTCCACAGAAGCACGGACATCAATAAGAGGTGTAGAGTTTAAAACGATAGACTTGAAGTCATTACTGAACATTAATTTACACTTTTACAAAAAACTATAGTTTTCATAGTCTTAGTATTACTAAAAAATCTATTATTTTTGATAACCCATCCTCTACTTTTTTGTACAATAATATTACCACACATAATCTTTTTGTTGGCTCTGAAATCTTTATATAGCTGTACTTTTCTATTTTTTTCATAAAAGCCGTATAGAGCTATTAAGAATATTACAATAATGAATATAACCACTCCATATATAAAAGTTTTGTTATTTTTGTTTTTCATACAAGATTATATCTATATTTTAGAACCCTCTAAACATCTGAGGTACAAAAGCCCTCTCGCCAACGATTAAAGCATTATTCAGTTCTTCTATGAGTCTAGCCTTTTCTCTTGGTAAGTTCCCTGCTAGATGCAGAGCATTAGAAGCGTGGTTCGAACGAAATATGACATTGTTAGTTGGGTTTAATAGTTCTAAAAACTTTTTTTGCTCTTGCAGTAGTTCTATATCATCCAACTTCTCAAAGTCGTTGAAGTGTTTGTAAAATTTTTCCTTTGCATCTTCTTCAAGTCCTAGTTGCAAAGTTGAGAGGTAGTTTACTCTTGTGGCATTCATGACTTCTGCACTTTTCTTTATATGCTCATCTGAATACTTTATTCCACCCATGCCAAGTATGACTGTTGCAGATATTTTCAGTCCTGCATCTGAGGCTTTATTTAGTGACTCGATGATTTCGCTTTGATTTACACCTTTTGTTATCTTCTTTAAAACTGTGTCACTGCCCGTCTCTACTCCGTAGTAAATAAGATTTAAACCATTTTCTTTTAACGCTTCTAACTCTTGACTAGATTTGTTAAGTATGTTTTGTGCAGATGCGTATAGAGAAACGCGTCCTAATTTTACAAATGATTGTTTTAAGTACAAAAGCAGTTTTAACAGATAGTCCGTATCAAGGGCTAGAGCATCTCCGTCTGCTAAAAATACTTTTCTAGCATCTGGATATGAGTGAGAAAGGGTATCAACATCTCTAAAGACATCTTCTATGACTCTTACTTCAAAGCTCTTTGTTTTGTACATAGAGCAAAATGTGCAGTTATTGTAGCTACAACCGTATGTAGCTTGTATGATGATATTGTCAGCTTCTGCAGGTGGTCTGTAAAGCGGGTATGAATATTCTAGCATCTATGATTTAAGCTATAAACATCCACTTAGCAGCTATTACTATAAAAAGTCCTAGAACTATTACAAGTTTATGAAAGTGATGTTCCATAAAATTGCTCTTTTTGCCCTTTGTATATCTTACATAAAGGTTTGATAAAACTCCTGCAACTATGACTAATACTAAAACAATTTTAAATACCAATATCTTTTGCAAATCTGTTTGGATGAAACCTGCATCCGAGTTGATGTACTTTGACATCATCATACCACCTGTTAAAACTAAAAGTAAAAGTGAAAGGGGAAATATCTTAAAACTTCTTTGTCCAAGTGTCTTGTTTATTTTTTGTTGTGTTTCTTTTTCAAACTTGTTCTTAAGTGTTGAGATAACAGCCAAGTCACTAAATACATAACCTAAAAAGATTATTGCTAAGATAAGGTGTATAATATGCGTATATGGATAAATTGCTTCCATAATTTCTCCTATTAAAATTTAATGGGATTATACATAAAGAGTATAAATTAAACATTGACAAGGTGCAATATTGTAAAATGCCTTAAAAACAGGAAAACTCCAGTGAAAAAGTATATTTTTGGTGTTGTTGTTGTTAGTGTTATTTTTTTCTTTAAACCTATTGTATCTCATTTAATAGAAAACTATGCATCTGCACTATTAGAACGAAAAGTAAAAATCACTTCACTTAGCATCATCCCTTTAAGTGCAAATGCTTATGTTTCAAAAACAAACAACACTATAATTGCAAATGTCATCAGCATCTATCCACTTAAAGTTAGAGCCTACTATCGTGGTGACATAGACGCTTTTAAAACTTACCATCCACTAAAAGGTTATGGAGAAGCTACTGCAGACATCTACTATGACAAGTTACTTCTTATAACTGCTCAAGCTTCTCTTTACGAAGCTGACGCAAATGTTACAATAAAAGAAATGCAAAATAACTGGTTCGTTGGAGTAGATGCAACTTCTTTAAACCTAAAAACACTTCAAGAGCAAAATGCTCAAGAAGTAAAAGCAAATGCAGTGCTTGACCTTTCACTAAAACTCTACACAGATGCAAACATATCTATAAACTTACAAACTAAAACCATAAATATTTTAGGAACAGAGTTTAAAGATGTAGCTATAAAACTACTTCATGAGAAAGATAACTTCAAACTTATTAGCTCATTTAAGCCTCCAAATTTTCACAAAACAAGTGTAGATGCTAATGCTACTTTTAAAGATGGAAATATTTCAGCCTATACAAAGATAGGCTTTAGAAATGAGAATATAATTTTAGACAATTTAAACTTTAATACTAAAAACCTCCATACTACACTTCACACATCTTCGCTTGGAGGTGAATTAAATATTACATATAAAGAAGATTATCTCTATTTAGATGCAAAAAATATACATCTTTCAAAAGTTCTTAAAACTACACAACAAAAAATAAAAGCGCGTGGTTATCTAAATCTAGAGGCTAAATTAGACATAAAAACACTAGATGCTGACTTTCTATTTAGCTCTCCTTGGCTCGTTTACAATAAACAGAGAATAGAAAAAGTTAAACTATCCGTTCCAAACTTAAAATATAAAGACAATAAATTAACTGCTTCATACAAAATAAGTGCCTTCTTTATGAAAAAACTGGACTTAAAAGAGCATAATATAAGCGTAATAGCGGATGGTTCATACAATCTAAAATCAAAACTACTAAAGTCTAACTTCAAAGCATCTGTGCCACTTAAAAATAATTTACTTGATATGAAAGGAAAAGTAACTTATCAAAATAACTTAAAACTGCAAGTATCTAGTTCTAGTTTTGAGTCTCAGACACTTTTAAAATTAGAAGATAAAAATTTTAACTTTTACACTCGTAACTTAAATCTTCATGCTCTAACTGCTGCACTTAATAAACCTATCGTATTCTTTGGATATATTGATGTTGAGGCAAAAGGTAATCTCAATAATATGGACTTTAACATAAATAGCGAAGAACTACGAAGAAACTTTAAACTAGGAAGAGTAGACAACTATTTATCACTAGATATTCAAGGAAACTATACCCCAGAACTACTATCTATTAAAAATAAACTTATTTTAAACTATAAAAAAGAGCATATACCGCTAAAGCTAAACCTAAAAATAGAGCCTGAAGCTCCATATAATTCTAAAGGGTCACTTTTTCATAAAGAAGATAAATTAGTGATACACTCTTTTTCTTATGAAAATGAACAAGTAAAAAGTGACTTTCTTTTTGATGTAAAAGAACTCAATTTATATAGAGCATTAATGGCAAATAAATTCCGAGGTCCAATGAGAATAGAGGGTACATATAAAGATGCATTAAATATAAAAACAAACTCTCTTGGAGGAGAGATAAGGTTTGTGCTAGACAAGCAAATAGCTTCACTATATATGAAAAAAGTTGATATTACAAAAGTTGCTAAACTCATAGAACAAAATGGCATACTTAGCCATGGAGTCATTGATGGAAATGCTACTTACAATATAAAAGAAAAAACTGCAAAAACAAATATAGCCCTTAGAGATGCTATTTTAACTGGTATAAATATAGATGAAAAAATATCATCTATAAACGATGCAATGGGTCTCAATATTATAAATTTATCAAAGTCTGTTATCTCTAACTTTTCAGATACAAATTCAAGTTATACAAAGATAAATCATCTACAACTAAATGCCTCATTAAAAGATAAAAAGATAAAACTTGATGATGTAGCATTTTCAACTGACAAGTTTCTCATAGTAGCTATTGGTGACTTTGAGCAAAACGGAGATATAAATTCACTTGATGTTAGCATCGTAAACAAACAAGGATGTGCAATAATCACACAAGCCTTAAAAGGAAATATTAAAGACCCACAGACAGCAAAGACTACATCAACTATTGTTAATATAACACAAAGAATTCCTACTTCTATTTTGAAGACAGGAAGAAAGATTCTAAACATTGGAACACAAGCTATTGATGATGTCGCTACATTTGGAGTAAATAAAATCTTAAAAGCAGATACCAATATATCTATAATTTCAGATATAGTATCTGGGAGTTCATCCCTCATAGAATCCACATCAGATATTATCGTTCCAGATATAATTATGTCAAAAGAGTGTCGTGTGATATATGATGGGAAAGTAACGCATCCAAGGAATCTAAGTAACAATTACATAAAGGAGAACAAATGAACAAAAAATTTAAAGTATTAAATATAAAATGTGGTGGTTGCGCTAAAACTGTTAGTGAAGCTCTAAAAAAAGATTTTGGCGAAGTTAAAGTAGATTTAGAACAAGAGCCAAGAGTTGTAAGCGTTGATATAAAAGATGAAGAACATGAGAAACTGTTTCGTAAAAAGATGCGTGGTTTAGGTTATCCTATGGATGATGAAGAACTAGGAGTTTTTACTGCGACAGGTCTTAAAGCAAAAAGTTTTGTTTCGTGTGCTGTGGGAAAAATGAGTTAAGCATAAAAGAAAAAATCTCATCTAACCCTGCTTCTATTTTTAAATGCTTTTTTCTATATGGATGCATAATCTCTAGCGAAGAAGCATGAAGCAAAAGTCTATGACAATTAAACTCTTTTCTTATTAACTTGTTATGCTCTCCTCTTCCATATTTTGTATCACCTAAAATATGATGAGACATATACTTCATATGTCTTCTAATCTGATGTTTTCTACCTGTTTTTGGAAGTACTTTTACAAGTGAATAACGAACTTTATCGTATCTTCCAACTGCAAAGTCGAGTTGTACAGATGCTAAAGTTTCATACGCAGTCATAGCTTTTTGAGGCTCTTTTTCTTTACTTTTATCTTTATCTGCAATTTTATCTAGTTTTTCTTTTAAAGCATGGTCTATTAAACCTGAAGCATCTGTAAACCCACGAACAATACATAGATATGTTTTTTTGATAGTATGGCTCATAAACTGCTCTGACATTAGTTTAGCACTATGTTTATCAAGAGCAAAAAGAAGCACTCCTGAAGTTGGTTTATCTAAACGATGAATCGGATAAACCCATTGACCTAGTTGATCACGAAGTATCTTCATAGCAAAATAAATCTCATGTCTATCTATCATAGATTTATGGACTAAAAGTCCAGATGGTTTATTAATTGCTACTAAATACTCATCTTTATAAAGAATTTCAAGAGAATAGTTTTCAAACAAAATCTAAGATTAATCTCTTTTTGTAGTTTTTCTTTTTTTCTTTGAAACAGGTTTTACAAAAGCTTTTTTTGAAGGTTTTCTAATTCTTTTTACTTCTGTTTTTTTATGTTCACTTTTTAGTTTTAATTCATCTTGGTCTTTTCTGCGTATGCTAGGGTCAGGTTCAAAGCCTTCTACTGTTTCTTGTGGAATCTTTTGACCTATAAGTCTTTCTATATCTCTAACATCATACTTTTCATATATATCTAAAAGTGTGATAGCCTCTCCATTTCGCCCTGCTCTTCCAGTTCTTCCAACACGATGTACATAGTCTTCAGGGATAGAAGGAAGCTCATAGTTTATAACATATGGAAGTTCTTCTATATCTAAACCTCTAGATGCTATGTCAGTAGCGACAAGGACTCTAACTTTACCTTCTTTAAATTGATTTAATGTTTTAAGTCTATGTGCTTGTGTTTTATCTCCATGAATAATTCCACACTTAAGTCCATCTTTTTGAAGTTCTAAAAATAACTCATCAGCACTTACTTTTGTTCTTGTAAAAACTAAAACTTGAGGGAAATTTCGTGAGCCTATAAGATAAGCTAAGAGTTCAGCTTTTCTAGTAGTATCTACCATATATGCAACTTGATTTATTGTATCTACTGTTGTATTCTTTTTCGCAGTTTCTATAAATGCTGGTTTTGTAAGTATCTGTTTTGAGAGTTTTCTTACCTTATCGCTATATGTCGCAGAAAAGAGTAGAGTTTGATGTCTTTTAGGAAGCATCAAGTGGATTTTTCTTATCTCTTTTGAAAAACCCATATCTAACATTCTATCTGCTTCATCAACTACAAATGTAGTTATGCCAGTAATCTTCAAACCATTTTCTATATGCTCCATAAATCTACCAGGAGTAGCAATAACTATATCAACACCTTTTTTTAGTATGCGTTGTTGAGCTAATATATCTTTTCCCCCTACTAATATCGTGCTAGTTACACTCATATTTTTAGAGTAATTTTGTATGTCTTGTTCTATTTGAATAGAAAGCTCACGAGTTGGAGATAAAATCACAGCTTTTATTAGTCTGTTTTCATCAGCAGTTGTGTTTCGAAGTTTTTGAAGTATTGGTAATGCAAAAGCAGCGGTTTTCCCCGTACCTGTTTGAGCCGTCGCAAAAACGTCACTCTTTGCCATAACTAAAGGAATTGCTCTTTTTTGTATGGTTGTCGGATTCTCATAACCCAAATCTTTAATCGCACTAAGTAGGGGTTTAATAAGTCCTAATTTTTCAAATGACATATGTACTCTTTATTTTAAATTATCGAATTTTAGCATATTATTAAACAAATAAAAGAAAATAGGTCATATAAATAGATTTTCAATTCTTTTTTGATACTATGGAGTCTATATTTACTAAAGGCACTATGTGGAATCCTTAAATCAAATAATTTCTGACATCTCATCATTAGTATGGGGCGTTCCTATGTTAACACTATTAGTAGGAACAGGTCTATATTTAACTATTAGGCTAAAAGGCTTACAGTTTTGGGCACTTGGTCATGCTTTTAAACTAATTTTAAAAGATGAAAAAGATGCCAAGGGTGATATCTCCAACTTTCAAGCACTCATGACTGCTTTAGCTGCAACTGTAGGTATTGGAAACATTGTTGGAGTTGCCACAGCTATCACCATGGGTGGTCCTGGAGCTGTTTTTTGGATGTGGGTTACTGGACTTGTAGGAATGGCTACAAAATACTCAGAAGCAATACTAGCCGTAAAGTATAGAGAAGAAGGGACAAACGGCTTTAAAGGTGGACCAATGTACTACCTTGCGAATGGTGCAAACCTTCCAAAACTCGGTTATGCATTTGCATTTTTCACAATACTTGCCTCTTTTGGTATAGGAAATATGACGCAAGCTAATGCTGTTGCTCACGCTCTTTCTACTCAGTTTTCTATAGAACCTTGGGTAAGTGGCATCGCTTTACTGACTGTTACTTCATTTGTAATTCTTGGAGGTATAAAATCCATTGGAAAGACTGCTTCTATCCTAATTCCATTTATGATTCTTGTCTATATTTCTACAGCTCTAGTCATTATAATTATGAACTTTGACAAAGTCGGGGATGCTTTTGGTCTGATATTTTATCATGCGATTAATCCAATAGCCGCTGGAGGTGGATTTTTAGGTGCCGCTGTTGCATCTGCGATTAGATACGGTATTGCCAGAGGTGTATTTTCAAATGAATCAGGTCTAGGTTCAGCTCCAATAGCTGCAGCCGCCGCAAGAACTGATGACCCAGTAAAGCAAGCTTTGGTATCAATGACACAAACTTTTATAGATACACTGGTAGTTTGTACTATGACAGCCCTTATAATTTTAATGGCTCCAGTTTGGATGACTGGAGGCAGTGCAGGAGAGTTAACACTAAAGAGTTTTGAATTTTTCTTAGGAGATACAGGTGCTATAATCATCGTTTTTGCTACTGTATTATTTGCCTACTCTACAATTCTTGGCTGGTCATATTATGGAGAGAGAGCTTTTGAATATATTTTTGGTGAAAAGTCTATCAAAATATATAGAGTCGTCTTTGTTAGTTTTGTTCTTGTTGGAGCAATGATGGAGTTAAAGTTTGTTTGGAACTTCTCAGATGTAGCAAACGGGCTAATGGCAGTTCCAAACTTGATAGCACTTCTTATTTTATCTAAGGTCGTGGTAGAAGAAACAGATAGATATTTTAATTTAAAAAAGATATAATTTGAGTAATATAATAATAAGCAGTATAAATGGTCAGAAAAAATCTTAAAAAAATAAGTAAAAGTGAAAAGTTAAAAAAATTTATAAAAAAGTATAAAGTCCCACCTGAGTACCTTTCAACAAACCGTAAAATGGTTTCAAAAGCTGTTTTCATAGGTCTTTTCATCGCTTTTATACCGATGCCAATGCAGATGGTTTTAGTTTTAGCGATGATGCCATTTTTTAAGTTTAATGTTCCAATTGCACTTGCTATGTGTTGGTTAAGTAATCCTTTTACAATGCCTCCAATGTACTATATCGAGTACCTGACAGGCTCCTATATTTTAGGGAGTGAAGCACTTTGTGTTGAGATGACTTTAGAGTGGTTTAGCGAACATCTTGATGATATTTTTATAGACTTGTATTTTGGAACTTTAATTTATGCGATAGTTGGTTCATTTACTGGGTACTGGTTAGTGAATTATTTTTGGAAAGGCTCAGTAAATAGAGATAAAAAACTTCATCGTCATCATAGAAAAACTTAATATTTAACTATCTTTCTACTATTATGCTTATAATAAAACCAAGCCAAAATACTTACAAAACTCATACCTAAACTCATAACTTGACCTTGAGTTATCATGTTGCAACAAACATATCCGATTTGTACATCAGGCGCACGATATATCTCTGCAATAGCTCTAAGAATTCCATAACTAATAGCATAGATTAAAATTAGTTCTCCACTAAATTTTTGATATTTTTTATATGCAAAAACTACAAGAAAAACTACAAAACCCTCAAGAACAGCTTCATAAAGTTGAGATGGATGACGAAGAACACCATCAACTAATATGCCCCAACTAACATCAGTTTCGCGACCTATAAGCTCTTGATTTAAAAAATTCCCTATGCGACCAAAAACAAAAGCCAAAGGAATAGAAAGAGCCACTAAATCCATAATCTTTCCAAAGGCAATTTGATGTTTTATGGAGTAAATATAAGTGCTAAGTAAAAAACCAATAACTGCACCATGATAACTCATGCCACGGATACCTACAAACTCACCATTTTGAAATGGGTTAAAAATCTCCCAAGGATGAGTAATATAATACATTGTTTGAGTGTCATAAAAAAGAATATAACCCAATCTTGCACCTAAAATAACCCCAATCTCTACATATATAAAATAGTTATCTAAATCTTTACTTTTAAAATCAAGTTTATCTTTTTTAATAAATGCTTTACCTATAAACAAAGCACTCACTAGGGCTAAAACATACATGATTCCATACCAATGTACAGGAAATGAAAATATATAAAAGGCTATCGGGTCAAAGGTATCGTATATATAATTCCAGTTATTCATTATTTGTTTTCCTATTTTTTATTTTCTTTTATACTACAGTTTTTTTATTATATCAATACTATCCATATCAATCTTACTAAATGCAAAAATTTTATTGCCTAAATCTTTTAAACTAGCCCCTATATGATAAACTTCTTTGTCATCTATTATCATAAATCTATCATGGAAATTTTTAGTAATCTTTACATGTAGATTATTGTATTGTTTATTGTATTTTTGTACATCTAGCTTTAACTGTTTTGATATTGATTGAGTATAGATGATTATATGGATATTCTGATTTTTAGACAATAATATCAATACTGCTTCATCAATGTAATTATCTATTAATACAACTGATTTTTTAGCATTTTTAATTATCTCAGATACAAATAGATAAGCATCAAATATCTCTCCTTTAAAAAATATCCCTTGCCTTATTTCTAAGATATTATTTTTAATATGTGATTTGAAAGTAGTCATATCATTTTCCAATGATTGTAGTCTTTGTTGTGTTATCTTTTCTCTATTTATAGCATAACCATCTTGAATATAACTTTTCAATACAGATGTAGCCCACTGTCTAAATTTTGTAGCAGTAATAGAATTTACTCTATATCCAATAGAGATAATCATATCAAGATTATAATGATCTACATCTCTTTGAACTTCTCTGTTTCCCTCTTTTTGAACTACTCTAATTCTTTGAGTAGTTGGATTTTTATCTAGTTCTTTTTGCTTATAAATATTTTTTATATGATAAGTTATATTATGAGATTCTACACTAAAAAGTTCCCCTAATTGCTTTTGTGTTAGCCACACTGTTTCTTTTTCTATGGATACATTTAATTCTAGTTCACCATCGTTGTATGTTATTAGATTATTCATTACTAAGCTTTTACATCTAAAGTATAATCAGTATTTATTATATTTTGTCTGCTTATATCTGATATTATTAAGTTTTTAGTCATTACCACATTTCCTTAGGTTAGTCTATATATAAATATATTAACTCTTTTAATATATTTATCAGTTTATACAATTGTCTTAAAAAATAAAATATTAAGACACCATATACAATAAACAATAAAATTAGGACTAGTATATTTGGTAAAAATACAATTTTTGACAATTCAATAAATAAGATAAATAAAAATAGATAAAATGATGCTTTGATAAGGCTTATATATCGTTCAAATATTTTCTTTTTCATTATAGGATTATCATTTATTCTATCAATATTTTTATTATTTTTTATTTCTAGAATTTGTATAGTCAATGGGATTGAAGCTATAATAAAACCAAATAATCCTGCGATTAAAGTTATTAGATACATAGAAATATTATTATTACCAACTAGTATTTTTTCAATTATATTTAAAATTATTGATATATTATTCATAATGCTCATCATAAAAATCAATGATTGTCTCATATATACTTTTTGAATATTTCAATCTTCTTTGTACATTATCTTCCATACTTTGAAATTCTTCTAAATAAACTTCTCTATCTTTTTTAAAAACCAAAAAATTATCTATAAGAGATAACGCTTCTAGCTGAGATTCTTCATTTTTATACTTGACACTCATATTTGATATATTTTTTAAAATTTCATTTTCTACATTTTTATTAAATAATTTAGAAAAAATATCAAAAACATATTTTCTTCCTTTATCTGTATCTAAATATGTTTTAATTTTTAATTTTGATTTATTTGTTCTTATGAAGTTCAAATACTCATCTCCATCTATATCTTTTAATATAGATGAAAAGTTTTTCATATCAATTTCTACACTTTCGATAGCCTCTAAAAATGTATTTAATCTGCTAATTGGATCTTCTCTTTGAATTGGTGAGAATTTAACATTTTCTATAATATAACTTTTAATAGCTCGTTCAATAACTGATTTAGATGGAGCGTTTTCAATTTCTTCAACACCTAAAACTTGTTTATCTGGAAAGTAAACAAAATGTGCAGGAATTTTTAAATGTATCTCGTCATCTATTATATTTTGATGAGATAGCTTATTATTCTTTTTGTCTTCTTTCATTATACTAGATACATCTTTTGCTAATAAAAAATAATATATATTATCAAAATTAAAATATTCTTTTTCATTAATATAATCAAACCAAATAGATGTTTCAAGTCCATTTTTATTTGTATCAATTACCTGTCTATTTGTATCTCCATCTAATTTTGTAGCCAATTCATTTAAAGATTCTTGAAAACTTTTATACATGAAATATGATTGTCGTTTCCTATTTATTTTTGATTCTAATTTATAAAATGCAATCTTAATTGTTTTCATTTGTTATTATCCTCAATATATTCCATAGCCAAATTTTTCCCATCTTCAATAGCAATCTCAACAGCTCTTTTAGCTACTTCTAAAAGTTGTTTTGATTCTTCTTTTAATTTAAAAGATTCTTTTACTTTTTCTTCTATTTTAGTTTGGATTATATCATCTATAATAGGAATTAAAACCTCTCCTATCTCTGATGGTTTCCAATGTTTTATTATAGAACCACCTGCATCTCTTTGACTTTGCATTTATACTACTAAACTATTTAATACAAGTGTTAAGTATTCAGGTAATACTTTATTGTCTTTTATTGTTAAATGAAGTATTGCACCAAAAGTTATAATATTTGTATCTTTTTTAATATTATAAGCTATTCCTACCGTTCCATCTTTTTGATTAAACATTTAAACTAGAGAAACCTTCATATTTCTTAAATGATAATAAATATAAACTTTTTAATATATTCTCATCTATACCTTCTAGTTCTTCAAATACAGTATTTTCAATACCATTTTGTTGTATTTCTGTTAAGACATCGTCCATCACTTGGGGTAAAGCTTCAACTAATTGTTTAAAAGCTTCTTTTTCTCCTGTTACTATTTCATAAAACTTATCAATAGAAACTCTTCTAATTCTATCATTTGACATTGGATTACCATTTAGAGATACTGCCCATTTTATATTTTGACTATATTTTGCTATTACTTCAACAAGCATACAAGTTGCTTTTTCATCTTCTAGTAATTTATTTTGCATCATCATGTATGTTGCAGGAGATGATTTAGAATTCATTGTATTGTGTTTATTTTTCATTTCAACATAAATTTTATCAACATCATTAATAATATCAAAACCTTTTTTAGGTACACTCCAGTTTGCTTCTTTAGTCTTCCCATTAACAATATACTTAAAAAAATTTTGCTGAAAATATCCTAGAGTATTACTATTTGATTTATCCATTTGCCTTATTGATTCTGCTTCAATAATATCTTCTATCGTTTTTCCATAAATTTTAGAATCAAATGTTAATTTAATTGGGTCAATTAAATTCTTATTGAATTCTTTTAAATTAATTTTAAATCTATATTTTTCTATTGTTTCTTTCACATGGTTAAATAAATTCACATCACTTATAAAACTTAAATTATATTCTCTCATTTTTTTTACCTCTTTTAATTTATCTAAATACTTTATTATTGATAATCCTATTTCTTTTGCCATATTTACAGGAACTGCATTACCAATTTGTTTGTATTGTTCTGCTATTGAACCCTCAAAAATCCACTCGTCTGGAAATGATTGTATTCTTGCATTTTCTCTAACACTAAATGGTCTTAGTTCATCAGGATGACACCTTTCAGTTTGCTTCTGTGCTGGTGTACATAGTACAGTTAATCCTGGTTCATCCCAAGATAATCTTCTGGCTATTCCAGTCCTTCCACCACCCATAAAATAAGTGGTTTTCATATATTCTCTAGCTATATCATCAGGTAAATCTCGCCAACAACCACCAGGTTTCACATGTTTTAAAACCTCTTTTTTCTTATCATTGTATGTAGCACATGGAGAATGTGGAACATTTCTTAATATATCTTTTAAAACTAATTGTTTTTTATATGGTTTAGGAAATGTATAATCTACCCCAATCTTTTCTTTAATATCATTTCTTATTCCGATTATTAAAATTCTTTGTCTTTTTTGAGCAACACCATAATCTAATGAATTTAAAACTTTATAAGTTACAGAATAACCAACTTCTTTAAATATATCTAACATTATTTGTAATGTATTTCCCTTGTCGTGAGTTGCCAAGCCTTTTACATTTTCAGCTAAAAACATTTTTGGTTTAACTTCTTTTAAGATTTTTGCAAAATCCCAAAAGAGTGTTCCTCTTGTGTCTTCTAGTCCTAGTTTTTTACCTGCATAACTAAACGATTGACAAGGATAACCCCCTGATAATAAATCTATTTCTTGATTGTCTTGTAAATAACTTTTTATTCCATTTTTTGAAATTTTTGTTATATCTTCTTGTATAACATTCCAATGTGGTCTATTTTTTAATAAAGTTTTAGTTGCCCATTTATTGATTTCAACAGTGATTTTAGTGTTAAATCCTGCTTGTTCCAATCCTAAAGCTAAACCACCTGCACCTGCAAATAGTTCAATAACATTATATTCTTTTGTAATTATTTTCAACTTGCTAACCTAACATACTCATCTTCTTTTGGGTTCATTATCTTTACACACATATCTATAACATCGAGATTTGAATTAAAAAGTTTTACATCCTGAGGTGATAAAACACAAACAGACAGATGAGAAGGGGTAAGTTCTATGATTTCATCTTCCATATCTAAAACGATACTTTTAAGACTTCTTTTTTGAGTTTTTAAAATATCTTTTTTGATTAAATCTTGTATAGTAAATTTTTCTTGTAAAACATCTCTTAATGATTTGTTTGCTTTTGGAATATCAGGAATAGGCTCAAAATAATTAGGGTCTTTTCTATGATAATAAATAGTTTGTTCACCATTACTCCATATAGCAATAGTTGCACCCGTAGAGTTACAATAACTCTTTAACTGCTCTTTTCCATCTTTTAATTTTGGCTTTTTTACTTCTATGACGATATAAGGAACAGTAGGCTGTACCTTGTCCATGATAACTATATCAGCTCGTTTCACTTCTCTTCCAAAATGTACTGCATATTCTATTTGCATACGACTATAAGGATAATCATAATCTTTATGAAGTGATAATAAAAAAAGTTGTCGTACTAACTCTTCTCGCTTAACTTGTATATCTTTTTGTCTAACTAAGCATTTTATAAAATTTACTTGATTACCTCTTAATTCTTTTTCAAAAATCAAAGAGTCTATCTCTTGGATTTGTTCAGTTTTAAATTGAGTTAGTTTATAGTTAGTATCTTTTAGTATTTCACTTATTTTCATAGCTTAACCCCTAATTTGATAAATGTTTTATTTCCTCAAAGCTTCAGCAATAAGCTCAATAGGATTTTTAAATATAGTAGTAGCTTCGTTCCCCATAGAGTTATTTATCTGCATACGACAAGCACTACACTCGGCACTTACGATATCTGCTTTTGTATTTTTTATCATAGCTGCTTTTGGAAGACCAGCAGCTTTTGCAAAGTGATATTTCTCACTCTGCATAGTCACACCACCAAATCCACAACAAGAGTTTGGGTCACTCATCTCTACAATATTGTAATTTTGACTTATCAAATTCCTTGGTTCTTTATGAATACCTTGCATCTTTTTTGCATGACAAGGATCATGGTATGTAACTATTTGAGTGTCTTTTTTCTTAGATGCTAAAAGTTCTTCTAGATGCGTGTGATGTTGGAGCCACTCTGTAGCCATAAAAATTTTATCTTTAATAGCTATTGCCCTAGCCTTCCACTCAGGTTGGTCATGAAAGTAGTGTTCATAGTCAATTTTTAGCATTGCAGAACAGGTTGCTTCTGGAACTATAATAGCCTCAACATCACTACTAAAACTCTCAAAATACTCTATATTAAACTTAGCGTTATAATCAACTGTATCAAAATCGCCCGTAAAATAAGCAGGAGCAGAACAACATTTTTGACTCTTTGCTAAAAAAGCATCTATTTCTAAATGTTTTAGTATCTCTAAAAGTCCTTCTCCAACATCTTTGTAATTGTAATTTCCTAAACAGCCTATAAAAATCGCTACTTTTCTTTTTCCACCATTATTTATATTTTCAGGGTGAGAATTTAAAAATGATGTTTTTGTAAGACTTGGAAGAAGTCTATCTGCTTTTAACATTGGAAATGAAAAACGAGAGTTCATAGAGTCTATGTCAGCTTTTATCTTAAATCCACAAGTTTGAAAAACCCAACCTAGCTTAAAAGCTAAATCATTCATCCATCTATGACGAAGCAAGAGAAAAAAAGCTCTCTTATACCAAGCAATACCAAACTTTTTTGCTATGTCTGAACGAACTTGCTCTATTACCATATCTGTTGGAAGTGATTTTGGACATACTTCAACACAAGCGGTACATAAAAAACAACTCTCAAAAATCTCTTTTACATTTTCATCTAAGTCTAGGTTTCCTCTTTGATACGCCCCTAAAAGGTCTAAAAAACCACGAGGAGAAGTTACCTCATCTGGATTTACTCTGTAAATAGTACAAACAGGAACACACTTTGCACATTTAATACAGTCATCAGTTATATCTATATAATTGAAAATTTCCTCTCTTGTTTTACTCAATATCTACACCGTTTTTGAAAATGTCTTAGAGTTTGCTGCATGTTTTTTCATATAAGCATCAAAAGGCATCGCAATATTTCTAATAAGCAAAGTTCCAGTTTCACTACACTCTATATGCTCTTCATCCATAGTTAAAAGTTCATCTTCGACAAATGGTTTAAGTGCTTCTATCGCATCTGCAAAATATGTTTTAAACTCTACATTAAATAACTTATCAAACCTTTTAATATCAAGTTTAAAGTTACTCATCAACTCCATAATTACAAATTGTCTTATTTGGTCATCTTCATTTAAAACAACTCCCCTTTCAAATGGTAACTTTCCAGCATCTATGGCTTTTTCATACTCTTTCATATCTTTAAAGTTTTGATTATATGAGTCAACACCTTCACCGATAGAAGTTAATCCAACCCCGATTAAGTCAGCTCCACCTTTTGTTGTATAACCTTGAAAATTTCTATGAAGTTCACCTTTTTTTATAGCCTTAAAAAGTTCATCTTCTGGTTTAGCAAAGTGATCCATTCCAATCATTTTATAACCATGAGAAGTTAAAAAGTCTATTGTATATTGCATGATTTGTAATTTTTCATCTGGGGGAGGAAGACTTGTTTCATCAATCTTTCTCATAGTTTTTTTCATCCAAGGAACATGAGCATAGTTGAAAACTGCAAATCTATCTGGGTCAAGTGTTAAAGCAAGAGATAAAGTTTCTTTAAAAGTTTCTAGTGTTTGATATGGAAGTCCATAAATAAGGTCAGTATTTACCGAGTGCATATTGTATTTTCTAGCTAAATCCATTGCATCTTTAGTTATCGCATAAGGCTGAACCCTATGAACTGCCACTTGAACTTTTTCGTTAAAATCTTGAATACCAAAACTTACACGATTGAAACCTGCTTCACTCATCACACGCATCTGGTCTTCATCGATATGTCTAGGGTCTATCTCACAACTTATTTCTGCACCATCTATAAAGTTTGGAAAGTATGATTTTATATTCTCTATAATTTCTTTTAATTGAGAAGCTGTAAAAAAAGTTGGGGTTCCACCACCAAAGTGCATCTGTATAACATTCCGTTTACAGTCTAGATGCTTAGATAAAATTTCTAATTCTCTTTTTAAATAGTCCATATAACGAAGCATTTTGTCTTCTTTAGAGGTAAAAACAACATTACAGCCACAAAAATAACAAGCATTTCTGCAAAATGGCAAATGAAAGTAAAGACTTAAAGGTCTAGAAGTAACTTGTGACTCTATTTTTTTGATGTACTCTTCATATCCATAAGCATCACTAAATTCTAGTGCAGTTGGGTAACTTGTATATCTTGGTCCAGGTTTTGAGTATTTTGTAAATTTTGCAAAATCGAGCATATTGTATAATCCATGTTTATTTAAGTTACAGACCATAGATAACTTTATTCTCAACAACATTTAAAAGGTTTAGGTTCAAGGCAAACTTTCTTTGGCGATACGAGTATCGTTAAAGAAAGTTTAACGCAGAAGATGAATCTTTTAAATGTTGCCCTTCGGGTGAGAAGATAAGCTACAAGCTACTTCGTTAAAAGCTCTTTAAGCTACTAGTAGCTCATGCGAACTTTCGCCTTATATCTTATAGCTTCTCTTCTCATTGAGTATGAAGTTATCTATGGTCTGTAACTTTATTACCGCGATTATCTCTAAATTTTACTAATAAGTCTATTAATTATATTATTCAAACTTTCCAGCTAATCTTTGATAAATTTCACAATCAGCTAAAAGCTCATCGTGATTTCCAGATGCGACTATGCAACCTTTTTGAATAACTAAAATTTTATCAGCATGTTTTATGGTGCTTAGTCTATGAGCGATAGTGATAGTGATTTTATCTTTTGTATATTTATCAAGAGCTTCTTGAATTCTTTTTTCACTCTCATTATCAAGAGCTGAAGTTGCTTCATCAAAAAGAAGAAGCGATGAATGTTTATATATGGCTCTTGCTATGGCAACTCTTTGACGCTGACCACCAGAAAGATTTGCTCCAAATTCTTCCATCTTAGTATAGATGCCTTCTTCTAAAGACTCCACAAAATCCCAAGCATCTGCTAACTTCAAAGCTTCATTAACTTTATTCTCATCTACCTTTTGTCCATAAGCAACATTTAAAGCAAGAGTATCTTGAAATATATAGATGCGTTGAGTCACTAAAGAGATATGATGTTTTAAAGATTCTAAAGTGTACTCTTTTATATTTTTTGAATTTATTAAAATTTCACCATTTTCACTATCATAGAAACGAAGAAGCATATTTATAAATGTACTTTTACCGCCTCCACTATCTCCAACAAGTGCAATGTTTTCACCCTCTTTCATAGATATATCTATATCTTTTAAAGCATAAGTTTCATCATACTTAAGACTTACATTTTTAAACTCAACACTTTTTATGTCAATATCTAAAATATCCTCTCCATCTATCGTTTTACTTTTAGTATCAAATATTTCAAAAACTCTCTCACTAGCAGCTACTGCATCTTGAATTTTGGAGTAAATTGAACCGATACGACGGATAGGTTGAAATACAAGTCCAACAGCCGTTAAAAAAGCTGTAAATTCTCCAACTGTCATACTTTCATTGTAAACTTCTTTTCCACCTATATATATAACTGCTGCAAGTCCAGCTGCACCTATAATTTCCATCATTGGAGAAACTATTTCACCAACATAAACAGACTTCATATTTATCTTAAAAAACTGCCAATTTTGTACACTAAAACGATTTATTTCAAACTTTTCTGTTGCATTTGCTTTTATAATTTCAGAGTTGTTAAAAACTTCTGTAAGCCTTGTTACAACATCTGCATTTTTTTCTTGTGAACGTCGAGAATATTTTTTAAGTTTTTTTGCAATTAAAATTAAAGGATAAATCACAAGTGGTACGACAACTAAAGAATAAAGGGCAAGAAGAGGGTTTAAATAAATAGTATACGCGACAAGAGCCACAACACTCAAAGACTCACGAAACAACTCAGGAAGCATGTTTGATACAAAATATTGAATTCTTCCAATATCATTTGTCACACGAGAAATAAGCTCACCACTACGGTTTAAATATAAAAAACCCATGTCTAAACTTATCATCTTAGCTAAGAGCATCTCTCTAAAACGAGTGACTATATGCAGTCCGATGTAGTTCATATAAACTGACTGTATATATCGTCCAATCGCTTTTACAAAATATATGCCGACTAAACCAAGTGGAATCAGATAGAGCATCTCTTCTTTTCTATTTATAAACATATCATCCATCAATGGTTTCATAATATAAGCAGTTGCAGTTGTTGCTGCAACTGTTAAAATAATCCCAAATAAAACTAAAAGATATTGTAACTTGTACTCTTTTATATATGGCCAAAAACGCTTTAAAACTTTATTCAAATATTTTCCTATTTTTTATGTGACTTTATTAAATACTCAGTTACTGACAATGAAGCTTTATAATATTCATAACATTTTTTTTGCTCATCAGACACAGCTTTTGTAGCTTTAAATCCACCCTCTTTTGCCATTATAACACCTGCATCATTAAAACCACAATGCAAAGTATTATTATTAAATAAATTAGTTCCGATTGCAGTATACTCCTTATTATAAAGGGTTAAATTATAAAGTGTTGGGAAGATATCCTTATGTGATGAAGCTACGGTTGTATCAATTACCGCTTTAGGTATTAAAGCATCTGGTAAATAGATATAAAAAGGAACTCTTTTAGATTGAGTATAATAATCATCGTACTTCATTACACCTTCAACAGTATTATTATCAGCTGTAATTGCTACCACACTATTTTTAGACAAAGCTGAAGACTTTATTTTATCCAAAAACTCACCCGCACTATCAACCGCATAAGCATAATCTTTAAATCTTTTTTTAACTAGACTAAGGTTACCACTAATATGTTTTTTTAAATCTGCTGAAACCTCTAAAGAATTTGATTTATAATGAGATGGAATAGTGTATGGAGGGTGATTATTAGTTGTTAATACAAAAATAAATTGTGGCTCTGTAGCATCTTTTAAAATCTCATACACATACTGATAAAGATACTCATCAAATACGCCCCAATCATGAGAAATTGCACCTATATTTTTATCTAACGATTTTGCTATTGCCCCTTTCCCTACTATCTGATTAAAGCCCTGTCTTGACATAAAACTACCAATATTTCTCCAAAATAAATCTCCACCGTAAACAAAACTTGTCTTATAACCTGCATCTGCATAGACCTTTGCACTTGCTTGTGTGAAGTGCGTATTTAAATATGAACTCTGGGCAAAAGATGTTGAGTTTGGGCGAGCTGTTATGTTTAAAAGAAGTGGTTCTAGAGATACTATTGTGCCGTTTGAACTTGAAATAAAAGATGTAAATAAAATATCTTCTTCAAAATGTTTTTTAATTTTCCCCATAATATTAAAAGTATCACTTTGATAATCAAGCAGAGGCATACCGAAACTCTCAACCATAACAACAACTACATGGGGTAGCCTACCTTTTAAATGCTCAGCCTTAGATGTTTTTTGAACCAGATTATTTAAAAGATTTTCTCTATCAATTTCCTTAGTTTGTCTAAATACTTCAAAAGCTTTTGGCATATTACCTTTATAACCAGACATTTTAATAAGATTATAATTACCTGACTTACTTTTTGTATACTGATTATATGAATCAAAAATTGCAAAGCTAGGAGTTTGTGGAAGTTTATTTACAAGTTGATCCTTACTCACATCTGAAATGCTATAAGCGAGAGGAAATATACCTACTGACCCCCTACCTAAAAGAGCCACACTTATAATAAGAATAAGAAAAAAACTTAACTGTTTTAGCCAGCTTAATTTTAGTTCAAATCTTTTAGTAACTTTTATCATATTAAAGATTAAAAAATATAAAAAACTAAAAAAAACTACTAACAATAATGCAACTAGCACTACATTATAGTTGTTAAATGCTGTATGGATAAGAGCTTCAGTATCATCATCAAAAACACCAAAAATCATGAGCGTAGAATGTTCCCCAAAAAAAGAAAAATATGTTAAATCTATAAATGTAATAAAAGCCAAGAATGTCAAAAAAAATATAAAGTAGACTCTATAAAAAGTATATAAATGGTTTTGCAAGAATTTCATTCTCAATAACCATATAATAAATATTAGTAAAACTCCAACAAAATTGATATAGGCTAACATACTTGCATCTAATCTAAATCCTAGGAAAAAAGCATCAAAAAGCTCAAAATACGAATAACTGCCTGATATTGCATAATTTAAAAATAAGTATAGTCTCGACAAAGTCATAAGGAATAAAACAACTAAAGATAGTTTCAATATCGAATATAGTAAATTAATTAAAAAATTGAAATGTTGGTATTTTTCCATTTGGAATTATACTCTTTTTAATCATCTTTTTAGTAATATAAATAAATATTTAAACTCAAGGCTAATTGATGAAAAAACAAATATTAGTGACAGGTGGGGCAGGATTTGTTGGTAGTAATCTATGCGAACGCTTAGCACAAGATGGAAATAACGATGTATATTCTTTAGACAATTACTTTACAGGTTCTAAAAAAAATCATGTACCTAATGTTAAGTATATAGAAGGTTCTACTGTAGATATAGCCAAATTGATTACATTTACGCCAGACATGGTCTATCATCTTGGAGAGTATTCAAGAGTCGAGCAAAGCTTTGATGATATTGAAGAAGTTTGGAGGTTTAACAAAGATGGAATTTTCGCAGTTTTACAATTTGTCAGAAAACATGGATGCAAGATACTTTATGCTGGAAGTTCTACAAAATTTGGCGATGGAGGACTAGGGAGAAGTGCATCTCCGTATGCATGGACAAAAGCTTCAAACACTGAACTTGTTCAAAATTATGGAGCTTGGTTTAATGTTCCATATGCAATTACATATTTTTATAATGTTTACGGGAACAGAGAGATTCAAACTGGAAAATATGCAACACTTATAGCACTTTTCAAAGAGAAAATGAAAAACAATGAGCCACTTACAATAGTAAGTCCCGGTACTCAGAAAAGAAACTTTACTCATATAGATGACATCATAGACGGTTTGGTTTTAGTCGGTGAGAATGGTTACGGCGATGAATTTGGCATAGGAAGTCCTGAATCTTACAGCATTAAAGAGATTGCTGAGATGTATAATGGAAAAATAAAAATGCTACCTGAGAGAAAAGGTAACAGGATGACCGCAGATGTTATGATTTCTAAAACGCAAGCTCTTGGATGGAAACCAACTAGAACTATTAAACAATATATTGAAGCTTCAAGAGCTAATAATTGGAGATAATATGGAATTAACTACAAATAAATTAAAACGAATTGACTTTAATAAACTAACAAATATTTTTTTTATAGGTTTTGCATTTTCAATACCTATATCCAAAGCCCTAGTCAGTATCTTTATGGCACTTATGATTTTATCGTGGCTTGCTGAAGGAAAATTTCTTGATAAACTAAATATTATTAAGCATGATAAACTAAGCTTAACTTTCATGTTCCTAATAGGTTTTAGTTTTTTGTCTCTTTTATGGTCACCAGATATATTGTATGCTCTAGATTTTATTATTAGAAAATATTGGCATTATTTAACAATTCCTATTATACTTACCTCGCTTAAATTAGAATATATTAAATATATTTTAAATGCTTTTTTAACAAGTATGTTTATAAGTGAAATCATGTCATATGGCATATTTTTTGAAATATGGACATATAAAAATATTCTACCTACTGATCCATCACCCTTCATAAACCATATTGATTATAGTATTTTTTTAGCTTTTGCTTTAATGATAATACTGACTAAGTTATTTAAAAAGAATGAAATTAAATGGAAAATTTTTTATTTATTTTATTTTTTAACTGGCATATCAAATCTTTTTATAAATGGAGGGAGGACAGGTCAAATAGCATTTTTAATATCTATATTTATTATGGTTTTAATTTATTTTAAAACTTCCTTCAGGATAATATTAAGTTCAGTAATAGGTATAGCATTAACATTAACACTAGCATATAATTTTAGCCCTAATTTTAAAAATAGAATTTCTCAATTAGAAGTAGATATTATTAACATTAGTAACAACAATTTCTCTGGGTCTGTCGGTCAACGAGTTTCATTATGGATAATTGGTAGTAAAATTTTTATAGACAACCCTCTTTTGGGGAAAGGTATCGGCGGAGAGATGGAAGACACTAATGCATATTCAGAACTTCTTAATATCAACTATACAAAAAAGAGTGACTATCATAATACTTTTGTGCAATATGCTGTCCAACTTGGTATATTAGGATTGCTTGTTCCTATTTTTGTATTTTATATATTACTTACTCTTAAATTTAAAACAAAAGAATATAAATTGTTAACAGTATCTTTTAGTTTGTTATTCTTTATGCATTCCATGGGTGGTTTTTCTTTTCATATTATGAACCCTTTAGTTTTATTATGTACATTTGCGGCTCTATTTAATGCTATATCATATCAAGAAAGCTTAGGTCTTAATATTCCAGAAGAACAATAAAACTTATTCTTAAGCTTTTTATTATTCATAATTTTTAAATTATCAAGGTTATCCCTAACTCTATTCGCTCTAGGATGATTTAAGTGTAATAGATGTGCTGAGTATTTGACACTTTTGACACTTAAACCAAGCGCTTGCAACCTCCATTCTAAGTCTACATCATCTGCTAAAGTTGTATTTTTAGAGTAAGATTCATCAAAGCCGTTTATCATTAATAAATTTTTCTTATGTAGGGAAAAGTTACATCCAATTAATGCTGTTTTCGTTTTTAGTAATTTATTAAACTTCAACTTAAGTATAACTTTCATTCCACATTCCAAATGTCTAGCTCCATCCTTTTTCATTTTAAAATAGTTTTTAAAAAAATGCTTCTCTAATTCCTTCACATTTATTTTCTTAGATCTTAAGTAATGAGAATATTCATCTCCAAGATTTACTCTTCTGCCACATAATACATAATTATAATTAGCATTACCAATATGAGCTTCTACAAAGTTTGAATAAGGTAAACAATCTCCATCAAAAAAAATAATGTATTCACCTTCACAAAGCTTAACTGCGCCATTTAATGCTTTTGGTTTTTGATATCCATCATCTGCTTGTGAGTAATGTTTAATTTTTAATTTTAGATTATTATCTTTCAAATATTCTTTCACATCATCAGAATCATTATCTTCTGCTACAACAACTTCAAAATTTTTATATGTTTGAGATTCTAAAGCTTTTAGAATAAGTTCTAGGGCTTCTAAATCTTTATATGTTGGAATAATTACAGAGACTAACACCTAAGTTCCTCTTGAAATATTTTAGATAATTTCTCAAACTGCAACTTATTAGAAAACTTTTCATCACATTTTTTTTGTCCACCTTTTGCTATATCTGAGAGTAATTCTGAATTATTTATCAGTTTTTCTATTGACGAAGCCAAACTTTCATAATTTTTACTCTCAAAGAGTAAACCAGTTTTTTCATCATCTATTATCTCAATGACCCCACCACTGTTTGCACCAATAACAGCAGTACCAACTTGCATAGCCTCTATAAGAACAAGTCCAAAAGTCTCTTTCTTAGATGCAAGCACAACAGCATCACAAGCTTGATAAAAGTGGTGTGGATTTTTCATAAAGCCTAAAAAATGTATATTATTTTCAAGTGTTCTATCTTTAACATCTTTTTTTAACATCTCTAAGTAAGATTCTTCCATCGCATGTCCAACAAAGTATGCATTTACATTTAAACCTTGTTTTATTAAAATATCAACAGCTTTTATAAGCAGATGCTGTCCTTTTGCTTCATTTATGCGACCTACTAGTCCAAGATTAAAAATATTAGTATCAAAATTCAATTCTGATTTTAGTTTAGTGACTTCATCATCACTTAGAATTTCAGGTTTATCTGAACCCATATACAATACTTCAATCTTTGGTCGTATATCTTGGGGTATAAACTTCTCTAACTGCTCTTTTACCTGAAATGTTACAGGTAGCATCAGGTCCATGTTTTTATACATAAGTCTATGATAGAAATCATCTTTAAATCTAGTCATAGTCATATTTCTGGTTTGAGCAATTTTTGGTTTTTTATTAGAAAGCATTTTTGCCAAAACTACGAAAGGAATATCTTTTGTCCAATGCATATGAATAATTTCTACTTGTTCTGTATCTATAATATTTGCAAGTTTTTTAGCGGCACCAAACATAAAAAGATTAGATATTTTTTTTATTTTTATATATTTATCATTTTCATCGTAATACTGTTCTAACTTTGAATTTTCATTTATGACGCTTATAACATTAAAGTCACTGCCTAAAGCTTTTGCAGCTCTCAGCATATAAAGTTCAAGTCCACCTAAATCAGGAGACATACAAAGTTCTAAAATTATTGTTTTACTCATTTTCTTGTTTCTCCAACATCAAAGCATATTTCATATAAGAACTAAAAGCAGAGATTACAGCCACATTCCACCCATGTATTCCATGGAATGCTCCACCTTTTAATACTAGTGCTTTAAATAAAGCTCCTATTCCATGAACAAATGGGTCAAATACAGAAGCTCTTTTTCCATCTTCATATGATATTCTAGCTCCTCGTGTTATAAACTTATGTGTTGTTTTTATCATATGAGAATAATCTTCATAAGAGTAGTGAAGCATGGCAGCATCTAATGCTTTTATATTTTCACTCTCTACTTTTGCATGCCCACCTTCTGTAGAGTAACCACACAAATCTCGATTATAAAGTCTAGTTACACGATCAGGGTACCAAAGCTTTATAAAATTCTTACCTACAAATGTTTTTCTTGCAAATGAAAAAGCTTCATAAGAAGTTGATTCCAAATCAATATTTTTTATAGCTTCGATAGCATTAATATCTAATCTCTCATCAGCATCTATGCTTAAAATCCATTTGTTCTTAGTCAAAGGAGCACCAAAAGCTTTCTGTCCACCGTCACCAAGATACTTTTGCTTCACAACTTTAGCACCCATTGATTCTGCAATCTGACAAGTTTTATCTGAACTAAATGAATCAATGACTAAGACTTCATCACAAACTTCTTGAACTGATTTTATAACAATTTTAATGTTTTCTTCTTCATTAAGTGTTATAATATTGGCCGTAATATATTTTTTCATAAAATTCCTAAGTATATTCATGAATTCTATCCAAATATCAGTTATACATAACTAAAGGCTTTATCTTTGTCACATAAACATGAAATAAATACAAAATATAATTTTTTTTTAAATGACTTACTTGATATAAAAAAAATATTTTTAAGTTCTAATAACACTATTCATAAAGCTAGAAATGAACTTAAAATAGTCGAATTAGATAGTATAAAGTGTGTAATTAAATCATTTAAAATTCCGCATATTATAAATAGATTTGCTTACACATTTTTAAGAGATGGAAAAGCTAAAAAATCTTACCATAACGCAAGTAGACTAATAAAACTTGGGGTTAGTACTCCAGAGCCTATAGGAATAATAGAATTTTTCAATTATGGTCTTTTATCTAATAGTTATTTTATCTCATCTTATGAGCCATATGACTTTACCATTCGAGAAGTCTTCCATCATAAAGTAGATAATCACAAAGAAATTTTAAAACAGTTTGCTAAGTTTACCTATGAGATTCATAAAAAAGGTGTTTGGCATGTAGACTATTCTCTTGGAAATATATTAATAACTAAAATGGATAACATATATAAATTTTCACTTGTTGATATTAATAGAATGGAATTTAAATCTATTGAAGGCTATGAAGGTTTAAAAAACTTAAATAAATTTTGGGCAAAAGATAAAAACGACTTGATTCTTTTAGCAAAAGAGTATGCTATAGCTGCAAATCTAAATGAGGACAAAGCTATTGAAATAGCTTTAAATGAAGCAAAAATTTTAGAAATAAAAGTTAATTTTAAAAGAAAAATAAAGGGTAAACAATCATAAATAAATATAACACCAAAGGTAATTTATGAAAATACTAGTAACAGGCAGTGCTGGTTTTATAGGAATGTTTTTATCTAAGAAACTTCTTGAGAGAGGTGATATTGTAGTTGGTATCGACAATCTAAATGACTATTATGATGTAAACCTTAAACTTGGTCGTCTTAAAGAACTTGGTGTGGAGTTAGAGAATGAACATCTAGACAGTTCTAAAGAGTCAGTAAAATTTGAAAACTTCACATTCATAAAAGCCGATATTTCGGATAATGTTCACATAGATAAAATATTTAAAGAAAATAATTTTGATGCTGTTTGTAATTTAGCTGCACAAGCTGGGGTAAGGTATTCTATAGAAAATCCACATACTTATGTACAAAGTAATGTAGTTGGATTTTTAAATATTCTAGAGGGATGCAGAAACTATAATGTTAAAAACTTATGCTTTGCATCTAGTTCTTCTGTTTATGGACTAAATAAAACTCAACCATTTAAAACATCTGATTCTACTGATCATCCTGTTAGTTTATATGCAGCAACTAAAAAATCTAATGAATTGATGGGCCATACATATGCTCATCTATATGGTATACATACCACTGGGGTTAGATTTTTTACTGTTTATGGACCATGGGGAAGACCTGATATGGCTCCTATGCTTTTTACAGATGCCATATTAAACAATAGACCAATAAAAGTCTTTAATAATGGAAATATGAGCCGTGACTTTACCTATGTTGGGGATATCGTTAATGGTCTTGTTAAAATAATAGACAATCCAGCTTCATCATCCAACAGTTGGGATGCAAATAATCCAAGTCCAGACATATCATCTGCGAACTATAAGCTATATAATATTGGAAATAACAAACCCATTAAGCTTCTAGATTTTATTAAAACTATTGAAAAGCACTTAAAAAAAGAAGCAGATAAAGAGATGCTTCCAATGCAAGATGGTGATGTAGAATCGACATTTGCAGATGTTGATGATTTAATTTTAGACTTAAACTATCAACCATCAGTAAACTTAGATGAAGGTATTGAAGCATTCGTTAAGTGGTATAAAGAATTTTACAAAATGCAAGATAAATAATGAGAACAGCAGTTATAGTAAAAAGTCTTAAAATAGGTGGAATGGAAAGAGCAGCTATAAATCTAGCTGATACTTTTGCAAATGAAGGACATGAGAGTCATTTAATTTATTTCAAAGCTAAAGACAAATCTCTATCACCAAATAAATCTGTAAAAACACACCTATTTGAATTAGAAAAATTATTAAAACTCACAATTATAGGTGTTATTTTAAATTTAATCGCAAAATTACTAAACGGTATAATTAGACATAGTTATTTCGTATGGCAAGGTCTTTTACTATCACCAATATTCAATTATAAATTAAAACAACTAGAAAAAAAATATGGAAAATTTGATTTAATAATTATTCGTGGTCAAGGTACTTTCGAAATGATTTGGACATACAATAGTGATAAACTTGTAATACAACAAGTAAATATATTAAGGAAATACAAAACACCCTTAAATAATTTTTTTAGAAGACTTATTTTCTCTAATAAACAAATCATGTGTAATGCACCAAGTGTATTTAAAGAGTTGGAAGTTGACTTTAAAAACAGTAAAGTTAATTACAAAAATTTATATGTAATTCCAAGTCCAATAAATACTAAGTTGATTAAACAAAGGGCTCTTGAGTATGAACCAGATATTAATAGTAAATATATTATAAATATTGGTAGATTAGCACCAGTTAAAAATATTTCTTTACTAATAGATGCATTTGCTTATGCCAAGTATGATTTAGGACTAGATCATAAACTTGTAATAGTGGGTGATGGTAATCTTAAATCTACTTTAGAAAAACAAGTACAAAAACTTAATCTTTGTAATGATGTTTATTTTACTGGAGCACTAACAAATCCATATCCATGGTTAAAAAAAGCCGAGTTATTTGTTTTTACTTCACTTAATGAAGGACTTCCTAATGTATTATTAGAGTCTTTAGCATGTGAAACAAATATAGTTTCCACTAGAGGTAGAGGTGGCACACTTGATATTATGTCAGATGAATTATCAAAAAATCTAACTAGTTTTGAGAAAAAAGAAGTTGCAAAAAAAATAATAGAACTTTTAAATAGCACTAATAATGTTGATTACACTAAACAATTAGAGAGATACACACCCTCCGAAATTGTAAAGAACTATATCAAGGCTTACTTGTAATTTCAACTATTAAGTAAACCTTTTACCTTTTCAAACAACTCGTCTCTTTTAAATCTATCAGATGGTATCTCAAAATTTTGCTGAAGTTTTTCATCTCCAATACTTTTCCATCTAGCAGAACTTGCAAAAAGTGAATCAGCAAAAAATGTCATAGTTGGGGTTCCAAGCATAGATGCCAAGTGATAAGTTCCAGTTGATGTGGATATAAAAAGCTTAAACTTACTTATGAGTTTTGCAAAATAGAGTATGCTTTCTTGAGAGTAGTAATATATTATATTATATTGCATTAGTCTATCTTGCATCTCTTTATAAAGATCTAATTCATCTGGTCCAAAAGTTAAAACTACTTGATACTTATTAGCATCAAGCACTTCTTTTATTAATACTTCATATTCATCTAAATTCCAGTTAGCATCTGAAGACCCACCAAATCCTAGATGAAAAGCTATGATTTCTCTATTAACCCCATGATTTAAACAAAATATATCATAGACTTGAGTAGAATCATCAAAACTTAAAAGTGGTTTTGGATAGTTAAATTTTATATCTTTAAATAACTCTGTTGTTAGCTCAAGATTGTACTCAAACTCAGCCATCTTAACTTCACTTCTTCTCTGCTTTACTCTATGTGTATAAAAAATTTGTGCAATTTTTGTAGCTGGAGCGATTCGTTTTGAAATTCGTGCTAAAAATTGAGCAATAGCAATTCGTGTATTGGAAAAAAGAGTTATAGAAGCGTCTATCTTTTTCTCTTTAATTTTTTTTGCAAGAGAAAAAATAGAACTATTTTCATCATCTATAATAACCTCATCTATAAAGCTACAAGACTCAGCTAAAGTTTTATTTAGTGGTACCACACAAGCTATAATCCTGTTATTAGGATTATGATGCTTTAGAACATACATTGTTGGAAGTGCAGTTATAAAATCACCTAGCTTATCTGTGCGACATACAAGAATATTCAACTTTTAGTTTGCTCCAATTTGGAAATACTCAAAACCATATTCATTCATTTTCTCTTTTTCAAACTGATTTCTTCCATCAAAGAAAATAGAATTTTTCATAAGTTTTTTCATTTCATCAAAATCAGGAGCACGAAATTCTTTCCATTCTGTAACAAGGACAACAGCATCTACACCTTTTAAAGCATCATATTTACTATCAACATAAGAAACTTTATCGTTACCTTTTAAGTAATGACTCTCTGCTTCATGTCTAGCTTTAGGGTCATAAGCTAAAATTTTAGCACCTTTTTTCGTTAACTCATTTATAATCGTAATAGAACTAGCTTCTCTCATATCATCAGTTTCAGGTTTAAAACTAAGTCCCCAGATTGCAAAAGTTTTTCCATCTAGATTTTCACCAAACCTTGCAATTACTTTGTTGCTCATTACATATTTTTGATCATAATTAACTGCTTCAACAGCATCTAAAATTCTTGGACTATATCCAAAATCTTTTGCTGTTTTTGCTAGGGCCTGAACATCTTTAGGAAAACAACTACCACCATAACCACAACCTGGATATATAAAACTATATCCTATACGACTATCACTTCCGATGCCGTTTCTTACTTTATTTATATCTGCTCCAACTCTCTCACAAATCTGACTCATCTCATTCATAAAAGATATTTTAGTAGCAAGCATTGAGTTTGCTGCATATTTTGTCATCTCTGCACTTTTAATATCCATGCCGATAAATCTATCATGGTGCTTCATAAATGGAGAATATAACTCTCTCATAATATCCATTGCTTTTTTGCTGTCAGCTCCAATTACAACGCGGTCAGGATGCAAAAAGTCTTGGATTGCTGCGCCTTCTTTTAAGAACTCTGGGTTTGATACAATATCAAATTTTATATCAGCACCTCGTTTATCAAGTTCAGCTTGAATAGTAGCTCTAACCTTATCTGCAGTTCCAACCGGTACAGTAGACTTATCTACAACAACCATATAGTTTTTCATCGACTGCCCAATAACTTTTGCAACAGATAAAACATACTGTAAATCTGCACTTCCATCTTCACCCATTGGAGTACCAACAGCTATAAAAGATATCGAAGAATTCTCGATTGCTTCTTGTGCTTTAGTTGTAAAAAAAAGTGTATTTATTTTATAATTTTCTAAGGTCATATCTTCTAAACCAGGTTCATAAATAGGAATAATTCCCTTTTTTAAGTCTTCTATCTTCTTTTCATCTATATCTATACAAGTCACGCTGTTACCCATTTGGGCAAAACAAACTCCAGCAACTAAACCTACATAACCTGTTCCAATGACTGATATTTTCATTAAATAATTCCTCAAAAAAATAATTAAACGATTTTACCTTAAAAAGGATATAATTCGCCTTATGAAAGAACCATTTAAATGGGATAATTATTCCGACCAACCAGCACAACTAAAAGATAAAAACTTTAAAAATAATATGAGAAAGAAAGAGTCTTCTTCAATTTTAAAAACAATCTTTACTGGCCTTATCATTTTGCCTGTTTCACTTGTCCTGATGCCTTTTGTCAAAAGAAAAGAAGTTGATTCTAAAAACTTTTTCTCTCTTGGAGTTGATTATAAAAGAGAAGAGGCACTTACTCTTGAACTATTAGAAGAACTAAATGTAAAAAGAATACTAATTCGTTTTAAACTTTGGGAAATTGATGAACTTAAAAATCTAAAAACATTTATACTAAAAAATAAAAATAGGAAAATAACACTTAAAATACTTCAAGACAGAGAACATGTTGAAAACTTAGAACTCTTAGAAAGAGATTTAAAGACTATCTTTACAAGTTTAAATGGACTAATAGATATTTATGAAATTGGTTCAACTATCAACAGAGCTAAATGGGGATTTTTTTCTGTTGATGAATATAACAAATTTTATAGTGTTGCTTATAATTTAAAAATGACCAAATTTAAGAACATAACCTTGATAGGAAGTGGTGTCATTGATTTTGAATATCATTTTACAGCTCACACTTTATTTAATTTTTTCAAATACAAATATGATGGTATTGCATCTTTGTTGTATGTAGATAGACGAGGTGCTCCTGAAAACATGCAGATGGGTTTTGCTCTTTCAGATAAAATCGCACTTTTAAGCACTATGATTTGGCTTAGTCCAAAAAGTAAGAATGTACTACATATTACAGAAACAAATTGGCCAATTAGCAAAACTGCTCCTTATGCTCCTACAAGTGAGCATGAGTGTGTAAGTGAAGAGTTATATGAAGATTTTATGCTTAGATATTACTTTTTATCTCTTGCTTCTCAACAAGTAGATTCTGTATCTTGGCATCAACTAATTGCTAGAGGTTATGGACTGGTGGATAATATTGACACTATTAAAAAGCGTTCAGCATTTTATGCATATAAATTCATGTTACAAACTTTACAAGAAGCACAATTTTTAAGACTTGATATAAAAAGAGGCTACTATATTTTACAGTTTTTAGTAAATGACAAACTTCTACAAATTCACTGGTCACTAAAACCAACAACATTAAAAAATGAAGACTTTTTTAATGTTTACTCAAGTATAGGAAAGTCCATAAAAGATGAGACTCTACAAATTGGATCATCTCCTTTATATATCTACATAAAAGACGGGGTATAATTTCATTCATGAATAAAAAATATTTAAATGTCAGCATCTATATCTGGATTTCTTTTTTAATCTCAGCATTAATTTTTATCTTTTTTCCACAAATTGACTTATTTATTGCATCTATGTTTTATGACGGTAAGTCATTTTTCATGAATGGAACTTTTTTTGAAGAGTTGTTTTACTATTCTGTTAAACCTATCATTATATTTTTCGTTTTAACTACTATTGGTATTTTCTCCTATAATCATTTTAAGAAAAAAAATATTTTAAATATTAATTCTAAAGTTCTTTTATATATTGTATTGTTTTTAACTATTGCTCCTGTTCTTATAGTAAATACTACGCTAAAAGAAAATTGGGGTAGAGCGAGACCAGCACAAACTATTAACTTTGGAGGACAAAAAGAATTTACTCCTGCTTTTATTATGAGTGATCAAAACGGATACTCTTTTTCATCAGGTCATTCTGCTGCAGCATTTAGTTTAATTGGTTTCGCTCTTCTTGCACACAAGAGAAGAAAAATGTGGATTAATATAGCTATTAGTTATGGTGTTTTTGTAAGCATCGCGAGGATGTCGGCAGGTGGACACTTTTTCAGTGATGTTGTAACTTCTTTTTTTATAGTTTATATCTCAACTCATATTATTTATAAATTAGTTTTTAAAGAGGATTCTGTAATTGAATAAAAATCAATTTACTCAAATACTATCTCTCTTAGTATTTAGTTTTGTAGTTTTAATGGCTATACGACTTACCCTTTATAACTTTTATATAGATGATTTTAGTGACCTTTCAACAAGTGAATTTTTCGCTTCACTTTTAATGGGTTTTCGAGTAGATATGATTACAATTTTTACTTTTTCTTCTATATTTATTTTAATACTTCTATTTATAAAAAACTCCAAATTACGATCAAAAATTGCACTACTGTGGGCTTTTATATTAAACACTATTTTTGTTATCAGCTTTAGTGATGTTTTATATTATGACTATATTCATAGACATATTTCAAATGAAATTTTTAATCTCGCTGATGATACAGATATTATTGTCGGTATGGCATTTGGTTCTATGTTGCACTATACATTAGGGGCAACTCTTATAAGCATCTTATTCTTATATTTAGTATTTAAACTATTTTCAGTAAAGTTAACTAGTTTTATTTCTGGAAAATATCTTCTTATATTAACTGTATTATCTATATTAGTTCTATTTATTGGTATAAGAAATAACTTTGGTGGAAAAAGTTTTGGAAGCAGTGACGCATATGCTGTAAATAAAGTGAGTAGTGGTAACTTAGCCTTAAATGGTTTTTTTACAATTTATAGAACTGCGAAAAAAACCATAAAACATGACCTTATTGATTATCATGAAGCTATTGAAGTTACACAAGAATTATTAAAAACACCAAATGCTCCATTTATTGATAAACAATACCCTTTAATGAGACAATATTCATTTAAAAATAAAGAAAAATATAATGTTGTAATAGTCCTTTTAGAATCTTTTGGAGCTGAACATATAGATGGATTTACATATTATAAAGAATTAAATGTTACTCCTTACTTTAAAAAACTAAGTAATGAAGGTTTGAAATTTACCTCTTTTTACTCAAATGGTTATCGCTCTATATTTGGAATCACTTCAATGTTTACAGGAGTTACTATACCAGCAGGAGCACAATACTTAGGAAAAGGTTTAGAACTATCAAACTTAAGTTACATAGGTGGGGTAGCAAAAGAAAATGGCTATTCTACTATCTCTATGCAAGCAGGAAATAGACGCTCTTACCGAGTAGATGCTGTTAGTGCTTTAGCTGGATTTGATGAGTATTACGGTGCACAGGACATGCCAAATGTTGAAGAAGTTGATGAAGGAAGAAAACCCCTAACTGGAACATATGATTTTAATATGCTTGATTTTTACCATAAAAAACTAAACACAATGAAAGAACCATTTTTAGGTTTCGCTTTTACATCTTCAACTCACTCAGATTTTCATTTACCAAGTAAAAAGTTTGAAAGATATCCACATGATTTAAAAAATTACAATGGCTCTTTAAATGCTTTTATATACGCTGATGATTCCATTCGTCGTTTTATGGAAGGTGTTAAAAATGAGCCTTGGTTTGATAGAACAATTTTTATATTCACATCAGATCATGGAAGTGGAAATGCTTTAAA